>JADLFV010000055.1 GCA_020849625.1 Phycisphaeraceae bacterium
AAAAGAACCGGAATTCACCGCAGAGAACGCAGAGAACACAGAGCTAAAATACTTGAATTCAAGCTTATTCCGGTTTTTCTCTGCGATCTCTGCGTCCTCTGTGGTGAGTTCTTTTTTCTGCTCTTAGTTCCCAAATGCATTCCTCATCGGTGCCCATCCGTGTCCATCCGTGGCTAAAACCGAAATCCGAATCTGCGAAATCTGCGCAATCTGCGGTATCTCCTTTCCCGTCTTCCTCCGCGTCCTCCGCGTCTCTGCGGTTCACTCCGCTTCATCCAATGCCTTACGGATGCAGCGCAAAGCTGCGGCGCGGGTCCAGTAGCCTTGGTGGCTGCGGAGCAGGCCGGTGCTGCGGAAGCAGCGGACGGGCATTTCGCGCGGCAACTTGCCGTCGTGCAGGCGGAAGACTTCACCCACGCTGAAGGCCAGCATGTCGTGCTGATCCCAGATGTTGGTCCACCCCCGAAAGTTGGGTGGGAGCGTCACGGGGTGGCCGGTGAAGGGCGTGAGGTCGCCGCGGGGGTCGATGACGTGGAAGAAGGCGGGCTGCGAGCCGAGGGTGACCAGGTGCTGGATGTGCAGCGGATTGTTTTCAGCCATGGCCATGTCGAAGATGATGATGCCGCCGAGGCTGTGGGCGATCACGTGCAGCGGCATGGCGGCGGTGCCCGCTTGCGGGGGCAAGCGCTCGGCCATCACCTGGCGCACGCGCTCGTGAATTTTGCGGCGATAGCTGTGGCTTTGATACACCATCACGTCGGCGATCCACGGCAGCAGGGCGCCGGTCATCCATCGACGCATCGATTGAAACCGGTCATTGACGTAGCCGCGCACACGCTGGTCCATCAACTCGGCATTGCGGCGGGACAGGTCACGAATCTCCGCTGCCAGCTCACGATCACCGCGGCGTTTGGTCACCCACGACAGCGACTTGCCCCAACTCTTGACCACCGGCCGCAGCGCCGAGTCGGCTGCCATCGACCAGAACCCTTCCGCCCGCTGCTCATAGCGCCCCATCAGCCGATCCAGATGCGCGTCGTCGGCCCCCAAGTCGCCCCAGTAAACCGGGATCAGTTCGTACTTTTCACCCAGCGCTTCGTTCATGTGGGCGACGTCAGCTTCGACCTTGTCGCGCTTGCGCTGGGCGATGCCGTGGACGACGAGCACGGGGATGGGGTTCTGTTGAGTCATGAAGCATTTCCGTTATTCATGTTGAACCGCCAAGACGCCAAGAGCGCCAAGATAAAGACAAAGAGTTTGGCCGCAAAAAGGCGCAAAAGACACAAAAGCATGTCTTTGTCAACATCTTCTTTTTGCGAATCTTGTGCCTTTTTGTGGCTATTGCTTATCTGCCTCCTTATCTTGGCGCTATTGGCGTCTTGGCGGTTCAATCCGTTTTCTCTTTCCACCCCAGCGCTTCGCTGATCTCGTCGGCGTGCAGGCGGGCACAGTACCGGCCGGCGGCCAGCAGGAAGCGTTGCTCGGGCGGCGTGACGTCGAAACTGGTGGCGATCGAGCGGGCCATCAGGTACGGCGACCAGGCACAATCATCGCCTCGCTCCTGCCCGTCGCTGGCCTGCATCAACTGGCGCAGATCGTCTTCGGTGAAGTCGTCATCGAACAGCGGTTCATAGGTGTACAGGCCCAGCAGGTCTTCGAAGTTCAGAAAGATACAGGTGATCTGTTGATCGGGATCGTCGCTTTCAGTCACCGAGCGCAGGATGGCGCGATGCCGGCCGCGCCAGGAGTCCAGCGAGATGGTCATCAGACGAATGGTGATCTCCACGGCGGTGGGCGAGCGGCGGGATTTGGAAAACGGCGCGAACGTGCCCTGATAGGCATCGATGACCAGCAACACCTTGCGTCGTACTTTCGGTTGCTCAGCTTCAGCATCGAGACGCTGCTCCTGTCGCAGCAGGTTCAATGCGGTCATGACGCCGAGGTTGTCGGCCAGCCCGCCGTCGAACAGGTGCAGCCAGGGATTGAGCGGGTCCATGCGCGAGCCGAGCGTGGTGGCGGGCACGGCCCCCGGAAAATTCCCACTGGCGGTGACACCGACCGACACCGGCATCGCTTCGATCCAGCGCTGATAGTCGGGCGAATCGAGCGGCAGGTCGTCGCTGAAGGTCACGTGCTTGAGGTTGTGCGTGTAGCGCGTGACCTGGTAGAGCTTGAGAATGTCGGGCGTGAAAGGAAAGATCGCGCCGTTTTCGTAGCTGCAGGCATTGGGCACCCAGAACGGCAGATAGTAATCCGGGCCCGGGCCTTCGCCGGCACGTGCGAACAGATCGCCCAACATCAGGTCATCCCCCCGGAATGTGCCGCCGAGCAATTCATTGTTGAACGAGCGCTCCAGGAAGTTGCCGCGGGTGATGAACTTCAAACGGGTCAGCGAGAACATCCCTTCCAACAGCACATCGGTGTAGGAGCGTTCCAGATGCCGGCGAAGGTCGGGATCGGTGCCGGGGCCGCCGGCCGGGTCGAAGGCTTTCTCGAAGCTGTAGCCTTCAAGCGAACGATGCGCCGCGACGTAGTCGTGCAGGCTGGCGACATAGACACCCATGGCCATGCCCCCGCCGGAGATGGTCGAGGCGTAGTCGATCTCACCCAGGGCGTTGTGCTCGGGTTGCGCGGAGTGACGGATGCGTTCAAGGCCGACAAAGATCCCAGCCGCAAAGTTGGCCGCCCGCTCACCACCCCCGGAAATGGCTACGGCTACGGACAGGTCGGGATCCTGGCCGATGCGCTGCTGCGGCGAGCGATAGAAAGTCAGATCGATATCCGGCGCTTCGAAGGACAGGCCTTCGCGGTGCGGATGAATCCACGACCGATCGTCGTGCATGGAACAGCCGGCCGCGAACACGATCAGTATCACCGCACCGATCCGAGCCATGCCGTGAGTATATCCGGAGAATTGAACCGCAGAGACGCGGAGGACGCGGAGGAAGACAGGAGAGGAGAAATCGCAGATGACGCAGATGGGGAAAACATTAGCCACGGATGGACACGGATGGGCACGGATTAGGAGAGGATGAAGCCACGAAGGCACGAAGGACACGAAGGAAATAGACCAAGAATAAGAACGTCGTTCCCGCCCTACTCCCTACCACTCACTTCCTACTTTATCCTTGCCTCTCTCGACGAATCCCGTGACAATAGCACATAGATAAGGTTGCAATCCCGGAATTACTCGGACACAATATCCTTTCTCTCGTTTTTCATCTGAATCTTAGATTGAGTTGACCAAGGAATCATCCAATGCTTCTCACCACACGGGCTTTCATTCATGTAATAGCTGCCACAGGCAATAATACTCCAACCCCATGGCACGAATCGCCTCTGTTTCTGGTGATTGCTGCTGCCTTAGTGGGGGTGATTACCAACCGTATAGATAACTGGTGGGCCAATCGGCAATCAAGAACTCAAACACGAAAAATTTTACTTGCAACGTTGGCTGGTGAACTCGAAGTTATTCACCAAGAATTAAATACTCTAATAACCATCTTTGAGCAGTTACTCAAACAAAAAAGTGTAACTATTACCAGATTCCCATACTTACCTACTGAAGCGTACCAAGCCAATGTTCATCAGCTAGGTATAGTCCGGGATGTAAATCTTGCCTACATAATTGCAATGTAGTATTCAACGGCAAATACGCTTAACCGAACGGCATCGGAACTCAGAACCAAAGAAGGTGTCGAGCACGAAATGCGCAATTACATTGCCACGCTGTGCGGCGGGTACTCATTTGTCGTCATGGGGGCAGCAGCCACGAAAAGACTCTGTGCCCCAGTGTTGGAAAATCCTGACACCATCATTTCTGAAAAAGAGGTGAATGACAATATAAGTCGAGCACGCCAGATTTTTCAGGCGATGCAATCACGAAAATAAGGCGATGCAGGTAAACAAGGGATGCCAGGAATCCTTGTTGGCCCACGAAGCATTCCTCATCCGTGCCTATCCGTGTCCATCCGTGGCTAAAATCTGAATCTGCGTCATCTGCGGTTACTGCCTTCCTCCGCGTCCTCCGCGTCTCTGCGGTTCAATTCGATTTCTCCTGCCAGACCAGTGCGATACACTGGAGGCATGAAGAATCGACGTACCCTGATCACGCTGCTGCTGTTGATTGCCGGTTGTACTGCGACGCCGACGCTGGCGCCGCGCCCCACTGCTTACCAGGCTCCGACGCCGCCGATCAGCAGTGACAGCGGGGACCAGATCGTCATCTGCGGGCGGCGTTATTCCATCGGAGCGCCGGTGGTGTTGTGGACTGATCCCCAGGGGTTCAACGCCTACCGCGGCGGGCACTTCAACGATCGGGTCACGCGCGACGAGCCCAATCACGAGCCGCCCGGGTTCGAGCAGTTGCAGGGGATGGTCGATCAGTTCGTGATCCACTACGACGCGGCCGGAACATCGCCCCGCTGCTTTTCGATCCTGGAGAAGCGCGGGCTGAGCGTGCAGTTCATGCTCGATATCGACGGCACCATCTACCAGACGATGGACCTTCAGCACCGGGCCTGGCACGCTTCGGAAGCCAACTCGCGCAGCATCGGCGTGGAGATCGCCAACCTCGGGGCGTTCCGCGACATCAACACGCCGCTGTTCGAGAAGTGGTACACGCGGGACATGTTCGGCGTGCGATTGACGCCGCCGCCCGGACGCATCTATCCCACGCTGCGGCCGGCCCGGCCGTATCCGGTGCAGGGCGAAATCCAGCATCGGTTGCTGACCCAATACGACTACACCGACGCACAATACGAATCGCTTTCTCACCTGACGGCCGCGCTTTCGCGCATCTTCCCCAAGCTGGAATTAGCCTGGCCACAGCAAGACTACGTGCTCAGCCCGCAGCAGTTCGAGCAGTGGCATGGATTGCTCGGACACCATCACATCACCACCAGCAAGGTTGATCCCGGCCCGGCGTTCGACTGGCAGCGCGTGATCCGGCGGGCGAAGGAGCTGCGATAGCTTGTTGTTTAACAAAAGAGCCGTGGGTGTAGCGCCACGGCTCATGGGTCGGTCCGCTGCTTCAAGCGTATTCGGGTCTGAACGCGAGCAGCAGGCCGCGTTTGGTCTGCCATCAGTTCAACGGCGGTGCGGCCACGCCATCAGCAGCAGGCCGCAACCCGCCAGCAGCAGTGTCGTCGGCTCCGGCGTGATCACGAAGGCCAGGTCCAGCGACTGCATCGTGATGGGATCGACGATCTCGTGCCAGCGCAGGTCCGGGTTCGGCTCCAGATAGTCGTACCACACCGCGTCGTCCATGAAGTGTGGCGATTCGGAGGTCTTCCAACCGGCGGGATTCTGCGTGCCGATCCAGTCCACCCACATCACCAGCCAGTAGATTTCGCCCTCGGTCTGGATGAACGGAGCGTCGAAGTTGGTGATGTTCATCTGCTCGAAGAACTGGTGGTCCGGCCGACTCCAGGCGGTGCCTTGCTGCATGCCCAACTGCGGAGAGTACCAGCCCTGGTCGCCCTGGCCGTAGGATCGGCGGGTGATTTCGGCAGCGGAGAAGCTTCGGCTCCAGAGCAAGTCGCCGGGCCGACTGTATGGCAGCAGCGCGTCGGGGTTCACGTTGCTGTAGATTTCCACGCCCACGTTGTCGATGACGCCGGGTAGACCACCGCCCTCGATGTTGTCTTTCTGCCAGCTCAGCCAGATGTGGATGTCGGATACTGGCCCGGTGCCGGTGCAAAGCCAGTCATCACCGATCTTGTTGGTCAGTGAGACGAACTCGACATCCCATCCATTGGGATCGGGCAGTTGCGGGTAGTGCATTTTGTAGCCGTCGCCGGGGTTCCAGTCGGCGCGGGCGGTGCTGATGGTCAGAGGCAAGCTGATCATCAGCGCCAACGCCATGATGACCCACCTCTGCGATCGCATGGTGAATGTCATAACTCTTCCTTTCTTTCAAGGTGCTGGGAAATGAGTAGCACGTCCTCCGTGGAGGTGCAGCTTGACGCCCTGATATTGTCGCGCGCCGGGCGGCTGCGTCGATACGATCTTGATCCGTAGGGTGCATTGACTACGGGGCTGGATTCCCAGCGTTTGATGGCAGGTGGCGCAAAGAATGGATGACTTGAGAAAAAAAAAGAGCCGTGGATATTGTGCCACGGCTCGAGTTCGGTCTGCTGCTCCAGCGCTTATGGGTCTGAACGCGAGCAGGCAGGCCGCGATTTAGCGGCAGAACGCGCAACGTCGCCGGGAACCCGTTCGGCGCGGGCGTTGCTGCGAGACACGGGCAGGCTGATGATGCACCTCGAAGCCGGGATGCACCACGCCTGCGATCGCGTTGCGTCTGTCATTGCGTTTGCTTTGTGTGAAGCTGCCGACAAATGAATTGATCGCTTTCCTAAACTGACGAAATGAGTCTGGACGCACCGAACTTGTCGCGCATCGATCAGCAGCGTCCCTGCCGCGTGATACAGAACTGAGGTGACTCCCTTACCGGGGACGGATTATACCACATTTTGTGCGGAGCAAGCTGGTTCGCTATCTTGACCTCCCTATGAGCATTCTCGTTGACGGCCAAACGCGATTGATCTGTCAGGGCATCACCGGCTCGGCGGGGGCCTTCCATACCAAGCAGTGCAAGGACTACGGCACGCAGGTGGTCGGCGGCGTCACGCCGGGTAAGGGTGGCCAGAAAGCGGTCGATGATCTTCCGGTTTTTAACAGTTGCCTGGAGGCGGTCAGCAAAACCGGCGCCGACGCCACCATGATCTTCGTGCCGCCCGCCTTCGCCGCCGATGCAATTCTGGAAGCTGCCGACGCCGGCATCCGCATCATCGTCGCCATCACCGAGGGCATTGCTGTCCAGGACATGATGAAGGTCAAGCAGACGCTCAGTCTGCCGCGTTACAAAGACACCATCCTCATCGGCCCCAACTGCCCCGGCATCATCACCCCGGGAAGTGCCGGCAAGGGTTGTAAGATCGGCATCATGCCCGGTTACATTCACAAGGCACCGGCCGACGCGGAGAGCGGCAAGAGCATCGGTATCATCTCGCGCTCCGGCACGCTGACCTACGAAGCGGTCTGGCAGGCAGCCAAGTGCGGACTGGGGCAGACCACCTGCATCGGCATCGGCGGCGACCCGGTGCGCGGCATGAACTTCATCGACTGTCTCGAACGCTTCAACGCTGACGAGCAAACGGCCGGCGTCATCATGATCGGCGAGATCGGCGGCAGCGACGAAGAGCAGGCGGCCGCGTGGATCAAAACCAACATGAAAAAGCCGGTCTGCGCCTTCATCGCCGGCCGCACCGCACCCCCCGGAAGGAGAATGGGTCACGCTGGTGCAATCATTTCCGGCGGCCAGGGCGGCGCGGAAGCCAAGATCGAAGCCCTGCGCGCCGGCGGCTGCACGGTGGCGGATTCACCGGCCACACTGGGCGCAACGATGGCCGCGGCGCTGGGCGTGAAATGAACGGTCAAGTCAGCCTGACTTCGATGCCACAAGTAATTCCGCCAGCGTAACGAGGCTGATGACCGTCACGCCTTCAATGGTGTGCCCGAACAGGTGGCCGAAGTCCCGTCTGTCACCGGTGGCGAGATAACCGCAGCCGCAACGGATGGCGGTGCAGAGAATCGGCTGGTCTTTCGCAACCAGTTCAACGGGCAAGTCGAATTGAATGGATGGCACAATCTGCACCTGCGCGAGCAGAGCGCTGAGGTCGTCGGACCAGTTCGGCCTTTTCAACAACACGTTGCGGCGTGCTTCTTCTACGGCAAAGTCACTGGTCACGGCCTGGCCCCGCTCGATCAGCAAATCGATCAGCCGGGCGATGGGACTGCCCGAATTGCTCGCGGAGAACAGGACGTTGGCGTCAAGGAAAACACGAAGCATATTCACCCCGGCTCATTGCCTTCTTGGGGCAACAGCTTGCCGATGGCCTGTTCGTCGGCGGCGAACTCGGCGATGCGCTTCTCGGTGTACAACTCAATGGGCACACTGAAGGCGGGACGAATCAGCAAACCCTGCTCCGTGTCCTCAATCACCAACTCATCGTTGGCCTTGAGCCCCAGGGCCTCGCGCATCCGGGCGGGGATGGTGATGCCACCGCGTTCGTTGAGTGTGATTTTGCCTTGCATGAATACAGTATATCGGTATTTCCGTATTACGGTTAAACAACCAAAGGGTTTTCTCAGCTTTGGTGTACAAAATGCTTGATTTTAGTAAAGTAAACTTTACACTATGTTAAGTTTAATGTACCGCATGTGCGGGTTATGAAAGAAACCAGTTTGGAGGCCAGCCATGTCCCCCAATCAGAAGGCAGCGTGGTTCAACCTGATCGTGTTTGCCGCGACCGTGGCGCTTTACCTGACGGCGGTGCCACTGTTGGCATGGTTATTTGACAAGCCGTGGTCCTCGGTCGCGGTACCGGCGCTGGGCATCTTCGGCCTATGCGGGCTGTGGGGCTTTGCCAGAGTTTTCTACCGCCCCCGGCCGGATGGGATGCCGGTCACTGACGAGCGTGACCACAGTATCGAGCAGGAAGCGTGGCGGGCCGGGATGGGCGCGTTCTGGTGCGTATTCGTGTTCGGCAGTATCGGGTACTGGTTCGTGATGTGGGGGTTGCGGGGCGTTGAGCATGTCACGGTGCCCGTCGAGCTGTTTCCCGGCTTCGTGTTCGTTGCAATGTTCATCGTCGTCCTGGTTCAGTCGATCGTCACGCTGCAAATCTATGGCTGGAGCCGTGATGGCGAAAAATGACAACGACAAACTGGTCAACTGCATTCGTCGCCTGCGTTTCGAGCACGGTGAAATGACGCAGGAAGACTTAGCCAGGCGCACGGGCGTGACGCGGCAGACTATCCACGCCCTGGAAGCCGGCAAGTACGCCCCCTCCTTGCCGCTGGCTATTCGGATCGCACGCGTCTTTGACAAAAATGTCGAAGAAGTGTTTCAACTCGATCCGACATGATGTTCCACAGATCACTTGCACATGGACCATTCGCCTGTCGCAGATGAAAGGGCCGGCTAATGGTATTGTGCGTATTCGTGGCGGGGCAGGTATCATTCTGGCAGGGCAAGCTTGTTCGTATAATGAAGGGGTCAGCAACATGGGGATTTCACGACGCGACTTTCTCGGCGCATCGCTGGCGGTGATGAGCGGTTCACTTTGGCCGACGCTGAAGCCAGCCTGGGCCCAGAACGCAGCGGACATTCTCGACGAGCCGCAGTTCGACTTCTCCGATGCGGAGAAGAAACGTCTGCGCCTGCTGATGAGCAAGAACCTGCTGCGCATCACGCCGGTGGCCAGCATTCCGGAAGGTCAGCCGCTACGGCACCTGGGTTGGCCGGTAGCCACGCAACTGCCCTCGGGGCGGATGGTGGTGGTCTATCAGCGGGCCGGCGGTCACGGCGACGACGACCCGTCGCCCGAGGCCGGCACATTCGTGCTCTACAGCGACGACGACGGCAAGACCTGGCAGCCGAATCCGCCGCTGCGCCTGGGCGGCACGCGCGGCATGAACTGCATCGGGCACGCGTCGGTCGGCAACAATCCCAATCACCGTCTGATCGCATGCAGCGACCGCATGGTCTATCTCAGCGATGACAGCGGGCAAAGTTGGCGCGAACATCCGCACACATTCGACGGCCTGCTCGAAGGCGCGCCGCATACCGGGCCCAACATGGTGCTGCACCCGGAGTTCGGCCTGACCGTCGCCTTCGGACAGCAGACCGGCAAAAGCGGGCGCAACTTCCTGCTGCGCAGCCTCGATGCCGGCGAAACCTGGCAGCAACGCATCTGGATCAACGACCAGCCGGCCCGCGATTACGAGCCGACGCTGGCGACTTGGGGACCGGGTCACATGGTCACTCTCGGCCGCGAGACACGCGAAGATTTTGCCGTCGGCCCCGATGGCTGGGCCTACACCCAGCACGTCTATCGCCACCAGTCCGGCGCCAGGTTCGAGGACGTGCAGTTCGTCACCGCACGCACCAACATCGTCGGCAACCAGGCCGTACCCATCGGCGGCAACGACACCGGCGAGGTCATCTACAACCCCGTCTCCCGCCGCATCGAAATGCTCCAGAGCGCGCGCAACGGCGGCGGCCCCGGCAAGGTCGGCTCCACGCTCATCGAGGACAAAGACAAACAAATCAGCTCACTGAATCTCTACAGCATCGATCCCGAGGCACTGCTGGCAGGCTCAAGCGAGTGGCGCTTCGACTGCACGGTGATCGAACGCATCGGCTACAGCATGAAGGGCAACAAGGATGGCCTGCACCCCGGCGGCTCGGTGGTTGACACCACGCACAACGTGCAGCACATCTTCGTCTATGCCGGCTGGCGCCGATCACCGGCCAGCATCTTCATGATCAGTCGCTCGCTGGAGACTGATAAGATGAGGCTTGAGGGGTGAGGCTTGAGGCTTGAGGGTTAGGCACGCTTGCGTCTGCCCTCAAGCCTCACACCTCAAGCCTCATTCCTCCCCCCTCACCCCCCGCTTCCCAGTATCATGGCCACGCATGAGCAGCGGTGATCGTGTGATCCTGTTTGCCGGCGGCGGATCGGGCGGACACATCTTCCCCAACGTCGCGATCCTGGAGCGGCTGCGAGAGAATCGCGTGCCGGTGGGGCCGCATTTTCTGGTCTCCGACCGTCCCACCGACGCCCAGATGCTCAAGCGCATGGGTTATCCCTTCACCGCCCTTTCTGCTCAACCGTTCCGCATCACCCCGGCCGAACTGTTCAGCTTCTACCAGGGCTACAAGCAGGCCCGGCAGGAGACGCTTGCGATCATCCGCCATACCGGCGCGGTGGCCATGGTCGCCACCGGCGGGTTCGTCAGCGCCCCAGCCATCGCGGCCGCCAAACTGGCCGGCATCCCCGTGGCCCTGGTCAATCTCGACGCCACCCCCGGCAAGGCCAACCGCCGCATGGCCCGCAACGCCGCCGTCATCTTCAGCGTTTACGACACTGACAAGCTGCCCAAGGCCCGCACCATCGGCGTGCCCCTGCGCCGCTCCAGCCTGGCCATGGAACTGCCCGGCCGCGCCCGTTACGAACTGGGACTGCGCCCGGAGTTGAACACCCTGTTCGTCACTGCCGGCTCGCAGGGAGCGATGACGGTCAACCGCCTGATGATGGAGCTGTGCACCCGCACCGAAGCTCGCAAGGTCTTGGGCGACTGGCAGGTGCTGCACCTGACCGGCGAACGGGACCGCGAAGAAGTCGCAGCCGCGTATCGCCAGGCGTGCGTGCGGGCGGTGGTCGAGCCGTTCTGCAACCACATGGGCCTGGCGTGGTCGGCGGCGACGCTGGCGATCAGCCGGGCCGGGGCCGGCAGCGTGGCCGAGGTCTGGGCCAATGCCGTGCCCACGATTTTTCTGCCGTACCCGTTCCATCGCGATCAGCATCAGCGCCGCAACTGCGAACCGCTGGTCAACGCCGGGGCCGCCCTGCTGATGACCGACCGCATCGACCCCATCGTCAACGCCTCGCAACTGATCGGCCCACTCTCGGCTCTGATGCGCAACATCACACAGCGCGAGCGCATGGCCAAGATCATGCGCGACAACCCGCCCAAAGACGGCGCCACCGCCATCGCCCGCTGGCTGATGATGGGATTGGGTGTGCGAAGGTGATCGCTGATGTCCGATTGCTGATTGCTGAGGTAGAGGCAATTTGTCTGACATCATCAATCAGCAATCTGAGATCAGACATTCCCCGCTTGCTATACTGCCGCCGGATTTTTGACTCATGCCCGCATCCTCTGCCTCAACGCTGGACCTCGACGCCATCCTCGCACCGGCCAAACAGGTGGACGGTTACCTGCGGCAGTTCCTGGACAATCGCCCTCTGCCGGCCAACCTGCGCCAGGCCATGGTGTATGCCCTGCTGGGCGGTGGTAAACGCCTGCGACCGGCCCTGGTGCTGCGCTGCTGCGAGGCCGTCGGCGGCTCGTTCACCCAGGCCATGGCCCCCGCCGCGGCCATCGAGATGATCCACACCTTCAGCCTCGTCCACGACGACTTGCCCGCCATGGATGACGACGATCTGCGCCGCGGTCGGCCCACCTTGCACAAGCACACCAACGAGGCCATGGCCATCCTGGCCGGCGACGGCATGAACACGTTGGCTTTCGAACTGATCTTGTGCGATCCGTCGATCCCTACGCCAGCACTGGCGGCCGCGATCGTGCGCGAACTGGCGATTGCCACCAACGACATGGTGGCCGGCCAGGTTTACGACACGCTGCCGCAACCCCCGGAAGCCCCGGAAAATGACGGCCAAACGCTGGATGACCTTGCCCGCCTCAAGCGAACCCATCGCCACAAGACCGGCGCCCTGATCCGCGCCAGTTGCCGCATGGGCGCCATGTGCGGCAACGCGGACACTACCAGACTCGAAAGCCTCACCCGCTACGGTGAAGCCATCGGCCTGATGTTCCAGATCGTCGATGATGTCCTGGACGTCACCGCCACCACCGAGCAACTGGGCAAAACGGCCGGCAAAGACCAGAAGCAGAACAAGCTCACCTATCCCGCCCTGCTGGGCCTCGACGGCGCCCGCGCAGAGATCGAGCGCGTGCAGGCCGAAGCTGTCGCCGCCCTCAAACCGTTGGGCGACAGCGGCCACATCCTCGCCCGCCTGGTCGAACACCTGGCGGTGAGAAGGCATTGATTTGTGAAGGTTTTCGTTTAGCGTGCGAGCTCGCTCGCACAGCGCCGTGTAAGCTCGGCGGCAAAAAGGTGTTGGCGTCTAATCCGCGCACTTCCACACGGTGAGCGTTACCCGTACAGCTTATGCCTGCTTCGCACTCAATGTGATCCCGGCGCCAATCGCACCACCAGCAAAAAACGCGAAAAGGTTGCCGGCAATCCATTGTTCGGTAACAGCCAAAGACCCCGGCACAACAGTCATCGCCCACGTGCAAAACCACAGTAACACGCATACCACGCCGGCAGTGAATAGTAGAACGCGCTTAGTGGGTAATGGTTGCAAGTGCATGCCCCCCCAAAATGCTTGACGACGGGAGTAGCAGTTAGTCCGCATACTTCCACACGGTGACCGTCAGGCGCTGGACGCCCCAGCGGCGGGCGATCTCGTGGGTGGGATAAAGCACATCGAGGCGATTGCCTTTGATCTTGCCGCCGCGGTCGAGCACCTGCACGGGCTGGCCGCCGTTGTACCCGGGCACGCTGATGATGGAGCCGAAGGGCAGGATGCGGGTGTCAGCCGCGACCAGTTTCATGCCGTTGGTCCACACGCTGTAGCCGGAGGCGGTTTTGCCATCCGCCCACTTGCCGCAGGATCGCGCGTCGGGGCTGTAGGCGGTCACCAGCATGTTGATCTTGCCCACGGCTTTGAGCGGCCGACCGTCGAAGCTGGCGGGGGGCATGGGAGTGACGGCCGATGAATCGGCCTCCGCCGCGGGTGATTGATCGTCGGAAGCCGTAGCGCGGAAAATTTCGACCACGGGGTAATCGTGAACGCTGGTCGTGGCAGTCTGCGGGGCCTGTCTGACCTGCATCAGGCTCACCATGCCGTCGCCAGCCGAGACGAAGCCGCGGATCAGCAGGCCAAGCACCAGGCACAAGCTGGTCACAGCCAGTGTCAGCAGGGCAAACTCCACCCATAGCGGCAAGTTTGTGGGAGAGCGTCGGATCATCGCTACAGGTTCGGCATCCTTGGGAGTTCGGTTGAGGTGCCAATTGTAGCTGAGGCTATCGGTCCATGCCATGAAAACAGCATGCCCCCGACAAAAAAGTTATAAATACCTTTAATTTTTAGCCTTAGGACTGGATAGCCAGCGGACGTGTTCCGCCGCGTGCCAGACACCTTTGCCGTAGCTCTGGAAAATCGGGCGAACCCGCACGAACTGCTCACCGTCCTCGCCGGCCAATTCGCAGACCTTGCCGGTCATATTATCGGACAGGGCAGCCACTGTATCGCCCTTCTGCAACTGGTGGCCGTCATGGTCGGTCGCTTTCACAATCACACGCATAGAACCAATTCTAGCGATATAACCCCTCTGGGACCACCCCTCCCGAAAGTTAAATCCCGACCAGGACGCCTGCCCCGACAGAGGCGGCTGTGGGACCACCTGAAGGGGCATACAATGACTTTTGCCATGCCCCGCACGCCCACCCAATGGTGGACCCCCGCCCCCGGAAGTGATCCCGGAAGTGATGGCAAAGTGGTCTGCACGCTCTGCCCCCGCGAATGCCACATTCCTTCCGGGGGTAGGGGTTTCTGTTTCGTGCGGGCCAATGTGGACGGCAAGCTGGAACTGACCACCTACGGCCGATCCAGCGGGTTCTGCATCGACCCGATCGAAAAAAAGCCGCTCAACCACTTCCTGCCCGGCACAGCCGTGCTGAGCCTGGGCACGGCCGGTTGCAACCTCGGGTGCAAGTTCTGCCAGAACCACGACATCTCCAAGAGCCGCGAGGTGGACACGCTGGCCGACGAGGCTTCCCCCGAGGCGATCGCTGAAGCCGCGGTGCGCACCGGCTGCCGCTCGATCGCCTTCACCTACAACGACCCGGTCATCTGGGCTGAGTACGCCATCGACATCGCCGCCGCTGCTCACGAGCGCGGGATCAAAACGGTTGCCGTCACCGCCGGCTACATTTCCCCGGGGCCGCGCGAAGTCTTCTTCCGGGCGATGGATGCCGCCAACGTGGACCTCAAAGCCTTCACCGAAACGTTCTATCGCAAGCTCACGCAGACCGCGTTGCAGCCGGTGCTCGACACGCTGGTGTATCTGAAGCACGAGACGAACGTCTGGTTTGAAATCACCACGCTGGTCATTCCCGGCCAGAACGATTCGCCCGATGAAATCCAGCGCATGTGCGACTGGCTGCTGGAGCACCTGGGCCCGGACGTGCCGCTGCACTTTAGCGCGTTTCATCCCGACTACAAGATGCTTGACACGCCGCCCACCCCGCACCACACGCTGATCCGCTGTCGCGACCTGGCCCTGGAAGCCGGCCTGCGCTATGTCTATGTCGGCAACGTGCACGATCCCGAGCGCGACTCGACCCATTGTCCCAACTGCGGCCAAACCCTGATCGAGCGCGACTGGTATCAGCTTGGCCGCTACAACCTGCAACTGGACGCTGCCGACATCGCCCACTGCCCGCACTGCCGGCACGAAATACCCGGCGTTTTTGAAGCAACTCCCGGCGCTTGGGGCCCCAAGCGCGTGCCGCTGCGCATTGCCGGCAATTGATAGACCACCCTCACAATTGACAAGCACCGCCCCGCCCTGAACAATTCCGCTCACGGGACAAGCATGAATACGCAGTTTCATCATCAGCAACTGGACAATGGACTGACCGTGCTCTGCGAGGCCAATCCGTCGGCTCACACCGCGGCGGTCGGCTTCTTCGTGCGCACCGGGGCCCGTGATGAGCAGCCGCCGCTCATGGGCGTCAGCCACTTCCTCGAACACATGATGTTCAAGGCCACCGCCGCCGGGCGCACGGCCGCGGATGTCAATCGTCAGTTCGACCAGATCGGGGCGGACTTCAACGCCTTCACCAGTCACGAGCAGACGCTCTATCACGCCCACGTGCTGCCGGAGATGCTGCCGCAGGCGGTGGACCTGTTCACCGACATGCTGCGGCCGGCCCTGCGCGAGGACGACTTCGAGATGGAGCGCAAGGTCATCCTCGAAGAGATCAGCATGTACGACGATCGGCCCGGCTGGCGTTTGCAGGATGCCATCCTCGAAAGTTACTTCCGGGGGCACCCGCTGGGCCATCGCGTGCTGGGCACCGCCGCAACCGTCGGCTCGATGACCGCAGCGCAGATGCGCGATTACTTCAACCAGCGCTACAGCCCCGACAACCTGGTGGTGGCCGCCGCCGGCCGCGTGGATTTCGATGCCTTGCTGGCCGATCTCGCCCAGCGCACCGCCCACTGGCAGCCCACCGGCGCTGCACGCGATCATGGCAATCCGCCGGCTGCGCAACACGACAGCACCCTGACCGACCCGCGCGTGCATCGCCACTACCTGGCTGCCATGTGGCCCGGCCCGGCGGCGCAGGATTCGCAGCGCTATGCCGCCCGCGTGCTGGCCGACGTGCTGGGCGACAGCGAAGGCTCGCGCCTCTATTGGGCACTGATCGATCCGGGCCTGGCTGACGAGGCCGACCTTTCGTATCTGCCCTACGACGGCGTGGGCGCGTTCTTCAGCTATGCCAGTTGCGCACCCGAGAAGGGCGAACAGGTCGAGCAGGTGCTGCGGGAAACGCTGCGGGTGGTGTGCGAGGACCTGTCGCTGGAAGAGATCGTCCGCGCCAAGAACAAGCTGGCCACCAGCGCCACGCTGATGGGCGAGCGTCCGCAGGGGCGCATGACCAACCTCGGCGCCAACTGGCTGTACCTCGGCCGGCACGTGTCGCTGGAGCAGGAGTTGGAGCGATTGATGGCGGTGACGCTGGACGAGGTGCGCGAGCTGCTGGCTGCCGCCCCGCCCGAGCCGTGCGCCGTGGTGCGGCTGACGCCGAAGGGATAACAAGCGTATGGCGTAGAACGTATAGCGTAAAAAGGTTGATTCTTTTTGACGCTCTACGCTAGACGCTCTACGCTCTACGCCATCCCATGACGCCCATCCCCGACATCCTCGCTGAGCTGGCCGCCGGGCGCATGATCGTGCTGGTCGATGATGAGAAGCGCGAGAACGAAGGTGACCTGGTGCTGGCGGCCGAACATGCGACCCCCGGAGGTATTAATTTCATGCTCAGGGAAGGCCGGGGCATGATGTGCGTCGCCCTGGCCGGCGAGTTGTGCGATCGCCTGGACCTACAGCCGCAGACATCGCACTCCACCGCCCTGCGCTCGACCGCCTACACGGTGACCGTCGATGCCGCCAGCCGCTTCGGCATCAGCACCGGCGTCAGTGCCGCCGACCGCGCCACCACCATCCGTCTGCTGACCGATGAAAAAACATTGCCGCACGACCTGGCCCGACCGGGCCACACGCAACCGCTGCGGGCACGCGACGGCGGGTCGCTGGTGCGGGCGGGTCAGACCGAAGGGGCCATCGATTTGTGCAAGATGGCTGGCCTGCGCCCCGCGGCCGTCATCATCGAGGTGATGAACGACGACGGCACCATGGCCCGCCGCGACGACCTGGCCAGGCTGTGCGAAAAGCATCAACTGAAAATGTGCTCCGTGGCCGACGTCATCGAGCACCGCCTGTCGCGCGAGAAGCTGATCGAGCGCATCGCCGAAGCGCCCTTTGAAAACGAGCTGGGCACGTTCACGCTGATCGCCTACCGCTCGCAGACCGATCCCTTCCCGCACGTGGCCCTGGTCTGCGGCGACGTGGGCAGCCGCCAGATCAACGAGCCGGTGCTGGTGCGCATGCACAGCCAGAACCTGCTGGGCGATGTGTTCGGGGACCTGACCCAACCGACGCACAAAACGCTGTGGGCGGCACTTACTAAAATTCAGAAGGCCGGCCGCGGCGCGGTGGTTTACCTGCGCCACGATCGCGGCGGCACCGGATTGCTGCAACAACTGCACACCGCCCTGCTGCGCAACGATGATCCCGAACGCCTGCACCTGGGTGAACGCCATCCCACCCCCGGCAGCAAACCGCCAACCAACGTCGGGGCCTACGGCATCGGCTGCCAGATCCTGCGCGACCTGGGCATCAGCCGCCTTAAGCTGCTGACCAATCACCCCTTCACCCCCACCGCCCTGGCCGGCTTCGGCCTGAGCATCGAGCAGTTCGTGCCGGTGGATGATTAGGCGAGACTCGGGGATTCCCCCAGGCCGTAATCCTGTCTTCGCCGCAAAGACGCCCTGGCGCCTTTCGTCTACGATCAAAACATATAAGAATCACCCCCGGCAAAGGAGCGACTGATGAGTACTGATACCGTGATGCATGATCGTACGCAGGAAGAATTGAGCGAGCGTCTGGACGCGTTGCGCGAGGACTTTTCGCAACTGCGCAATGACGTGGGCACATTACTGAAGGATACGGCGGCCCTGGGCAGCGAAAGCGGCCGGCGCGTCGCGCAGGAGGCGACAGCCTATGGTCGGCAATTCGCCGAGCATGTGCGCGACAAGGGCCAACACATCCGCCACACGATGGAAGAGTACCCGATGATCTGCCTCGGCGTGGCGCTGGGTTCGGGCATCCTGGCGGGCATGCTGTTGCGGCGCTAAGCCATGAACAAAGTGATCGAATGGATTGTGGCGCTATCGGATCTGGTTGACGCCCAGGCGACCGAAATGCGCCGCGGCACACAGCAGGCGTTCGCTTCACTGCTGATGATGATTGCGATATTTGTGCTGGCGCTGGGCGGCGTGGTGGTGGCAGGCATCGGTGCTTATCTGTTACTGGCCAGAACAATGAGCCCGGGCGGCGCAGCTTTATTTCTGGGAACTGTGACACTGCTGATCGCCGCGGGCATGGCTTTATGGGTGCGTCTGAGAGAAAACGACTGAACATGTCCTCGACACACCCCCAAACCATGACCAGGCAACAGGCGCTGCAGCATCTGCGCGCGTTGGCTGATCGTGATACCAGGACGCATCCGCTGCGCGACCATCCCTGGATGGCGTTGGCGGCGGCGGCTGGGATTGGACTTGCCCTGGGCGTCAGCCCGCAACTTCGCCGCACCGCTCTGCGCGCAGCGTCTCATTGGGTGAATTGACCCGTCACTTGACCGCCAATTGGCAAGCGGTTCGCTTGAACTTAACCTGTCTGCATGAACCAGGTGGGCGAACCACAAGCCCAGCGCTACAAGCTGACCATCGCCTACGACGGCGCAGCGTTCCACGGCTGGCAGCGGCAGACGCAGCCGGACGGCAATGATCTGCGCACCGTGCAGCAGGTCATCGAGCAGGCGCTGATGCGCCTGTGCGGCCAGCCGATCCACCTGGTGGGCGCCTCGCGCACCGATGCCGGGGTTCACGCCAAAGGCCAGGTGGCGCACTTTGATGCCGTCTGCCGGGTGCCGAGCGAGAACCTGGCCCACGCTCTGCGCAGCCGCGTGCCCAAGGACGTGGACATCATCGATGCCGCCATCGCCCCCGGAAGTTTTCACGCCATTCGTGACGCCAGGCGCAAGCAGTATCGCTACACGATTCACAACTCGCGCCATCGGCCGCTGTGGCTGCGTCATCGCGTGATGCACTTCTGGGAGCCGTTGGATGCTGCGCTGATGAACGATGCGGGAGCGCGGCTGGTGGGCACGCACGATTTTGAGGGTTTCGCCGCCGCCGGGCACGGCCGCAACAACACGGTGCGCACCATCTTCGACTGCCACGCCGAGCGCAATGGCGATGCGGTGACCATCGTGGTCGAAGGCGACGGCTTTCTGTGGAACATGGTGCGCATCATCGGCGGCACCCTGGTGGAAGTCGGCCGCGGCCATCTGCCCCCGGAAGTGATCGACAAAGTGCTCGCATCGTGCAATCGCGCCGACGCCGGGCCGACGCTCCCGGCCGAAGGTTTGTGTCTTGAATGGATTCAATACGATTGAACCGCAGAGACGCGGAGCGCAGAAGAAGGCATGAATCCGATTGATTATCTTGTATTCTCTGCGTCCTCTGCGTCTCTGCGGTTCAACTGTTGCTTGAATAGATGAAAACGCTCCAGATCATCACGCGGTTGATACAGGGCGGGGCGCAGCGCGTCGTAGTGGATACCTGTGCACATCTGGTCAGGCAGGGACACGAGGTGCATCTGGCGTATGGGCCGATCTATGGGCCGGAGGGCTCGCTGTTGGATGATGCGCGGGCAAGCGGCGCGGTGCTGCACGAGATTTCCAGCATGGTGCGGCAAGTGGCGCCGCTGCGCGACTGGTTGTGTTACAAGAAACTGCGTCAGTTGATCCGGCAATTGAAGCCGGACGTGGTGCACACGCATTCCAGCAAGGCGGGCATTCTCGGGCGGGCGGCGGCGTGGAAGGAAAAAGTGCCGCTGATTGTGCACACGGTGCATGGGCTGCCGTTTCACGAGCATCAGTTGAAGATCGTGCATCATTTCTACGTTTCGCTTGAGCGCGAGGCGGCCAAGCACTGCCATCACATGATCGCGGTCAGCGAGGCGATGGTGGATGCGTTCGTGCAGGAGAAGATCGCACCGCGCGAGCAATTCACGGTGATCCACTCCGGCATCGACGTGGCACGGTTCAGTGCGGATCGTTCGCAGAGTGCTGCCGTCAAGCGGCAACTCGGCATTGCCGCGGACGAGCCGGTGCTGGGCATCGTGGCGCGGCTGGATAAGCTGAAAGGCCACGCGGACCTGTTCCACATGATGATCGACATGGATCGCCATCTGCTGTGCATCGGTGACGGCTGGAGTCGCAGCGATCTGGAACAGCGGGTGCGCGAGCTGGGGATCGAATCGTCGGTGACGTTCACGGGGCTGGTTTCGCCGGACGAAGTGGCGAGATTATTGACGTGCGTGGACGTGTGCGTGCTGCCGTCGTACCAGGAAGGCCAGGGACTGGTGCTGGCTGAGGCGTTGCTGGCTGGTTGCGCGATTGCGGGCTACGACACCGGCGGCATCGGCGCGGTGTGCATCGAAGGTCAAACCGGTAAACTCGTGCCGACCGGCGATGAAAACGCCCTGCGTGACGCGATTCGCTGGCTGCTCGACCACCCGGATCAAGCCGCTGAACTGACCCGTCGCGGCCAGCAACTCGTGCGCGAGAAATTCAGCAGCGCTGCGATGGTGAAACAAATTGAGCGGTTGTATGGTGATTTACTGCAGATACATTGAACCGCCAAGGCGCCAAGAGCGCCAAGATATTCTGTCCCAACTTGGCGCTCTTGGCGTCTTGGCGGTTTTATCAGGAGTCTGAGCATGGCGAACGTTCTCGTGGTTGGACCGCACCCGGATGATCAGGAACTGGGGATGGGGGGAACGATCATCCGTCTGATCGAGCAGGGGCATGACGTGCTGCTGCTGGACATGACCAATGGCGAGCCGACGCCGCACGGTTCACCTGCGCAACGTGAAAAGGAATGGACCGCCGCGGCCAGGGTGCTGGGACTGCAGCGCCCCCGGAAATTGTTGGGATTGAAGAATCGGGAAGTGCAGCACACGCTCGAAGCCCGGCACGCGGTGGCCGCGGTGATTCGCCGGCACCAGGCGCAGATTGTTTTTCTGCCCTATCCAGAGGATGCCCATCCCGATCACATCGCCACCACGCGCATTGTGGAAGATGCCCGCTTCGACGCCAAGCTGACGAAACTGGACCTGCCTGGAGAACTTCCGGGGGCGGGGGCGGGTGAGCCGATCTATCCCAAGTGGCTGATCTACTACTACTGCACGCACCTGCGGCACGTGGCCAATCCGTCGTTCTGCATCGACGTCAGCGAGCAGATGCCGCGCAAGATCGAAGCGGTCAAGGCCTACGAGACGCAGTTCGTGATCCCCGAGAAAAACCGCCGCGTGGTGCAGTGGCTCCAGCAGATGAACGGCTACATGGGCTCGCGCATCGGCTGCGAATTCGCCGAGCCTTTCTTCACCAAAGAGCCGTTGGGTTTGATGGGGATTGGTGAGCTGGTCATGTGAAAGGGTTGAACCGCAGAGACGCGGAGAACGCGGAGGAAGGCAAACACAGAAACCGCGGATGAACGCAGATGAACGCAGATAGAAACAAGAATTGAATCTATCCGCGTTTATCCGCGTTCCTGCCTTTCTCTGTGTCCTCCGCGCCTCCGCGGTTCAATTCTGTCTTTATCGAAATTCGATATCGGAAATCAGTTCGCCGTCTTCGCTGCGGTACCAGACGAGTGTCGGTTCGGGCGACATGCCCAGGGCGCTGATGCGTGGGGGCAGGTCGGTGCGGGCTGGTTCGTAGAGACGGAATTGGCCGTGGTGGCCGTCGGATCTTTTGAAGCGGAACAGTTCGTCGTCGGTGGCGCTGTAAACGATGCGTACGCCGGGGCTGGTGCGGGTGAGCGTGAAACCACGTGACCGCAGGTGCCGGCGCAGATCGCCGAAGGAACGCGGCATTTTTTCGTTCTGCTCGGTCATGTAGCTGAGGGCGGCTGCGAAAAACTCCAGGCGGGTCAGCACGGCGTTGATGGCGTCGGGCTGCTGCTGCAGCGCGTACTGCCGCCAGCTCTTGTCCATCGGCGACAGATCGCTGACGCCGAAGGCGCTGCCAAACGCCTCATGGCCGGGGTGGCCCGCGGACACCAGCTTCAGGTATTCGGTCAACTTCGACTGGTAAGCGCCGTTGTTGACGTTCAGCAGGAAATAGGTCATGGACCAGGCCTGGGCGTAGAGCAAAGCTGCCTTGTCGGGCTGCGTGTTGAGCGTTTGGGCCCAGTCTTTTTCCGAGATGTTCAAGACGTCGGCGATCGGCAGCGCGGTGTTGTTGTTGATCGCACTGCGCACGCGCTCGATGCGGTCGGCGTCGGCGACGCCCAGAGTCATCGAGCTGTCGATGAGTATGCCGTCCTCGAAATACTGGGCCAGTCCCTCATTGAGCCAGATGGGAAGCTCGGGGCCGATGTAATTGAAAGCGAACTGGTGAAAGCCCTCGTGCTGGAGGACGGAGAATGTTTCGGCGCGGCTGCGCCCGCGGGTGAAAGTCGCCAGGCCCTGAATCTTTGGGTTGATGAAGAACATGCCGCCGCTGCCCTCGGCCGGGACGTTGTGCAGTTGGAGAAAAGTAGCGTAGCTGCTCTGATCGCCGAACAGGTACAACTCCATGGGCTTGTCATCGCGGGCCCGAAAATCCTTGAAGCGCTGCACATAGTTGGCGTACACCCGCTCCATGTGCAGGGCGAACACCTCGGCCTGATCGCGGGGCAGATCGGTGTGGACGGCGTAGTGCGGAGCGTTGTAGGTCTTGAGCGCCGCCGGCTGAGCAGGTGCGACCGCAGGCCAAAGGCCGAGCAGAATGGCCAATGCCCAATTCCCAATGACCAAATTCACGAAGCGACGCAGATCAACCATTGGGCATTGGTAATTGGTCATTGGTCATTAAATGATTTACTTTCCAGCGTAGTCGATGACGCGGCTGATCTCGCTGCGCAGGTCCTTGCGGTGCACCACGCGATCGATGAAGCCCTTGTCCAGCAGGAACTCCGCCCGCTGGAAACCTTCGGGCAGTTGTTCGCGCACGGTGTTGGCGATCACGCGCGGGCCGGCAAAGCAGATCAGGGCCTTGGGTTCGGCGATGATCACGTCACCGAGCATGGCGAAGCTGGCGGTGACGCCGCCGGTGGTCGGATCGGTCAGCACGCTGATGAACAACCCGCCTGCGTCATCGAGCCTGCCGATGGCGGCACTGGTCTTGGCCATCTGCGCCAGCGACAGTCCCGACTCCTGCATGCGAGCGCCGCCGGAGGCTGCGATCATCACGAACGGCTGATCGGTCTCGGCCGCCAACTCCGCGCAGCGTGCGATCTTCTCGCCCACCACGCTGCCCATCGACGCCATCATGAAGCGGTTGTCCATCACCGCCAGCACGACGCCGCGGCCTTTGATGAAGGCCTTGCCGCAGAGCAGGGCATCGCGGTGGCCGGTCTTGGCCTGCTCCTGCTCGAGGCGCTGGGCGTAGGGAATGCGGTCCACGAAGCCGAGCGGATCGACGGGGGCGAGATTCTCCCACATCGGCTCGAAGCTGTCGGGGTCCACCAATTGGCTGACGCGCTGATCGGCGCCGATGCGGTTGTGATAATCGCATTCGGGACAGACGTCGAGGTTCAGCTCGACCTGCTTGCGATAGCTCATCGCTTCGCAGTTGACGCAGCGCATCCACAGGCCTTCGGGCACGTCAGACCGCCGATCGACGGGCGCCACATCCTGCCAGGTGCGGCCGGCGCCGCTGGCGTGTTTGGCCACGTCGGTGCTCAAGGTGGACGTTTTGTTTTCTGCCAAGGGTTTGCCTTTGCGAAAGGATCGGTTACAAGGATACGGGGATTATACCTGTTTGCGTCCCCAGTCAGTATCCGAATCGGACAGGAGTATTGTTATTCATGCGCTTGACAAGGTTTATCGACCAACAGGGTCAACTCCTCTACGGCCGGGATCTCGGCGACGGACGGGCGGAACTGCTGTCCGACTCGCCCCTGCTGCGCCCGCCGCACGCCACCGGGGCGGTGCTGACCATCGCCCGCCGCCTGGCGCCGGTGGATCCGACTAATATCATATGTATCGCCGGAAACTATTGGAACCACTGTAAAGAATCCGGTCTGAAAAATGCGGACCTTTATCCCGTGCCGTTTATGAAGCCCACCGGCAGCCTTCAGAGCCCGGGAGAGCCCATCCGAATCCCCCGCTGCACGCTGGACGGCCCAGAGGTGGATTTCGAGGGCGAACTGGCCGTGATTATCGGACGCGACTGCTGCAACGCCTCGGAATCCAACGCCCTCGACTACGTCCTGGGCTACACCATCGCCAACGACGTCAGCGCCCGACACTGGCAACATGTCTGCCGCGGGCAGTATGTCCGGGGCAAAGGCTTCGACACCTTCTGCCCCCTGGGACCGGTCCTGGTCACCACCGAGCAGATACCCGACCCCCAGGCCCTGCACCTGGTCACCCGCGTCAACGGCCAGATCATGCAGGAAGCTGACACAAGCGACATGATGTTCAGCGTCGCCCAACTGATCGCCTTCCTCAGTCAGGACACCACCCTCCCGGCCGGCACCGTGCTGCTGACCGGCACGCCCGAAGGCGTCGGCAACTTCCGCCAGCCGCCGGTCTATCTCAAGCAAGGCGACGTGGTGGAGATTACCATCGAGCCGATCGGTACACTCAGTAACCCCGTGACGGAGTAATTCATGACCAGCAAAGCACTCACCGCCGCGCAACTCGCCCAGCTGCGCAAGTACGACACGCCCACCGTCTGCAATGCCATCGAACTGTTCGATGTGCGTCCGCGGCACAGTGGTTTCATGGACGCCCGCATTCGCGCCAACGCGCCCAAGCTGCCGCCCATGGTCGGCTATGCCGCCACCGCCACCTTCCGCAGCGCCGACAAGCCGCGCGGCAATGATGCCTACGGCAGTTGCATGACCCAGGTCGAACGCTTCGGCGAATTGCCCGGACCCGCCGTCGTCGTGTTCCAGGACCTCGACAACCCCGTCAAAGCCGCGACCTTCGGCGAAGTGATGTGCAGCACCTACAAGGCCGGCGGAGCCGTGGGCCTGATCACCAGTGGCGCTGGCCGCGACCTCGATCAGGTCGATGCCATCCAGTTTCCCACCTTCACCGACGGCGCCATCTGCGCTCACGCTTACTGCCACATCCCTTCCATCCACGTGCCCGTGCACGTCGGCGGCCTGACGCTCTACCCCGGCGATCTGCTGCACGGCGACCGCAACGGCGTGACCACCATCCCGCCCGAAATCGCCGACCAGGTCGCGGATGGTTGCGCCCTGGTGATGAAAGCTGAGCAGATCGTGCTCGACCATGTGCGCAGCGGCTCGCTCTCCGCCAAGGGATTCACCGAAGCCGCCAAAGCCTGCGCCGCGATGATGGACGAGTTCTCCAAAAAAGTTCGCACCCGGAAGTAACAATGACAAACTCCGTGATCTGTGAGGCCGCCCCACTTTGAGTGGGGCGTGCTCTTTCATGCCCCAGTTCATCAGCGAACCGATCACCCCCGCGCCCGGCAGCTTCGACGCCGCCGCCATGGCCCGCGGCGAGCCCGGCCTTCCTTCCCGCTTCACCTGGCGCAACCTCGAGCATCACGTCACCGATGTCCTGCAAACCTGGACCACCAGCTCCCCCGAGGGCGGCAGCGGCGAAATGTACCTCCGCCGCCACTGGTGGCTCCTGCGCACCGACCGCGGGCAAACCATGAAGATCTATTGCGAACGCCACCCCCGGCATCCGCAAAACAAACAGCGATGGTTTGTGTACACATTGGAAGAAGAGTGAGGGAGATTTTTGATTTTTGATTGAGGATTTTTGATTGCAATCCAAAATCGATATTCCTCAATCAATAATCGCCTCGCTGCGCCGTGACGGATCCGATCGGCTCAAATCCGCCACGCGCGCAGCAAGGCGACACAACAGGAAGGCCAGCGTCGGCAAGGCCCCATAGAGCCGGTAGGCGACGCGCCTGTCAGCCTCCGCCCCGGAAG
>JADLFV010000056.1 GCA_020849625.1 Phycisphaeraceae bacterium
AAAAAGAACTCACCACAGAGGACGCAGAGATCGCAGAGAAAAACCGGAATAAGCTTGAATTCAAGTATTTTAGCTCTGTGTTCTCTGCGTTCTCTGCGGTGAATTCCGGTTCTTTTATGAGCTTTAAGTGTAAAAGTCGAATGACGAAATTCGAAATTCGAAACAATGACGAATGTCTGAATGACAAATGTTTCGTGATTTCGTCATTCGTCATTCGTCATTCGGACATTGTTTCGTCATTCGAATTTCCGCGTACGCGGCTTTGGTCATTCGAATTTCACTTCCTGCCTTGTCGCTGCTGCATCTGTTTCTGTTTCTGTTCGAGTTGCTTGTACATGCGATCCATGAAGCCGCCGGGTTTGCGGGGCTTGCGGTCGAAGAGGGTGCCGGCCGCTTCCTGTTCCTTGATGTGCTTGCGCACCACGTAGCTGTCGAGGATGCCGGCCGCGGTGGAGGCCATGATGTAGAGCGTCAGGCCCGACGGCGCTGAGTAGAGCATGATGGGAAACAGCAGGATCATCCACTTCATCATCTTCTGCTGCTGGGCGGCCTGCTCATTGGCGGGGGGCGGTGTGGTCAGCTTCTGCTGGTAGTAGAAAACCACCGCCATCAGCAGGGGCAGCACGTTGATGCCGGCGAAGTGCGGGTTTATCAGCCACAGGTTCAGCTTGAACCCGGGATCGCCCATGGGCACGAAGCGGATGAAGTTGTCCGCCTGGGACAGATCGCGCAGGAAGTGCCAGTTGCCGCCGCTGACGGCCTGGAAGATGCCGTAGAAGGCCGGCTGCTGGCGCAGTTCGATGGCGAAATAGAGCATGGCGTACAGGGCGATCCAGATGGGCATCTGCAGGAACATGGGCAGACATCCGCCCGCCATGCCCATGGGGTTGACGCCCTTCTCCTTGTAGAGCTTCATCACTTCCTGGTTGATGCGGGTCTGATCGTCCTTGTATTTCTTCTTGATCTTCTCCATCTCGGGCGCCAGCAGTTGCATCTGCTTGCCCACCTTCATCATGTTGATCTGGGCCTTCTTGGTCAGCGGGTGCAGCAGCAGGCGCACGATCAGCACCAGGATGATGATGGCCACGCCCCAGTCGAAGACCACCGCGTGAATCACTTCCAGGAACCACAGCAGGAACTTGCCCAGCCACTGGAAGGTACACCAGGTGCAGCTCATCTCGTAGCGGATCAGGTCGCCGAACCAGAGCAGGTCGTAGGGTGTTTGGGTGAACAGGTGACGATCGCGCGGGCCGGCGAACAGGGCCAGGTCCAGTTCCGCCTCCTGTCCGGCCGCGA
Source organism: Phycisphaeraceae bacterium (assembly GCA_020849625.1). Taxonomy (GTDB): domain Bacteria; phylum Planctomycetota; class Phycisphaerae; order Phycisphaerales; family Phycisphaeraceae; genus JADLFV01. The sequence goes on from JADLFV010000056.1 coordinate 1,297, forward strand.
TGGTCAGCGGCCCCGTGGCGGCGGTCAGCACGCAGTAGAGCGGCGTATCACCCTCATCCTGTCCGCCGGTTTGCAGGCCGTAGTCGGCAAACAGTTGATCCATGGACTGCAGGTCGCTGGTGGTCTTGGCGTCGTCGGGCACAGCCGGGTGGACGATCAGGGCGAAGTAACGGTTCTCCACCGACAACCAGGCCAGGCTCATGGCGCTGCTGGTGATCTTCCAGGGCCAGACCTGCGGCTTCTTGAACAGATCGCTGCGCAGGCGGGTGGCGTCCTTGATGAAGATGATGCTGCGGGTCGGGTCCCACTTGCTGTTGAAAAACCCGGTGACCAACTGGCGGCGATCGCCCAGGTAGTCATCGCGGGCAAACTCGGTGTCTCCCTGCAGCAGTTGCCGGAATACCACCTTCAGCGGCTGATCGGTCTTGTTGACAAGCGACTGATCCAGGTGCAGGTCGTAGCTGTCCGGCGTAAGCGCATAGCGGCGGACGATGGTCAGCAGCGGTTTGTCTGACTCGTCAGCCAGCGTCAGTTCGTACCGGGCGAAGTCTTCGCCGTGATCCGTCAACGTCCAGCGCTGGTTGAACAGGGCCAGGGGCTGCGAGCCGTTGACGGTGATCTGATGAGCCGCCAGGGGATAAGCCCAGACCCGATCGTCGGTTTCACCCATCGGCGGCGCGATCACGTAACGCTCGGTTGTGTCGGCAAACCGGCTGTAGTGCGAGAGCGTGATGCGCTTGTAACCAGCTCCCCAAGCCACCAGATCGACGCGCATGGCGTAAGGGCTGTCGGGATCGTCGGAGCCGATGCTGGTGATGATCGGAGCGTCGGCGTCGGCCGCGGGCAGAACGTGCAGGGCGTTGACGGGTGCGATCTGTGCCTGTTCGACAGCCTCGACGATTGGCGGAGCTGTTGGGGGCGCTTCCGCAGCTTGTTCGGCGGGTTCAGCAGGCTCAGCGTCAGTGGTTTCTGCCTGCGTCGTCGCCTGCTCATCAGCGATCAGGGCCGGTGGCGGCGGCGGCGTGTGGTCCTGTCGCAGGGCGAACGAGAGCATCACCACCACGGCAAGCGACAAAGCCAGAATCGGCACCAGGATGCGCATCATAAGGCGGGCAGTATAGGTCGCCCGTGCGGGTCGTGCATGGCTCGCCCGTTTAGCGTCGGAGCTTGCTGCGACATCAATCGCATGAGCGAGCAAGCTCGCCCGCTAAACCATTACTGGGGCTTGACCAGGCGGACGATGTCGTAGTAGGTCACCAGCAGGAACACCAGGGCGATGAAGGCCAGACCCGCATAGGTGGCGGCCGCCTGCACCTTGATGCTGACCGGCGAACCCTTGAGCTTTTCGATGATCAGGAACACCGCATGCCCGCCATCGACGATGGGGATCGGCAGGAAGTTGACCACCGCCAGGTTGACGCTGAGCAGCCCCAGGAAGAACAGGCAGTAAGGCACGCCCCGCTCGGTGAAAGTGGTCCCAGCATGGACGATGCCGATGGGCCCCACCAGGTGCTCGACCTTGACCGAGCGCTGGAACAGACGGGCGAGCATGAGATAAGTCTGGACCATGAAGTCGCCGGTCTTTTCCAGGCCCAGCTTGGGCGCCGACAGCAGACCCTCCGCTTTCAGCGGTAACTCCAGCGGCTTGAGCACGAAGTCCACCGGCATGTTCCAGCCAGCCTCGCGCACGGCGGCAAGCTGCTGATCATCCAGGTGCAACGTCGATTCCTCGATCGGATCGCGCGCGATGGGCAACTCGAAACTGAGCTTCAGATCAGGACTCTCAGCCTTGGCCACCGCCATCTGGAATTCCGCCCAGTTCTGCACCGGCTGGTCGTTGACCTTGACCAGGCGGGCTCCGTTGGGCAGGTTCAGCGCCGCGGCCGGACTTTCGGGCAATGTGCGACCGATGCGGACCTCGTTGGGACTTTGCGTACATAACACACCCAGCTTGCCCTGGCCGGCAAGGCCGATCTTGCCCAGCAGGCCGCTCGCTTGCGGGCGCACCGGTCCCAGGTCCACGCGCTGACCATCGCGCAGCACCACCAGTTGCAACGGCTGCAATCCCGTCTGCTGCACCGTCAGCATGACCTCAGCCGGGGTGGGCCAGTTCATATCGCCCAGGCGCACGATCAGGTCGCCGACCTTCACGCCGGCCTTTTCCGCGGCTGACTTCGGGGTGACCACGCCCACGTAAGCTGCGGTTTGCAGGCCCAGCAGATGCTTGAGAACCAGGGTGCCGCCGTCAACCTGATCGATGTTGTGAGATTGCAATTGCGGCTCGGCGGAGACCTGGTATTCAACGCCGCGGCCGTCCTTGTCCAAAAAGCTGAGCGTGCGGCGGCGGGCGGGCTGGGACATGATCGCCTGGTAGTAGTCGGCATAATCGTTCAGGGCCTGACCATCGACAGCCGCCAGGTGCATGTTTTCATCCAGGCCTGCCGCCGAAGCGGGAAACTGCCGCGTCAGCTTGTCAACCTGCAGCGAATCGATCGATGCCACGCCGATGGATGGCAGGTTCTGCTCCCGCCTGTCATCGGTCTTCGGCTTCATCACGAACTGCAGCGGCTGCTCAACGCACTTGCGCTTGACCTCCACGGTCAGCGGATATTCGGGATTGCTCAACGCCACCGCCAGACGCAGGTCCATGAAATCCTTGATGATGTCGCCGTCGATGTTGGTGACGGTGTCGCCGACCTGCAGACCCTGAAAAGCCGGATCATTCTCGTGGCCCTGGGCATAGGTGACGCCTGCGGGCGAGTCGGGGTCCACGTAGCCGATGATGTTGGTCTGGAAAGCGACGCCGATCTGGAACGCCAGGGTCAGCAGGATCATGCCCAGGACCAGGTTCATGATGACCCCGGCCGAGATCACCGCCATGCGGGCGCCGACGGACTTGCTGTTGAAGGAGCGCGGATCGCTGCTGCGGGCTGAGGGGTCCATGTCCTCCTGGCCGAGCATCTTGACATACCCGCCCAGGGGCAGCCAGTTGATGCGGTATTCGGTTTCACCCAGGCCAAGCTCAGCTGCGGCCTGGTCGGCGTAGGTGCTGGGCAACGCCTTTTCATTGCGGCCGGGCGCGGTGAAATCTTCACGGTGTTCGATCAGCTTGGTTGCTGTTTCAGGATCGATGCCCTGCTCGCGCAGATGCTCGCGGATCTGCCGCTCGTACTCCGCCTCCGTGCTGCCCGCACGCCAGCCCATGCCTCTGCGCCACGAGCAAAGCGCCTGGCCCATGCCGATGGCGAACTGCGTGCACTTGATGCCCACGTAGCGCGCGACCACGAAATGGCCCAGCTCGTGGATGAAAATCAGAAAGCTGAAACCGGCGAAGAACGCCACGAATGCCAGGAGTGTGTTGCTCAAGTCAGATTCCATTCTTGAGGAAACGAGAAACTCGAAATCCGAAGCATGAAACTCGAAATCAGAAACTCGAAACTCGAAATAAATCCCAAACTCAAAATCCCAACCATGCCATCAGGTGCTGATTCGAGTTTTGAGTTTATTTCGAGTTTCGAGTTTCGGATTTCGAGTTTTCTCACACCAGCGCCTTACTCAGCGCCTCGCTGACAAACCTTCTCGCTGCCGCATCCGCGGCCATCACGTCGTCCAGGTCGCGGATCGGGCCCGGCTCAATCGCCTCCATGGCCAGCCGCGTCAGTTCCACAATACGACCGAAACGGATCTTTCGTTCGAGGAACGCCGCCACCGCCGCCTCATTGGCTGCGTTCAGCACCGCCCCGGCCGTGCTGCCGCCCTGCTGCATGGCCTCGATGGCCCGGTACGCCAGCCCCAGGGCTGGAAAACGCTCCCCGTCCGCCGGCTCAAACGTCAGCCTGCTTAACGTCGGCCAATCCATCGCCTCACTGCAACCCGACGCCCGCTGCGGATACGTCAACGCATACTGGATCGGCGTCCGCATGTCCGGCGGACCCAACTGGGCCAGGATCGAATGATCCGCAAACTCCACGAAACTGTGTACGATCGACTGCGGATGCACGATCACCGCGATCTTCTCGGACGGCATGTCGAACAGCCAGTGAGCCTCGATGATCTCCAGGGCCTTGTTCATCATGCTGGCTGAGTCGATGGTGATCTTGGGCCCCATACTCCAGGTCGGATGATTCAGGGCCTGCTCCACCGTCGCGTTATCCATCACGTCCTTGGCCGCACTGCGGAACGGCCCGCCGGAAGCGGTCAGCACCAGCCGCCGCACCTCGTGCTGGGGATGCTCGCGCAGACACTGGAAAATCGCCGAATGCTCGCTGTCAACGGGAATCAGCTCCGCCCCGTGCTTCTGCACCAGCGGCTTGACCAGCCCCCCGGCCGCGACCAGCGTCTCCTTGTTGGCTAGGCTGATGCGCATACCGCGACGGGCTGCCTCCAGCACGGCCGCCAACCCCGCCGCACCGACGATCGCAGCCGCCAAATCCGTGGCCTCCACCTCCTGGACTAATTTCCGGGGGGCATCGGGACCGCTGAACACCGCCACCCCCGGAAGGGCGGATTTCACTTGCTCTGCCGCGGCTGGATCGGTGACCGCCACGTGGCGGACGCGATGCTGGCGGGCCTGCTCGATCAATCGCTTACCGGAGCGGCCGGCCGCCAGTCCCACCACCTGGATATCAGCCGCCCCGCCCCCGCAAGTGCGTCGCAGGTGATCGACCACCGCCAGGGTGTTGACGCCGATGGACCCGGTGCTGCCGAGCACGATCAGGCGGCGGGATTGTGCCTTCGTGGATGCGGGCATAGACAGGTAACTATACCCCCGATTCGCCCCACAGGCTCAGAGGCACAGAGCAACAGCGGGTGATTCCTGGTTGGTAGTTGTTGGTGATCAGTAGTGAAATATCCAGCAAAGGCGCCGCGGCCAGGACCCGCAAAGGCAAAAGCACCATGGACGATGTGGTCCTGTTCACCGCCCGCTTCAAGGGCGGCGCTGCCGCCAGCTTCGACGCCAGCCGCCTGGCCACCGGCTACAAGAACAACAACCGCATCGAAATCCACGGCGACAAGAGCGCCATCCGCTTCGACTTCCAACGCCTGTGCGAAATGGACTGGTACGACGCCACCGCACACGACCGTCTGCCCGGTCAGGCTGAGTCAGATCAAGTTGATCAAATAGACAAACCTGTAACGGGTAAGTGCGCCCCTGCTGGTCGGCCAGCAGCCCCCTTACGGCGCTCTGGCGCGCGTTTGGCCACAACAACGAGGACAGAACTATTATGGCGCGATCTACCGCCGCCGCGACAGCAACATCCCCGCCAGCACCAGCACGCTCAATGCCCCCGGCTCGGGAACAATCACGAACGAGTACCAGCGGCCTTCGCCGGTGCCGAGTGTGGCCTGATCGCCCCACGAGCCGTCACCCACTATGCCGCTGAGCGTGCCACCGATTGCATTCGTGGGCACGTTAGCGACGAAGTCATCAGGCGTGAAGGTCGTACCCTCGCCGCCAGCGAAGAGGAAGTACGTCCCTTCCGGCAGCATGAGATTGCTCAACCCGGGATCGCCCGCGGGTTCGTCGATCATGATCCCGGTCTCCGGGACGGTGCCGGCGTTGCCCGCTACCCCAACGTTGGAAGCCACAAGGTAGCCCTCGCTGGAATACAGACCCACCGCCGGGTCAAAGCCGCCGGGAATCCCACCGGTGGTGACGGAAAACGCTGAGCTGGTGTTGCCGCGAATGCCCAGTGCGACGATGCCGGTGGGTATCACCTTGGGGCGCTGGTAGTACGAAAAGTTCAGGGTTGTGGTGCTCCAGTTGGCGCTGATGAAGCCGCCGGCACTGATGTTCTGCCCGCGGATCATCGTTAGCGCGCTGGCCGAGCTGACGGGCATTGACAGATTGCATACCGCCGTGAGGCTGGTGGAGTTCGAGTTGTTCTGGTAGCCGGAGATCGAGTCGAGGCTGGCAATGATGTTGTAGAAGGATGGGCTCAGGTTGAAGTTGATCGCTGCCCCTATCGACGTGGCCCCGGATGTGTTGGCCGACCAGTTGGTCGTAAACGTGACCCGGTTGTACGGCCCGCCGGTAATGCCGTTGACATTGAGATATTGTCCGAGGTTGTTGGTGGTAACCAGGTTACCGAGAACCACGGTGTTGGCGCTGGCCGCGGGGGCGACGGTCAGGGTTGCGCCGATCATCCACGTCAAAACCGAAGCTGCTGTAGTGCGCCGAGTCATGAATCTTTCTCCTATTAACAAGGATTATCCGCACGACTTCTTGCTGACGACCGCACAAGAGATGTTCACGATTTTACCACGGTTCGGCTGTTCGGCAAGCCAATTCCAAGTGCTCCAGATCCTTGTAGAAGCCTTGGGGTGGAGGTCGAATCGGGTGTTCAGGGAATCGCAAGGGCGCGTTTCCCCGTTTGAGGACAGACCGGTTCCGCTGCCCCCTGCCTCTGCGGAGATTTCGGCCAAGCCGCCCATTATCTGAACACAACGGTTGGGAATCTGAGCCGACCAATCCGCTCGACCAGCGCCCGAAACAGCCCTCGCGGGATCGCGACCTCCGGCCATCTGGAAGAACACGTACCGCGAATGCGCAGCGACCTAAACCCCGAGCTTGATGAGCTTCTCCCGCAATGTCGTCATCGAACAGTGCCTGACGGGCCCCGCGTGGCCGCGGGGGCTAAACTCAGTGCCCTGCCGCCGGCTCGCCCAGGTAGGCGGGACGCGGCAACTTTCAATCGCCGCTGTAGATCATGTACGCATCATCATCGCCCGCAGGCTCGAAAAGGTTGTCGAGTTTGTTGACCGGCCCGGAGCCGTACTGGGTGTCAGACAGCTTGTGGGTGGTTTCAAACGTTGTGTGGTTGTCGTTCCATGTAACCGTTCCTCTCCAATCACCCGGGTCCGTGTGAATGCTGGAGACGTTGGTCTGAGTGTCGGAACCGGTGTTGCGGTCGGAAATCACAGCCGCAGTGGAGTTCAGTGTTTCTTTCCACTCGTCGTAACGCCCACCCGCATCGATTTTCAGCAGGGCAAAGGAATAGTTCTGGCTGGTTACCGTGCCGGTTGTCCATTCAAGCCGGGACTCGACGGGACTGATCATGTATTCGCCGGTAAAGAATTGGTTATCGAGCAAAATCTGGTACCGGTTTTCAACCGTGACATCCACGATATTGCCCTGGTCATCAAGGCCGGGGTAATACCCGCCATTACCTTGGGCATACATGACCATGGATTGGTGAATGCCGCGGGTTTGTGTGTTGCGTTGTACGCAACTCGCCGTTCGACGTGAAGCCAAAAAGGCTGGCAACAATATTCCAACGAATAGAGCGACAATAGCTACGATTACAAGCAACTCTATCAGTGTGAGTCCTCGATGGTGAGACATGCGTGCCCCCTTTGTCATGCGACTACAGCATTATACCCCTCATGTTTCGCCGCAACCCGCAGACGGAGCGCGATCTCGCTATGCAATGGCAACGCGTTCTCTTGCGAGTCGCGTCTAAGCGGTGGGATGGGGCGGTGCGTCAGTGGCCTTCTTTTGCCGGCTCGCCCAGGTAGGGTTTCAGGTCGGCCAGCAGTTTCTTCAGCGTCGCCTGGTCCCGGGCCTCGGCATTCAGACGCACCAGCGGCTCAGTGTTGCTCGCCCGCAGGTTGAACCACCAGCCACCCCCGGAAGTGTCTTCAAAACGGTCGATGGTCAGACCATCCAGGTGCAGAATCTCCGCCCCCTTGCCAAGCTCGGTCTCCAGCTTGTTCATCAGGGCCTGCTTGTCGTCGATGTGGAAGTTGATTTCACCCGACTGGGGATACTTGCGGAACGCGGCGATCTGCTGGCCCAGCGACTGTTTGCTGCGGCTGAGCATGCCCAGCACGGTGGCCAGCGTGATGGCCCCGGAGTCAGCGAAGTTGTTGTGCTTGAAGTAGAAGTGCCCGCTCAGTTCGCCGCCCACGATGCCGTCAGTTTCGCGCAGCAGGGCTTTGATGTTGACGTGGCCGACCTTGCTCATGGCCGGCTTGGCGCCCAGGGCGGTGATCGTCTCGGGCACCACCTTGCTGGAGCGCAGGTCGTAAACGATCGTCGTGCCGGGGTTGTCCTTGACGAAGTGACCAGCAAGCAGAGCAGTCAGGTGATCGCAGCCGCACAGGTCGCCTTTGTCATCGACCAGCATGCAGCGATCGGCATCGCCGTCGAAGCACGCGCCCAGGTCCGCCTTGTGCTGGCGCACGCCCTCCTGCGTGGGGATCATGTTCTCAGCCACCAGCGGATTGGGTTCATGGGCCCACTGATCGGTCCATTTATCGTTGACCGCGATGATCTGCAGGTTGGGGATATCGCGAAACACCTTGTCCAGCAGCGCGGTGCCGCAGCCGTTGCAGACATCGACGAACAGCTTCAACGGGCGCGGCAGCTCACCCATGAAGCGGAGGATGTGCTTGCGATACTCAGCCCAGATGTCGCGCTGTTCCAGCTTGCCCACGGGCGGCGGGCAATCGCCGGTGATGCCGCGGGCGATCTGTTCGATCTCTTTGAGGCCGCTGTCGGCGCCGACGGGCTTGGCCTGTTCGCGGCTGATCTTGTAGCCGATGTACCGGATCGGATTGTGCGACGCGGTGCACTGTACGCCGCCGACCGCCTTGAGGAAAGGCACGGCAAAATACTGGATCGACGTGTCGCAGCGGCCCAGGTCGATCACATCCATTTCCGCAGCCCGCAGGCCGCGAATCAAGGCCTCGGCCATGGACGGCGCTGCCGGGCGATGGTCGCGGCTGACCACCACCGTACCCTGGCCGTTGGCCTGCTTGAGAAACTGACCCGTGGCGTAACCGACTTTCCAGCCTGCCTCTTCGTTCAACGGGGCGGGATAAGTGGCGCGAACATCGTAAGCTTTGAAGATTTTTCCGATCATGGCTTTATTCCTGGGTTCGACATGATAACGATTTGTCCGTGATCGCATTCCCTGCGACACTAGCACCATGAGCAATCGGGTGAAACTGATCGCGGCGGCGACGGCGGCGGCGGCCATTGTGCTGCTGGTGACGCTGCTGGCCGGGCCTGATGCCGCCCCGCGCCGGCCGAAGTTGACCCAGCAGGAACTGGAGCAACTGGACCTGGGCAGCGGCGACAGCGGCAAAGCACAAACCGGTCACTTCCGCATGCCCGATCCCGACAGCGATCGCGTCACCTGGCTCTACTGGGATCGCATCACGCCCCTGGACAGCCCCGGCCTCAACGACGTCGAAAAGCCCGTCACCCGCATCGTCTTCTCGCCCCAGCGCGTGGTCGAGATCACCGCCAACCGCGGCATCTTCCAGCTCAACGACCAGCAAAACCAGTTGCAGCGCGGCTCGCTCACCGGCCACGTCGTGCTGCGCCTGATGGAAACAGCCGACGGCTCCGACGTGGACCTGCACTCAGATCGCGATGTGCAGTTGCGCCTCGAACTGGAGCAGGCGGAGTTCGACCTGGAACTGGGCGAACTGATCAGCGAATCGCCACTGCGAGTCACCGGCCCGCGCGTGGATTTCGCCGGCCACGGCCTGAGCATCCACTACAACCAGTTGCGCGACCGCATCGATCAACTGGTTGTCGATCACATCGAAAAGTTCACCCTGCGCCAAACCCCAAGCTCTGTTTCAAAGCCCTCTCCCCCTCAAAGCCCGGCAACTCCCGTTGCCGGGTCACCTGCGAGCGGCTCGATGTCCGAACCCTCTCCCCCCGGGAGAGGGCAGGGTGAGGGCGAAACGTCAGGGACGGTTGATAACAAAGTAGCCCAGGCAAGTTCGGCCCTCACCCCAACCCCCCCCCACCCCCGGAATGGGGAGAGGGAGCAGAACAACAGCCCCCCAGCCGTCCAGCCGCGCCGCGACAAGCCCGCCGCCCCGCCGCAACCATCCAAAGCTGAACCGACCCAGAGCCAGCCGCCCACTTTCTATTGCGCCCGCTTCGAGGATAACGTCGTCATCGACGCCACCCAGCGCGGGGCACACATGACCGGCGACTATCTCGATGCCACCTTCCGCCTGGAAAGCCGCTCCGATTCATCGCCCAAGTTGGTCAAACCGCGACCAGCCGCCTCCGCCGATGCGCCGCCCAAGGTCAAAACGCCCAGGCCGGAATCGGATAAACCCAAGCCCGCCGCGCCGGCCGCTGCCGACGACGAACCGGTTGCCGCGCGCCAACCCGATGAAGTGCGCATTCAATGCAGCGGCCGCATGATCATGAAGCCGGAATTGCAGCCGGATCAGCAGTTGCTCGATGACCCCGACAGCGTATTGCTGGCCCTGATCGGGGCGCGCCAGCCGGTGTCCATCCGGACCGACGAGGGCGAAACCGTCACCGGCCAGCGCGTGGACTACGTCACCAGCACCGGCCGCGTGCGGGCCTTCGCTTCCGGGGGTGCTTCCAGTTCGGCCGGCGATTCCAGCACCGCCATGCCCTTGAAAGTCCAGGCCCCGCAACTGGGCGAACTGACCGGCAAGGAGTTGTTGCTCGATCCGTCCCTCGAAGCCGGCTACGTACTGGGCCCCGGTTCGCTGATCACGCAGACCAGCCAGGAGCAGGACCAGCCGCTGCGCATCACCTGGCGCGATCGGCTCGATCTGACCTTCTTCGTCGATCGCCGCGGCAATGCAGCCCCCGCTCGACTGGCTGCCATCCGCACCGCTGCGTTCCATGGTGATGCCGCTGTCGAACACCCGGACCTGCGCATGTCGGCCGACACCCTGAGCGCCGAAATGAAACGCAGCGCCGGCCAACGCTCGCGACTCACCGGCATCGACGCGGCCGGCCACGCCGTGCTGACCGCTCGCGATTCGGCCAAGGATCAGCGCATCGCCATCAACAGCGACAACATGCGCATCGACGTGATCACCGATGAGCAAGGCAAAGAGCAGCCCAGTAGCCTGCACGCCACCGGCAATGTGGTGGCCCAGCAGCCGGGCATGGTGATGCATACCAACCAATTGGACGCCCGCATGGGGCCGCAGGATGGTGAACAGCGACTGACCCTGCTGGGCATGGATGCCGACGGAGGCGTGACCGTCGAGATGGATGATCCGGCGGTCAAGCTCAGCGGCTCACGCATGGCGCTGGATGCCGTCGGCCGACAGATGGAACTGTTCGGTGCCAGCGGCGACCCGGCCCGCGCGATCCGGGACGACGGCGAACTTCGCGGCGCTCACCTGGTCATGGAGGACAAAACCCAGACCGTCCACGTCATCGGCCCCGGCGCGTTCACCTTCAACACCGGCAAGCAGACCGACGACCAGCAGCCGCGCAAGCTCACCGTCACCTGGGCGCAGTCCATGCTGTTCGATCAGACCAACGGCTTTGCCCATTTCGTGGACGACGTGGTCAGCGTGGCGGAAACCCAAAGCGATCAGTCCACGCTCAGTTGCGCCGACCTGCGGCTGAACTTCGAAAAGGTCGCTGACTCTACGGACGAAGATGATCAGACCGGCGGCCTGCAGATCCGCACCGCCACCGCCGACGGCAACCCCGTCTTCCTCTCCCGCAGCTTCACCCCCGAAGCGCCCGACACCGACCTGACCCGCCTGCGCCTCGAAGGCCCCCTGATGACCTTCGACAACAGCCCCGGAGTCGAACTGATCCAGGTCATCGGCCAAGGCCGCATGCTGATCGAAGACTACCGCCCGCAGGAAGCGGGAAATTCGAAATCCGAAATTCGAAATTCGAAATTGGTCCAGGTCACCGGCCGCGGCCAGACGCTTTTTACCTGGAACAGGCAGTTGACCATCGACTCGGCCCGCCGCGACATGCTGATGGAGGGCGCGGTGCAGATGGTGCATCGGCCGACCGGCGAACAGCCCACCGAGTTCGGCGAGGTGGTGACCATGCAGTGCAGCAAACTGCTGGCGGACTTCCAGGACGCCCCGGCCGGCGGCGGGTGGTCGGCCCTGGGCGGCGAACAGTCCGCCAAGCTGAGCATGCACATGATCGTGGCCGACCGCGACGTGATGATCCAGCAGGCCGGCCGCAAAGTCACCTGCGACCGCATGACCTACCTGGGCGAGAAGAACACCGTGGAGCTGGCCGCCGCCCGCGATAAGCAGGTGCGCATCGAGGACCCGCTGCGGCCGGTGCCGCTGGTCAGCCAAGCGTTCGAGTGGAACCTGGACCGCGACGAATTCAACGTCACCCGCCCCGGCGCGTTGACGGTGCCGCTGCCGCGGTGAATCGCGGCAGAATGACGAATGACGAAATTCGAATGACGAAATGGGGACAGATACTTCTCTGTTCCGTCATTCGTCATTCGAATTTCGTCATTCGAATTTCGCGGCTTTGCCGCGCTCAGTTCTTGTTCGACTCTTCGCCCAGCAACTGCGCCACGCGGGCGGACTGGCCGACGGTGACGCTGATGTCCTCGGGCGATTCGGCGCCGGCGGCTTCGGCCAGGCTGACCGCTTCCTCCAGTTCCTGCTCGCGGCTGGTCATCTCCGCGGCCGGGGGCTCGGCCAGCTTGTCCACGCTCATGGCCTGGTAAGCATCGAAGCCGGTGCCCACCGGGATCAGGTGACCCAGCAGCACGTTCTCCTTCAGGCCCACCAGCGTGTCGATCTTGCCGGCCAGGGCAGCTTCGGTCAGCACCTTGGTCGTTTCCTGGAACGATGCGCCCGAGAGGAACGATTCACTCTGGAGGCTGGCCTTGGTGATGCCCAGCAGCAGCGTCTTGCCGATGGCGGGCTTGCACTTGACAGCTTTGGCGGGGTTCTTGCCGTCAGCTTCGAGCTGGGCGTTGACTTCACGCAGCTCAGCCCGCGAGACGATGGTGCCCTCGGGCAGGTTGGAGTCGCCGACCTCTTTGATCTTGCCCATGTGGGCGATCTTCTCGTTGGCTTCGCGGAAGCGGAACTTGTCCACCACTTCGTTGGGCAGCAACTCGGTGTCGCCGGGCGTTTCCACCTTCACCTTGCGCAGCATCTGGGAGACGATCACCTCGATGTGCTTGTCGTTGATGGGCACGCCCTGAGCGCGGTACACGTTCTGCACCTCATCGATCAGGTACTTGTAGAGGGCTTCTTCGCCCTTGATCTTGAGGATGTCCTGCGGGACCAGCGGGCCGTCGATCAGCGGGTCTCCGGCCGTCACGTAATCGCCGGTGTGCACCAGCAGGTGACGGTCCTGCGGCACGTGGTGCTCGACTTCCAGGCCGGCTGAGCTCTTGACGATGATGGTCATCTTGCCCTTGCGCTTGTCGCTGCGCAGCTCGACGGAGCCGGAGATTTCCGCCATGATCGCGGCATCGCGCGGCTTGCGGGCTTCGAAGATTTCCGTGACGCGGGGCAGACCGCCCACGATGTCGGACGAACCGGACACTTCTCGCGGCTGGCGGGCCAGCATATGACCGGCGGAAATCTGATCGCCTTCCTTGACCTCGATACGGGCCTTGGCCGGCAGATAGTGGAAGTCGAGAATCTGGCCCGATTCGTCCTCGATGACGATGCGCGGGTGCTTCTCGCCCTTGTGCTCGATGACCACCAGGGCCGTGCCGCCGCCGGTGGCTTTCTTGCCCGCGCCGCCTTCGGATTCGGGTCGCACGGTTTCGCCGATCTCGATGTCCTCGAAGCGGACCTTGCCGGCCTTCTCGGCCAGGATGGGCGTACGGTGCGGGTCCCACTTGGCCAGCACCTGGCCACGCTTCACCTTGTCGCCGTTGTTCACCGTGATGTACGAGCCGTACTGGAGCTTGAACTTCTCCAGCTCGCGGTCCTTGTCGTCGAGGATGGCGATCTCACCGTTGCGCTTGAGCGTGACCAGCACCTGGTTGCCGTCGTCGTCGGTGACGGGCACCTCGTTGGCATCGCGGATCTGGATGTTGCCGGCATGGGTGGCGCGGAAGTCGGTCTCGACCAGGGTGCGCTGCCCGATGCCGCCGGTGTGGAAGGTGCGCATGGTCAACTGCGTGCCGGGCTCGCCGATGGACTGGGCGGCGATGATGCCGACAGCCAGGCCCTTTTCCACGACGCGGCCGGTGGCCATGTCCTGCCCGTAGCAGGTGGCGCACACGCCGGTGCGCGACTGGCAGGTCAGCGGCGAACGGACGACCACGGTGCCGATGCCCAGTTGCTCGATCTTGTGGGCAGCCTCGTCGTCGATGAACTGGTTGGCTTCGACGATCAACTGGTCGGTGATGGGGTTGCGGATGGTTTCGCGTGCGGTGCGGCCGATGACAGCATCGCGCAGGGGCACGTCGATCTCTTCGCCCTTGTACAGGGCGCTCTTGGTGACGCCGAGGGTCGTGCCGCAATCTTCTTCTGCGATGAAGACGTTCTGGGCCACGTCCGCCAGCTTACGGGTCAGGTAGCCGGAGTCCGCGGTCTTCAGGGCCGTGTCAGCCAGACCCTTGCGGGCGCCGTGGGTGGAGCTGAAGAACTCCAGCACGCTGAGGCCCTCGCGGGCATTGGCCTTGATGGGCGTTTCGATGATCTCGCCCGACGGCTTGGACATCAGGCCGCGCATGCCCGCCAGTTGCTGGACCTGGCTGACGTTGCCTCGCGCGCCGGAAGCCTCCTTGCTCATGATGTACACGGGGTTGATGTAGAGATAGCCGTCCTTGGATTCAGCCGGGAGCATGTTGTTGGCCGCGTCGCGACGGTCGTTCTTCAGTTCCTTGAGCAGTTCCTTGGAAACCTGTTCGCGGCAGTGGGTCCACAGGTCGAGCAACTGGTTGTAGCGCTCGCGTTCGGTGATGGCGCCTGCGTTGTAGGCCTTTTCGACGCGATCGACGCGCTTCTGGGTGGCGTCGATCAGTTCGTGCTTGCGGGCCGGGATGCGCAGGTCGGTCAGGCCGAAGGACAGCCCGCTGATGGTCGAGTGCTTGAAGCCGATGGCCTTGAGGTCATCGAGCAGGTCGATGGTGGCGGGTCGGCCGGCGCGGGCGTAGGTGTCGTCAATCACGCGCGAGCAGCCCTTGCCGCCCAGGGCGCAGTTGTAGTAGGTCATGCCCACGGGCAGGATTTCGTTGAACATCAACCGGCCAACGGTGGTGAGGATGCGGCGGTTGGCCGGCAACGCCTCGGGCTGATCGTTCTGCTGGTTGACGATGTCGGCCCAGCGGCCGACTGGCAGGCGGACCATGATCGGATCGTGCAGCGTGATCTTGTTCTGATCGCGGGCCAGGATCGCTTCGTGCGGATCGCGGAAGCGCGGGGCTTTGGTCGGTTCGAGGTCCGCATCACCGCGCATCATGGTCAGGTAGTAGGCGCCCAGCAGGATGTCCTGCGAGGGGCTGATGATCGGGTTGCCGTTGGCGGGGCTGAAAATGTTGTGCGGCGAGAGCATCAGCACGTGGGCCTCAGCCTGGGCTTCGACGGAAAGCGGCAGGTGCACCGCCATCTGGTCGCCGTCGAAGTCCGCGTTGAACCCGGTGCAGACCAGCGGGTGCAGCTTGATGGCGTTGCCTTCCACGAGCACCGGCTCGAAGGCCTGGATGCCCATGCGGTGCAGGGTCGGGGCGCGGTTGAGCAGCACGGGATGCTGGTAGATCACCTCTTCGAGAATGTCCCAGACTTCCGGATCGCGGCGCTCGAGCATCTTCTTGGCGCTCTTGATCGTGTCAACGAGGCCATGCTCTTTGAGCTTGCGGATGATGAACGGCTGATACAGCTCCAACGCGATCTTCTTGGGCAGGCCGCACTGGTGCAGCTTCAGTTCGGGGCCGACGACGATGACCGAGCGGGCGGAGTAGTCCACGCGCTTGCCCAGCAGGTTTTCGCGGAAGCGGCCCTGCTTGCCCTTGATCATGTCGGTCAGCGACTTCAAGGGGCGGTTGGACGAGCCGAGCACCGGGCGGCGGCAGCGGCCGTTGTCGAACAGAGCATCGACCGACTGCTGCAACATGCGCTTCTCGTTGCGGATGATGACCTCGGGGGCGTTGAGGTCCATCAGCTTCTTGAGGCGGTTGTTGCGGTTGATGATGCGGCGATAGAGGTCGTTGAGGTCGGACGTGGCGAAGTTGCCGCTCTCCAGCAGAACCAGCGGGCGCAGGTCCGGCGGAATCACGGGGATCACGTCCATGACCATCCACTCGGGCGAGTTTTCGCTCTTGCGGATCTGCTCGACGATCTTCAGACGCTTGGACAGGTCCTTGATCTTCTGCTTGCTGCGGGTGTTCTTGAGATCGCTGCGCAGTTGCGCAGCGACGTCATCGAGGTTCAGATCGCCCAGCAGAATCTTGATCGACTCAGCGCCCATCATGGCGGTGAAGGCCGCCCCGCCGTATTGATCGACCGCCTGGCGATGCTCGTCTTCGGTCAGCAGTTGCTGCTTCTTCAGCGGCGTGTCGCCGGGCTCTGTGACCACGTAATCCTGGAAATAGACGACCTTTTCGATGTCGCTGGTCTTCATGCCCAGCAGGTTGCCCAGGTGGCTGGGGATGGCCTTGAAGAACCAGATGTGCACGATGGGTGCAGCCAGGTTGATGTGACCCATGCGCTTGCGACGGACGCGGCTGTGGGTGACCTTGACGCCGCAGCGGTCGCAGATGATGCCCTTGAACTTGGTGCCCTTGTACTTGCCGCAGGCGCACTCGTAGTCGCGCTCGGGGCCAAAGATGCGCTCGCAGAACAGACCGTCCTTTTCCGGACGGTAGGTGCGATAGTTGATCGTCTCGGGCTTCTTGACTTCGCCGAAGCTCCACGAGCGGATGTCGTTGGGGCTGGCGAGGTTGATCTTGACCGAGGCGTAGTCGTTAACGCGATCGTACATCAGTTCGGACATATCGGATCCTTCGCGCAGTTAAGCTGCGGCTTGCTCTTCAGGTATCGTGGGAACGATCAGGGCGTTCAGTCCGTCCTCTGATTCAAGCCTTTCTTCGATTTCACTGAGCAATTCGTAATACTTGGCTAACTGGCTCAGCGCCACGTTAATCTCCACGCGCACCATCCACCAGTTCACATTGTGGACCGGGTCACGTTTCAGTTCAGCGCCGTGGACGCGAGCCATCCTGCCTTTGCGACCAGCGTCGCGCAAGCGCTTTTGAACAAGAAAAACCACTTGATCATTGTCAAGGCGTTTCATCTTGCATTCTCCATCGCTGCGTTCACGACCAGCGCCGCGTGTCGAACCATCGTTCTGGCAATTGCCTCATCTACCGTGGTGCGCGGGTTGTAGTCCGCGTTGAGTCGAGTCATCTGCAACTGTCGGGTTGCTCGCTTTAACTGACGTCGCATGGTGATTCCAAACTTCTTGGGATCCAGGTTATTCGCCGTTAATGCCAGTAGCTGATCGTGACTCGGATTGCTTCCTCCAAACGTGAAGGAAACTCGCTGCCGTTCAAACACTCCGGTTAACGCAGAATACGCTGCGTAATACGCTCTGCTGGCCGCTGAGCGGAAATACTTATGGTCAAGCAATAATTTGGCCGCATTCAGATTGTCCGTGGCCAGTGCGGTCCACATGCTCGCCTTCCCCCTTACAAAATACTGCCGCCTTCGATCTCGGCCTTCTCCATGGTGATGTTCAAGCCCAGGCCCTTGATCTCGTTGCACAGCACGTCGAAAGCCACCGGCATGCCGGCTTCGAGCTTGTTGGCGCCCTTGACCATCGATTCGTAAATCTTGGTCCGGCCTTCCACGTCGTCGCTCTTGACCGTCAGCAGTTCCTGCAGGATGTAGCTGGCGCCGTAGGCTTCCAGGGCCCAGACTTCCATTTCGCCGAAGCGCTGCCCGCCGGTGCGGGCCTTGCCGCCCAGCGGCTGCTGGGTGATGAGGCTGTAAGGCCCGGTGGCGCGGGCGTGAATCTTGTCGTCCACCAGGTGGTGCAGCTTCAGCAGGTACATGTAGCCAACGGTGGTCTTCTGATCGAACGGCTCACCGGTGCGGCCGTCGAACAACTGCACCTTGCCGCCCCTGGGCATCTTGACCAGCAGCTCGTTGGGGCCGTGGGCGCCGTTGGTTTCCGCCATGCGCTGATCCACGTAAGCGTTGGCTTCTTCCAGGACCGCCCAGATTTCATCTTCCTTGGCGCCGTCGAACACGGGCGTAGTCGCCTGGAAGCCCAGCACGCCGCAGGCCCAGCCCAGGTGGGTCTCCAGAATCTGGCCCACGTTCATACGACTGGGCACGCCCAGCGGGTTCAGCAGCACATCGACCGGCGTGCCGTCTTCGAGGAACGGCATGTCCTCTTCCGGCACAATGCGGGCGATGACGCCCTTGTTGCCGTGGCGGCCGGCCATCTTGTCGCCGACGCTCAAGGGGCGCTTGGTGGCGATATAGACCTTGACCATCTCCAGCACGCCGGAGGACAGCTCGTCGCCGCGCTTCATGTGCGCCAGCTTGCGCTGTTTTTCCTTCTCGATGGCGTTGATGCGCGGCCAGAACTGGCCGTGAACCGTCTCCGCCTGCTCGCGGGTTTCCTTGCCGCCCTTGATCCACTTGGCCGTGAACGATTCGATCTGCTCGAGGATGACTTCGGTGATGTCGGAAGCACCAGCCTTCTGGCGGGTGGAGGGATCGACCATGGCCGTGCCGGTGACCTCGTTGACCTGCTCGACCATTTCGCGGAAAAGCTGGGCCGCCCGCTCGTCCATGGCCGCCTCGTACTCGCGCATCTCACGCTTGAGTTGCTTCTTCTGCTCATCCGACAGGTGCATGCGGCGGCTGAAACGCTTGGCACCGATGACGATGCCCTCGGTCCCGGCCGGAACTTCCAGCGAATCGTTCTTCACGTCCTCGCCGGCCCGGCCGAAAATGGCGTGCAGGAGTTTTTCTTCCGGGGTCAGTTCGCTCTTGCTCTTGGGCGAAACCTTGCCCACCAGGATGTCGCCCGGCTTGACATAAGCGCCGATGCGGATCACGCCATTCTCGTCCAGCATCGAGAGCATCTTCTCGCTGACGTTGGGAATGTCGCGGGTGAACTCCTCGCGGCCGAGCTTGGTCTCGCGGATCTCGACGTCGAACTCCTCGATGTGGATCGAGGTGAACGTGTCGGTCTTGACCAGACGCTCGCTGATGACGATGGCGTCCTCGTAGTTGTAGCCGTCGAAGGTGTTGAACGCGACCAGCACGTTGCGGCCCAGGGCCAGCTCGCCCTCCCTGGTCGCGGCGCCGTCGGCGATGATCTGGTCCTTCTTGACCTTCTGGCCCAGGCCGACGATCGGCTTCTGGTTGAGGCAGGTCCGTTCGTTGAGGCCCACGAACTTGCGCAACACGTATTCGTCGGCGTTATCGACGATGATGCGCATGGCGTCCACGTAAGTGACGGTGCCGGCATTCTTGGCCCGGATGACCATGCCCGAATACTTGGGCACTTCCTTTTCCATGCCGGTGCCCACGCAGGGCGGTTGGGTGCGGATCAGGGGCACCGCCTGCCGCTGCATGTTCGAGCCCATCAACGCGCGGTTGGCGTCGTCGTGCTCCAGGAACGGAATCAACGCCGCCGACACGCCCACGATCTGCTTGGGGCTGATGTCGATGTAGTCCAGGTCGGTGTGCGGCACCTGGGCCAGGTCGCCATCGACGCGGGCCAGGACCTGGCCTTCCTTGATCTTGCCGCCGGCGGCCAGCGTGTCGGCCGGGCCGAGCGTGAGCTTCATTTCCTCGTCGGCACGCAGGTGCTCGATCTTGTCGGTCAGCTTGCCGTTCTCGACCTTGCGGTAAGGCGTCTGCAGGAAGCCATACTCATCGATGCGGCTGTAGATGCCCAGCGAAGCGATCAGGCCGATGTTCGTGCCTTCCGGCGTCTCGATGGGGCAGATGCGGCCGTAGTGCGAGATGTGCACGTCGCGCACCTCGAATCCAGCCCGCTTGCGGTTCAAACCGCCGGGGCCGAGCGCCGACAAACGCCGCTCGTGCGTGAGCATCGAAAGCGGATTGGTCTGATCGACCACCTGCGACAGTTCGCCGCGCCCGAAGAAGTGGTCGATGGCGCTGCTGATCGACTTGGAGTTGATCAGGTCTGCGATCTTGGCCAGTTCATCGGGATCCTTGACGCTCATGCGCTCCTGCACGGTGCGCTTGAGCTTGAGGAAGCCCTTGCGCATTTCCTCGACCGCCAGTTCATCGAGCGTGCGCAGGCGGCGATTGCCCAGGTGGTCGATGTCATCGACGTGGGCCTTGTTGCGCCCCCCGGCCCGCAGGTCCAGCATGTACTGGATGACCTTGAGGAAGTCCTCGGCCCGGATCTTCATCTCGTTCTCAGGCGTGTTCAGGTCGAACTTGCGGTTGATGCGGAAGCGGCCGACCTTGCCCAGGCGGTAGCGGTTCTCATCGAAGAACTTCTCGGCGAATAGCTGCTTGGCCTTGTCAACCTGCGGCGGATTGCCCGGACGCAGGCGGGCGTACAGGTGCAGCAGGGCCATCTCGTGCTCGGTGACTTCCATGCCCTCGACGTGCGTGCTCTTTTCCTCACAGATGGTGTTAAGGATGAGCATGTCGGAGGGATTGGCCACGATATCGACTGTCTTGAGCTTGCTGGCCAGGATGTTTTCGATCTTGGCGCCGACCTGGGCCCCGATGGGCACCAGCTCTTCGCCGGTCTCGGTGTCGATGATGGCCGCAGCCACGTAGTGCTCGGGACGCAGGTCGGTGACCTTGATCGTCTCGATGCCGTAGAACAGCTCGATCAGCCTGGTGGTGGTGGAGAAGTCCTCGTCGATGGCCCGCAGGAAAGTGGTGGCGGGGATCTTGGTGCTCTGGTCGATGCGCATGACCAGAACGTCCTTCTTGGTCACCTCCAGCTCGATCCACGAGCCGCGCTCGGGGATGATGCGGGCCGAGTGCAGCGGGCGGTCGGCCTCGGCGGAGGCGATGGAGAAGTCCACGCCGGGCGAGCGGTGAAGCTGGTTGACGATGACGCGCTCGGCGCCGTTGATGATGAACTCGCCGCCACCCATGAGCACGGGGATTTCGCCGAGGTAGATTTCCTCCTCGGGGATGGCCGGGGCGTCCTTGCGCACCAGGCGCACGCCGATGCGGAACGGCAGGCCGTAGGTCAGGCGCAGCTCGCGGCACTCATCGGGGGTGTAACGGGGTTCGTCCAGCTTGTAGTAGAGATACTCCAACTGCATGTTCCCGTCGTAACTGACGATGGGAAACACCTCGCGCAGCAGGGCTTCGAGGCCCATTTCGATATCGCGTTTATCGAAGGGCTTTTCCTGTTGCAGGAAGCGCTGGTAAGCAGCCAGCTGGACTTGGACGAGATTAGGGATTTCCAGTGCGTCGCCGCACTTGGAATAGTCGCGCACAGTCTTTAGCAGCATCGACGTCCTCGATCTTGCGGGATGACAGGATGGTATTCAGGTTTTTGTGTTCGCCGGCCCGATCACGCTCTCCGCGACAGCCCTGCCGCGAGCACAGCAGTATAGGGCGCATGCGACTGCGTCACAAGGCCACCCCGGCATGAATTTCTGGTTTTTGCTCACTTTTGGCCCCGGCTTTGCGTTCCAAGTACAGATTCAAGTTGGCTCAAATGTTTTAAGCCAATAAAATGCAGTTAATTATGACAAAAACGCCGCTCCTCGCGGACGACTGACCGCCGTTCAATGTCTGAACCAGGGAATTTTTTACCGGGCTCCGGCCCAACTTGTCCAGAATCATTCACCGCGGCCTGCGCTGCGACGCGCGCTTAGTTGCGGACCTTCACCGTCCTGCCCCTGGCAGCCGCTTCCATGGCGGTCAGGATCACGTTCATCGAGCGATACCCTTGCTTACCGTCGATCGACGGAGCCTTGCCCTTGAGGATGCAGTCGGTGAAGGTGTCGATCATGCCGCTGGAGGTCTGCTTGAGGTTGCTGGCCATGGCCCCGACCTGGTGCAGCTCGCGGGTGCGGTCCTTGTAGGTGACCATCACGCCGTAGTTCGGGTCGCCGCCCAGGGTCATCACGGCTTTCTGGCAGTAGAGGACGGTGGAGTTGTCCTCCGTGCCATAGCTGGTCCAACTGACTTCCATGCTGCCGATGACCCCGCGGGCCGAGCGCAGGCTGATGATGGCATTGTCATCGACGTCGATCATCCTGCCGTTGTCGTATCGTTTGTCGATGGTGGTGATGGTGCCGCCGACCTCGACGAACTCCTCGCCCAGCAGCCAGCGCATCAGGTCAGCCTTGTGCACGCCTAGGTCGCCGGTGACGCCCATGACGGCCTGATCCTTGTTGAAGAACCAGCTTCGCATGCCATCGACAGCCCAGGTTTCAGGCCCCGGGTGCTTGAAGCAGGTGCGGAAGGCCAAAACCTTGCCCACGCGGCCGGAGTCGAGGATCTGTTTGGCCTTGACGTGGGCGGGCATCAGGCGCTGGTTTTGTCCCACCATCAGGTATTTGCGGGCCTTTTTGGCGGCTTCGATCATGGCCTTGCCTTCGCGGCGGGTGGTGGCCATGGGCTTTTCGCACAGCACGTGCCGGCCGGACTTGAGGGCCGCGATGCTCATCGGGGCGTGCAGGTAGTTGGGACCACAGACCACCACCGCGTCCAGATCATCGCGCTTGAGCATCCTGCGATAGTCGCTGTAAGCCTCAGCCCCGTGCTTCTGAGCCTGCCGCTGGGCCCGCTCCAGCACCACGTCGCACACGGCCGCCAGTTGAGCTTTGGGGTTGGCGACACACTCGGGAATATGGCGACGTGTGCCGATCGCTCCACAGCCGATGATCCCGTACCTGACACGTTTCATAACTGGCTCTCGCTTTCGGTTGGAAAAAGTTGTTTCCCCGGCCGGCGAGCATTCTACTGAAATTGTGGGATAATGTCGGCGTCGGCTCTGGAGTTTGACCCGCCCTTGAGCACACCGCGAAACGCGATTGACCTGCCGCTGACCATCCAGCCGCAACCTGACGACACCACCTGTGGGCCGACGTGCCTGCAGGCGGTCTATGCCTACGACGAACACGAAATTACGTTGTCGCAGGTCACCGACGAAGTGGGCAAGTTGTCCACCGGCGGCACGCTGGCGGTGCTGCTGGCCCTGCACGCCCTGGGCCGCGGCTACCAGGCGGATCTCTACACCTTCAACCTCCAGGTGTTCGATCCCAGTTGGTTCGCGCCGCGACCGCTGACCGCCCAGCAACTGGCCGAACGCCTTAACAAACAGGCTCAGGTCAAAAGCGACAGCGACCCGAGACTGGCCGCTTCAACCCACGGCTACCTGGAATACCTGCGCCTCGGTGGGCGGCTGCACTTCCAGGACCTGACCAGCCGTCTGCTGGGCGACCAGTTGCGCCGCGGCCGGCCGATCCTCACCGGACTCAGCGCGACTTATCTCTATCGCTCCATGCGCGAAAGGCAGCACGATGATCAATCCGACGACCTGGCCGGCACCCCCGCAGGTCACTTCGTGCTGATCACCGGGCTGGACCCGATCAAGCGCACCGCCACGGTGGCCGACCCGTTGCTCGATAACCCCGGCTACGCCCGCCAGCGCTACACCGTTCCCCTCTCGCGCCTGGTCGGCGCCATCATGCTGGGCGTGCTGACCTACGACGCCAACCTGCTTGTCCTGCACCCGGGAACCAAGTGATGAAGACGCGAATGCCTGAATGTTGAGGAATGAAAAAGTGATGATTGCATGAATGCCAATAATACTCAAGAATTCAAGCAATCAAGGAATCAAGGAATCAAGACCCTATGCCTGAATCCACGCGACTGATCGTGGTGGACAACCCCGCACGCTGGCGTCTGCACGTGCCCGCCGTGGAAGTGGTGGCGGCTAGAACCTACATGGCCGATCCTCGTTATGCCGCACTCAGCAAGCCCAAAGTATTCAACCTCTGCCGCAGCTTCCGCTATCAATCCACCGGCTACTACGTTTCCCTGCTCGCCTCCGCGCGAGGCCATCGCGTGCTGCCTTCGGTGGCGACCATCCAGGACCTGCGCTTGACCTCCATGATGCGCCTGGCCGGCGAGGAACTGCAGGAGATGATCGACATCGCCTTGCGCCCGCTCAAGTCGGACCGCTTCGAGCTGAGCGTCTATTTCGGGCGCAACATGGCCGCCCGCTACGATCAACTCAGTGCCGCACTCTTCGACGCCTATCCCGCCCCCCTGCTGCGGGCCTCCTTCCTGCGCCGCGATGACATCTGGGAGTTGACCGGCGTGCGCCTGATCGGCGCCCACGAGGTGCCCGAATCACACCATGCCTTCGTCATCGAACAGACTCAGCGCTACTTCGAACGCTCCAGTCCCCGCCGCCGCAAGAGCAACGGCCACCGCTACGACATCGCCATCCTGATCAACCCGCAGGACGCCACCCCGCCCAGCAATGAAAAAGCGCTGGCGGCCTTCGAGGAGGCCGCCGAGCACATGGGCATGCGCCCCCAGCGCATCGGGCCGCAGGATTACGGCCGCATCGCCGAGTACGACGCCCTGTTCCTGCGCGAGACCACGGCCGTGGATCACCACACCTTCCGCTTCGCCCGCCGGGCCGCGGCCGAGGGACTGATCGTCATCGACGATCCGCTGTCGATCCTGCGTTGCACCAACAAGGTTTTCCTGGCCGAACTGCTGCAGCGCCATCGCATCACCGTGCCCCGCAGCGTGATCTTCAGCCGCGAGAACGCCGACACCGTAGCCGTGCAGATCGGTTTCCCCTGCGTGGTCAAGGTGCCCGACTCCAGCTTCTCCATGGGCGTGCGCAAGCTCGACAGCCCCGAGACGTTCGATCAGGCCCTGGAGCAGATGTTCGAGGACACCGACTTGCTGCTGGCCCAGGAGTTCGTGCCGACCGATTACGACTGGCGCATCGGCGTGCTGGGCGGCCAGCCGCTGTATGCCGCCAAATACTTCATGGCCCGCAGCCACTGGCAGATCTACAACCACAGCAAACAGGGCGACGACGCCACCGGCAATGCCGAAACAGTGCCCGTGCACAGCGCCCCGCAACGCATCGTCAAGGCCGCCGTCCGCGCCGCGTCCCTGATGGGCGAGGGGTTGTACGGCGTCGATGTCAAGGACGTCAACGGCAAGCCCTACATCATCGAGGTCAACGACAATCCCTCCATCGATGCCGGCGTCGAAGACCAGGTGCTCGGGCCCCAGCTCTACCTGAGCATCATGCGCCATTTCGTCCACCAGCTCGATTACCGGCCGAGGTGAAAATTGAATTTCGAATTTCGAATTTCCCAACAAGGACGCCACTTCGTCCACCAGCTCGATTATCAGCCGAGATAGAAAGTGAAATCCGAAATCCGAAATCCGAAATTCGAAATTCTCACCTACCCCTATCACCTGTTCCAGCGCTTCGGCGTGGAGCTGGAGTACATGATCGTCGATGCCGACACGCTGGACGTGCGGCCGGTGACCGACGAGTTGCTCAAAGCCGTCTGCGGCAGCTACGAGCAGGAAATCCTGCCCGATGGCGAAGGATCGCCGATCGCCTGGTCCAACGAACTGGTGCTGCACGTGGTGGAGTTGAAGACCGCCGACCCGGTCGCGTCACTGCACGGCCTGGGCGATCTGTTTCATCAACACGTGAAACGAATCAACGCTTTGCTCGCCCCGATGAACTGTTTACTACTTCCGGGGGCCATGCATCCCTGGATGGACCCGCACACGCAGATGAAGCTCTGGCCGCACCACAGCAGCGAGATTTACGAAGCGTTTGATCGCATCTTCGACTGTCGCGGCCACGGCTGGGCCAACCTGCAATCGACGCATCTGAATCTGCCGTTCGCCGATGACGATGAATTCGGTCGCCTGCACGCCGCCGTGCGTCTGCTGCTGCCGCTGATCCCCGCCCTGGCCGCCGGCTCGCCCATCATGGACGGCCGCGTCACCGGCACGGCCGACAACCGCCTGGCCGCCTATCGCCACAACGCCCGCCGCGTGCCCAGCGTCACCGGCCGCGTGATTCCCGAAGCGATCTACAGCCGCGTTGAATATCAGAACGTCCTGCTGCAAGGCATCTACCGCGACCTGGCCCCGCTCGATCCGCAGGGCATCCTGCGCTACGAATGGGTCAACGCCCGCGGCGCCATCGCCCGCTTCGATCGCGGCAGCATCGAGCTGCGCCTCATCGACGTGCAGGAATGTCCAGCCGCCGACGAAGTGGTGCTGAAACTGATCGTGGCCGCGATTCAGGCCCTGACCGAGCAACGATGGGTGTCACTGGACCAGTTGAATCGCGTGAGCGTCGATGTGCTGGCGGACCTGCTGGACCAGACCACGATTCATGCCGAGTCCGCGCAGGTCGGTTCGCCGCAAGTATTGCGTTGCTTCGGGTGCGACGCCGCCATGACGGCCGGCGACCTGTGGCGACGATTGCAGCGGGAACTGCTGCCCCACGTGCCTCTGCCCGCCGGCGGCACACTGGCGCAGCGGATGATAACCGCCTGCGGACCCGCGCCCGACCGCCAGCAGTTGACAGCCCTCTGTCGCCAGTTGGCCCACTGCCTGGCGGAAAATCAGCCGTTTGCGCCTTAGCCGCTTGCGGCTTCGCGACGGCCTCAACAACGCGAAGCGTTAAACCGTCCGCAACCACGACGCAACGCCCGCCACAGCCGGGATTCACCCGAAACCGCTTGCACCTAATCAAAAAGTGCACAAAATAGTCCATATTCTGCATTGTGGCGGTCGCGTAAAACACTACAATCTCAGTCGCCCTTGGTGGGCGCAAGAACGGTTCCAGAATAAAAGTTAGCTGACTCGGCGACGTTCGGCGGCGTCAGCTTCAGCGAAAGTTGCAACGGAGATGCGCATCATGGACTTCAAGGCCTTGAATCAGGCAGTCGTGGCCGGCAATCGTGACCAGGCCAAAAAACTGACCCAGCAGGCGATCGACGAGGGCGTCGATCCGCAGTCGATCGTGGAGCAGGGCCTGGTGCCCGGCATGGCCATCATCGGCGAGAAGTTCAAGAAGAACGAGATCTTCGTGCCCGAGATGATGATCGCCGCCCGCGCCATGAAAGAATCGCTGGCCATGGTCGAACCCCTGCTGACCAAGGCCGGCATCAAGCCCAAATACACCGCCCTCATCGGCACCGTCCAGGGCGACCTGCACGACATCGGCAAGAACCTCGTGGCCATGATGCTCAAGGGCGCTAACTTCGGCGTCGTCGATCTGGGCATCAACGTCACCCCGCAGAAGTTCGTCGATGCCGCCAAGGAACACAAGCCCAACGTCATCGGCCTGTCCGCCCTGCTGACCACCACCATGCCCGCCATGAAGACTACCATCGAGGCCCTCAAGCAGGCTGGGGTCAACGGCGTCAAGGTCATGATCGGCGGCGCTCCGATCACCCAGCAGTACGCCGACGAAATCGGCGCCGACGGCTACGCCCCCGACGCCGCCAGCGCCGTCGATCTGGCCAGCCAACTGGTCAGCGCCTGAAAACCGTCCCCGGCTAAAACAACACCCCCTTCAGCCCCCGTTGAATACACCGGGGGCTGTTTTGCATTTATACGAATCGCACGCTCAATATGCGTGCTCAACCGCACAATATGGGCCGGTACTCAAACTACAACCCACTGATCCTTGCGTTGGCTGTCGGGTCCGGCAATGAGTCTGTTTTCGGCGAAAACAGATTAATTGTCGGGTTCGATATCTTCAATCAATGTGTCGTGCGCCATCCGAGCTCAACTGGTTTGTTGATTACCTGTTGGCACGCAGATTGAGAGTGGAATCCGTATTACACCATCGCATGTCCATGCGACAGGTGCGTTCGTTGTCTCAGCACCGCGTGTCCACGCGCCGCCTCGCACAACACGTTTCATGACCGCACCACATTGACCCCGCCTACCTATTCACGCCCTGCACGAGAAGATCATATTTAACTTAAATATGTTCTGAATAACTGAACTGTTGCCGTGCGCGTCAGACGGCGATTAGTCTGTTTTCGGCGAAAACAGAGTAATGGCGAGAGCAGGCCGCAAACTGCAAATGCGCAACCGTCGGTTGCCGCCGGCGCGCACAGGCTGGCACGCGATTCTCATTTTTTTGAAGGTCGCGCGAAAAAATTTCTATTGCAGTCCGCATCAACACTTACGCATTATTTTGTCCCCTCAAATCTGCCTCCGGCGCGCACAAACGTTGCGCTGCGTCCTTTTATAGGAAGGCCGTCCGGTTTCGGATGAGGCTCAATTGCTTGATTAACCCCAGTCGCCTGAACGGAAAA
>JADLFV010000057.1 GCA_020849625.1 Phycisphaeraceae bacterium
AAGGGGCTTTACAACGCGGTCAGGACTAATAGGATACTGACCTGCCGCAACCCTGGAGAGGTGACCGAGTGGCCGAAGGTGCAGCACTGGAAATGCTGTGTACGGCTTGTCCGTACCGTGGGTTCGAATCCCACCCTCTCCGCTTGGCCTTTGGCCAAGAGAGCAGTCGAGCGGGAGAACAGTAGATCAGTAGAAGGCCGGGAATGCTCGACTGCGGTCTACTGTTCCACTGCTCTCCTGTTCTTCTTCAGGCTTCTCTCATGGCCTTCATGTTCGAGAATCTTCAGGTTTATCAGAAGGCGGTCGACTTTGCCGATCGTGTCTGTGTGCTGACTGAGACGTTTCCGCGTGGCTACTACTTCCTCGTCGATCAGATCAACCGCGCAGCCGTCTCGATCGCCACCAACCTTGCCGAAGGAAACGGGCGATTTACCAAGCCCGATCGGAAGAACTTCTTCACGATTGCAAGAGGCTCGGTCCAGGAATGCGTGCCGCTACTGGAGATTTCTTTGCGACGCAATTTTATTTCGCCCGCCGATCACCGAGCGATGAAAGAAAGCCTGGAAGAAATCTCCAAAATGATCTCAGGGCTAATCACCGGCTTAGAAAATCGCCAAACGTGATTTGATGGCGACATCCCAGCCCCTCACCCCAGCCATGAGAAGTTCAATCGCTGTTCTGTCCTCTCCGCTTTGACCTGCCATAGCCCGTCGCGGCCGCGATGAGGTCGAACGTGCAACACGCTTTGCGGGTCTTTTGCCCGCTATTACGGCACATTCGCGCCAACCTGCGACGCCTGACGGTACGCCGTCTGCACCAGTTCAATCAGTTGCCGGCCGACCTGTCCGCTGGTCTGCGGCGTCGCGCCTGTTTCCACGCAGTCCAGAAAGTGCGCCACCTCCGGCTCCAGGTCCAGCCCTTCGTCGCTGTCCAGCACCGTCGTCGATCCCTCAGCCGACAGCACCTCAATCCGCGTGCGCCACGGACACGTCGGGCCATCCTTGATCAGATCGCCCACCGGCGTGGTCGTCAGCGTGATCCACGCATCCCGGCACATCGCCCGCATGGTGTACCAGATGGTCGATTTGGGCGACATCCACGTGTGTCGGGTGACGCCGATGACATCGGATTCAAATTTGATCACGCACGCGGCGGTGTCTTCGCCCTCCATGGGCAGACGTCCGCGTGTGCCGACCATGGACACGTGCCGCACCGGCCCGGCGATCCACAGCATCACGTCCAGCATGTGCGGCGAACTGGAAAAATACACGCCGCCGCCCAGTGTTGAACGTTTGCTCAGCCAGCCCAGGGAGTATCCCTGCAACGACTCGTCCATGAAGCCGTCGAGCATCACCAGCGGGCCGTGCTGTTCGTGTGTGACCAGTTGCTTGAAGGTCTGCATGCTGCGGCGGTAACGATGCGGGTAGGCGATCATCAGCGTGCGCCGGCTCGCTTCCGCGGCGGCGATCATGTCGTCCGCTTCCGCCAGCGTGATCGACATGGGCTTCTCCAGCAGCACATGCTTGCCCGCCCGCAGACATTCCACGGCAACATCGCGGTGGAGGTGATGCGGAAGCAGAATCACCACGGCATCGACCTCGCTGAGGCCTTCGCGGTAGTCCGCGATCGCCCGTGCTCCGACGGTGTGCGCCACGCGCTGCGCGCTTTCCATCACGGCATCCGCCACCCAGACGATGTTCGTCCGGTGGGATTGTGACTGGAACGCTTTGAGGTGAAACGCGGCGAACCAGCCGCAGCCGATCAGACCGATCCGGTGCATGGTGTGGACTCCTGGGCGCTGGCCAGATGTTGGAGAACAGGCTGGTTGTAGGCGAAGATGGCCGGCACGCCGCCGGTGTGGACGAACAGGACGTCGGCATGGGCGTCGATCCGGCCGTCAGCCATCCACGCCAGCGTGCCCGCCATGGCTTTGCTGGTGTACACCGGGTCCAGCAGGACGCCTTCGGTCCGGGCCATCCGGCTCATCGCATCCATGCTGTCGCGGGTGGTTTTCGCGTAGCCTTCGCCGACGAAATCGGTGACGCTGAGGATGTCGGCGTCGGTGACGGGGTTGGGCAGATCGAGCCGTTTGCCCGCGGCCGCCATGCTGTCGCGCAGCGTCTGCACCACGGGAAACTCCTCGCGCAGCGGGCTGTAGCCGATCACGCGGGCGCTCCATCCCAGCCAGCGCAGGCCCAGCAGCAGACCGGACTGCGTGGACCCCACGGCAGCCATGGTCACGACATGGGGTCGCCAGTTCAGGGCGAGGCATTGTTCATGCAGTTCCACCGCGGCGCTGACGAAGGCGATGGTGCCGAGGATTTCCGATGTGGGATAGTTGATCACATACGGTTTGCGGCCCTGCGATTTGAGTTTGTCCCGCAGTTCGCGTTTGTGGGATTCATAGGCTTCGCCCAGTGGCCCGTCGTACCAGTGGATATGCGCGCCGAACAGCCGCATGAGCAGGCAATTGCCCTGGTCCTCGGCCTGTCCGTAGCGGCGGCAGAGGACGAGGTGGCACTGCAGGTTCAACTTCGCGG
>JADLFV010000058.1 GCA_020849625.1 Phycisphaeraceae bacterium
CTGCCGCACCCGCGACGCTTTGTGGAGCACCATGCAATCGGTGCTGGACCAAGTCACCGCCGCCGACGCCCAGCACTGCTTCACCCACTGCGGCTACACGCTACACTTGGAATAGGAATGCTCTAGTGCGTCGTTCAGGTTTCCGACATATCGCTGCTTGGGTCAGCGGGGAGACTCGAAATAATTTCTTCGAGCTTCGTGCTTGGGACGTGCCCGATGCGGCGGCCGAGCTGGGATGGACGAACCCGGAGCATCCAGGCAGGGATCGCCCAAGTCGGCCTGCGAAATCAAGTCCGCGCCAGACCCTGGCGGTTCCAAGGCAATTCGACCGCTTGTCCGGCCTCCACCTGCTCCGGCCTGACGGAAGAAGAACACGCTACGACATACAATGGCAAGTCCATCCCCGTGTCATCGCTGCGCGTCACCACGACAACGTAGCGACCTTTGGGAGGACCGCCATGTAGCGGATCGACCTCTGCCAAATGTATAGATTTCGCCCGGTATCACACAGACATTATGCCATGAACGGAATTAGTCTGGTAGCGTGGGATCGGCGTCATCACGCAACCAATCTTTCAACCATGATTGATCGCTTGCCTGATGGCGTCGCTTGAGTGAATCAATCGCAGGACAGTTTGCGGCAGCCAACTCCTTGCCGTCAAGAATGACTTCAAGCCCTGCTTGACTTTGGATGATTCGCCCTTGCCACTCTGACCGCGACTCACTGGATGTTTTAATCTTTGTCGGAATCATTAGCATCATCCCTCATCAATGTTACATGTAAGGGCGCCTGGGTCAAGATTTCCTCGTGGCTGAGCAGTTGAATCCAATATTTGCCCTCTTTAGCGAAGGGCACGTTGCGCAATGCAACACGTTGCTCCACTACACGTAACGGATCGGATGCTGTTATTGGACCACCGAGATTTCCAATTACATCGCCTGTATCGGCATGTTCAATTCGTAAGTGCAGGTCAACCTTGCGCCCCACATTGGTGAGCTGGAAGAAAACATCAATTCGGTCACACGCAGCAGGTATCTGGTTAACGTGGAGTTCGTTAAAGACCCCCGCAATAATCCATTCGCCAGTTACATCGTCACGGAACACACGTTCCGCGATGAGCAGGGAATTAACTGTGGACGTTTCTGGCACTGGAATACATGTATCCATTTTGCGTTGAGCACCCCCAAAAGATCGTAACCAGTGTAGCTACGCAAGCCTAAATACTCAATGCGCGAACTGTTTTCTTTACGCCTTCTTGGCCGGCCCCAGCACCATGTCGTCCACGGTCTTGCCCGCGGGCATCATGGGGTACACGTGCTCGTGCTTCTCGACCAGGGCGTCGAGCACGGCCGGGCCGTCGTGGGCCAGGAATTCAGCCATCACCCTGGGCAGGTCGGCGGCACTGGTCAGGCGGAAGCCCTTGCAGTTCATCGCATCAGCCAAGGCGCTGAAGTTGGGATTGTGCATCTCCGTGTGGCTGTAGCGCTTCTGATAGAACAGGTCCTGCCACTGCTTGACCATGCCCTGGAAATCGTTGTTGAGGATGATGGTCTTGGCGGGGATCTTGTATTGGGCGGCGGTCACCATCTCCATGGCGGTCATGGAGAAGCTGCCGTCGCCGTCGATGTTGATCACGGGCATCGGCTTGGCGCCGGCCTTTTTCGCTTCCAGCATCAGGCCGAGCTGCGCCCCGATGGAAGCGGGCACACCAAAGCCCATGGTGCCCGAGCCGCCGGAGGTGATCCACTGCCGCGGCCGGCGGAACTTGTAGAACTGAGCGGCCCACATCTGGTGCTGACCCACGCCCGTGGTGATCAGCGCCTCGCCGCCGGTCTGGCGATTGAGTTCCTCGATCACCGCCTGCGGCTTGAGATGGAATTCACGCTCGTCCTGCTCGTAGGCAAACGGGTATTCCCGCTTCCATTTGGTCAGTTGATCAAACCACTGCTTGCGCGGGCTGTGCTTGAGCAGCGGTAGCAGCAGTTCGAGGTTTTTGCGGGCATCGCCTTCCACGCCGATGGTCACCGGAATGGACTTGTTGATATTCTCCGGCGCGATCTCGAAGTGGATGAAACCGCCCTTGCCCAGCCTCTCAGCTTCTCTTGCCGCCGGGGCGAACTTCCGTGGGTTGCCGGTGATGCGGTCGTCGAAACGGGCGCCCACGGCAATGATTACGTCCGCATCGCGCACCGCCCAGTTGGCGTAGGCTGAGCCGTGCATGCCCAGCATGTCCATGCAGCGCGGGTCGTGGCTGTCGAAAGCGCCCAGGCCCAGCAGCGTGGTGGTCACCGGGATGTTGGCAGCATCCACGCACTGACGCAGGATGTCATACGCCCCGGCCTGGATCGCGCCGTGGCCCACGTAGAACAGCGGGCGCTTGGCGTTGTTGATCATGTCCGCAGCCCGCTCGATCTCGCTGGAAGTGCCCGCTTCGCGGATGTGATACCCGGGCAGGTGCGGCTCGGGATAGCAGGCGCTGCGCAACACGTCCGCGGTCACGTCCTTGGGCAGATCCACCAGCACCGGGCCGGGCCGACCGCTGGTGGCGATCATGAATGCCTGGTTGATGGCGCGGGGAATGTCCTCCACGCGCTTGACCAGCACGTTCCACTTGGTGCACGGCCGGGTGATGCCGGTGATGTCCGCTTCCTGGAAAGCGTCCGAGCCGATGGCGCTGGTGGCCACCTGTCCGCTGAACACGATGATGGGCACGCCGTCCATCATGGCGTCCTGGATGGGCGTGACGGTGTTGGTGGCGCCGGGGCCGGAGGTCACCAGCACGCAGCCCACCTTGCCGGTGGCGCGGGCGTAACCCTCAGCCATGTGGCCGGCCCCCTGCTCGTGGCGGCTGAGGATGAAGGTGAAGTGCGGCGAGTTGTGGATCGCGTCAAACACCGGCAAAATCGCTCCGCCGGGATAGCCGAAGATGCACTCCACGCCGTGCTCGCGCATCAACTCGTGGAAAATCTGTGCTCCGGTCATGCCCGTGTAGCGATCGCTACGTTGGCCGTGGTGAATGGACGCGATCTCAGTGGCACGCAGTTTGGGATTGGCGGTCATGGGACAAAACACCTGTAAAACGGTGAGGTTTGATCGAAGTCGAATGCGATGTCGAAGGTTGCCTGCGGGTCGTCTGGAGGCGATGGGCGCGGTTCTTCCGCTCAGCTAACGGCGACGACCAGGAGCAGGTGCGTGGAGGCGAACATAGACGGTAAAGTATATCGGCTACCGCAGGGGCAGGTCAATAGTGCCTGAACCGTGAAAAACACGCAAAAAACGCCGCTGATGGGCTCATAAAGCCTGGGCGACGGCTTCCAGTTGGCTGGGGTCATCGCCCAGCAGGTAGAAGACCATGCCGCCGTGGCGCCAGACCAGCAGTTTTTCGTTGCGATGTGAGCCGTAGCTGGCGTGGAGGCGGCCAGGCTCGATGGGCAGCCGGCCGTCGTCAGCGCGGATCCAGAGGCTGATCGCGTCTTCGTGGTCGGTGGAAGCGTCAGCCTTGTAGATCAGGTGGACGGCATTGTCGCCGGGGATGGAGCAGCGGCCGACCGCCTGGAACGTGTACCCCACGGCCGACAGGTCCAGGCCGGGCACGGGTTGGCCCAGTTTTTCCTGCAGTTTTTCAGGCAGTTGATCGAGATTGTTGGGCAGGTCGGGGTCGCTGATCATGTTGCTGATGGATTGCGAGCAGAGATGGTGTCGGCCGTCGAATCGATCGACCAGGCTGACGGGAAACAGTTCGGTCGCCTGCTGAGAATGGGGCGCCGACTGATAAACGCCGACAGCCGCCAGCAGCAACAGGGCGGCGATGGCGGCTGGAATCCAGCGACCGATGCGGGCCAGCACGGCGGGGCTATGGTCGGCCGGGGCCATCTGCTGCTCGGCCATGGCCGCGACGCGCTGCCGCAGGTCCTCCGGACAGCCCATCGGTTCACGCATCACCCGCCGACAGGCCCGCAGCAACTGCTGCTGATGGCGAATCCGTTTGGCCGCGCTGGCGTCCTGCTGCGACTGCTCGAGCAGGTCCAGATTGTCCTGCCCGCTCAGTTCGCCGTCGGCGAACGCGGCGATCCGCTTCATGTCGGTGATCGGTGACTGCTTATCGGACATTGATCGATATTTTCCTCAGCTCCCGTGGGTTCAACCGAACCAGCGGGTCAACTATTCCATCGTCAGGCCTCGTTCGGCAGCTAAATCCACCAACTGCTGGCTCAACTGCACCCGGGCCCGGTGCAGCCGGCTCATCACCGTGCCCAGGGCCACCCCCATCACATCCGCAATTTCCCGGTATTTCAGCCCTTCCACCGCCCACAACAGCAGCACCTGGCGGTAGTGCTCGGGCAACTGATCGATGGCTGCCTTCAGCCGATCGTCAACCTGCTCCCAGTCCAGGTGCTCCAGGTCCCAGGCCGGGGCCGGCTGATCGATGGGGCTGTCGGCCGCCGGCTCCGGCAGATCATCGCCCAGCGTCGGCTCACGCCGCTGCAGCTCCAGCCGGCTGTAGAAGTTGTTGTGCAGGATCTTGAAGAGCCACGGCCGCACACCCTTGCCATCCTGCAACTGGAAGCTGTGGGCCGCCCGGAAAGCCTTGAGATACGTTTCCTGCACCAGGTCAGCCGCGTCCTGCGGATGCCGCGCCAGGTGCATCGCCATGCGATACACCGCATCCATCTCCGCCATGACCAACTCGCGGAACTGGCCTGCATCCATGCGAGTGATTCTACCTTACGCAACGAATCCGGGGCTTCGCTGCGCTCAGCCCTCGGCGTCCCTCCGATCAAAGCCTGCCACTTCCGGGTGGACGCCGAGCCCTGAGCGCAGCGAAGGGACGGATACCTTCCCCTACCATTGCGCCACCCCCGCAGCCGCATCCAACTCCCACACCCATGCGTTCTCTTTCCGGGCATGGTCCAGAATGTACGGATACACCTGCTCGAAGTGTGATCGCGTGCGCACCGCAACGGGTGTGCCCGATTGGGCCCAGACGCGCCCCGGCAGATCCGCCCTCACCGCATGCGAACCCGCCTACTTCCATGAGGCCATGACCTTCTTTGCCAGCATGTAATCGTCCGCCAGTTCCACCAGACCATGGGCGTGCGTGACACCGCAGGACAACACAGCAGGCGATACCCCTGATCCCGAGCCTTGCTGACGATACGTTCACCGATGATGGGTTGGAGATGTTGGGGGATGCGGATGGCGGGTTGCGAGCGCTGCTGGTGAAAGCGGCGCAGACCTTCATGCTCGGCTGGGGGCGGCCGATGCTTGTAGTCACCGCTGGAATGGATGCGGTGATCGCGTGAACGGAAGCCGCGCGGATCGCCGTGGAGCCAGGAGCAGTGGGTGTTGAGGATCAGGTGCCACCAGATAAGTCCCGGAGAAGGCATGAGGGCGAATGTACCACGGAATCCGGCCCTTCGCTGCGCTCAGGGCTCGGCGTCCCCTGGAGGTTGAAGCTTGAATCGGGGGGACGCCGAGGGCTGAGCGCAGCGAAGCCCCGGATTGCCGCGTCCGGTAGAATCCTCCCCATGAAAATCGCCATCATCGGAGGCAGCGGACTGGGCGATAAACTTGGCCTGGAAGCAGGCGAAACGCGCGATCTGGATACGCCCTTCGGCAAACCCTCCGCGCCCATCACGCTCACCCGCTGGCACAACCTCGACATCGCCCTGCTGCAACGCCACGGGATCGGGCACACGTTCAATCCCTCGGCCGTGCCCTATCGCGCCAACATCTTCGCCCTCAAAATGCTGGGCGTGACGCACATCCTGGCCAGCGGAGCCGTCGGCAGCTTGCGCGAGGATATTCATCCCGGCGAGCTGGTCATCGCCGATCAGGTGATCGACAAAACGTATCGGCGGGCCAATACGTTTTATGAGAAGGCTGCGGTGCACGTGGAGTTCGCTCAGCCGTTCTGCCCGGTGATGCGAAAGTGGCTGCTGAGCGCCGCGGCCGGCCTGCGGGCCAAAGTCCACAAGACCGGCACGTACGTCTGCATGGAAGGCCCCGCTTTTTCCACGCGAGCGGAGAGCGAACTGCACCGCAACTGGGGTGGCCACCTGATCGGCATGACGGTGATGCCGGAGGCCAAGCTCGCCCGGGAAGCGGAGATCGCCTACGCCCTGATCGCCATGCCCACCGACTACGACTGCTGGACCCCCGGAAGTGCCCCCGGAAGTAGCAGCCCGCAAGCGTTGCTGGCCGAGATCATCGGCAACCTGAACAAGGCGGCCGACGCCAACCTGCGCCTGATGAAGCAGGCCCTGGCCGACGTGAGCATTCTCGAAAATCAAGCGAGCCCCGCCCACAGCGCGCTGGCCCTGGGTATCTGGTCGGACAAGTCGAAGATCGATCCGCAGGAAATCGAACGCCTGCGTCCGCTATGGGGGAGGTATTTTTAACCACAGATTGCGCAGATTTCACAGATTTAGGAAGAAACAAATTGGGCCACGAAGGCACGAAGGACACGAAGAAATGATCTGTAGTTTGTGTTAACTTCGTGTTCTTCGTGCCTTCGTGGCTTCCATTCTTTTCTGAATCTGTGAAATCCGCGTAATCTGCGGTTCCTGTTTCCCTCGACCATGCTTAGCACCCTCGCCCAACTCGACCCCTGGTTGCTCTACCCCGTGCTTGTCGTGGCCGGTTTTATTGCCGGCATCGTCAACACCATCGCCGGGGGCGGATCGTTTCTGACTTTGCCGGTGCTGATGTACGTGGCCGGGCTCGATCCCAAGATCGCCAACGGCACCAACCGCATCGCCATCCTCACCTCCTCGGCCGCCGCTGCCCGCGTGTTCCACCGGCACGGCCTGATCGACAAGCGGGCCTTGCCGCGCATGCTGGTGCCGCTGCTGATCGGCTCCCCCTGCGGAGCGCTGCTGGCTGCTCGCTTACCGCAGGATGTCTTTCGCGGCGTGTTCGGGGCGCTGTTTCTGCTGATGGCCATCTTCTTCTGCCTGCGGCCGCAGACATTGCTGAAACCCGAGCGCAAACCGAAGACCTCGCCCGTGGCTGAGATCGTCATGTTCTTCGCCATCGGCCTGTACGTCGGGTTCATTCAGGCGGGCTTCGGGCTGCTGATGCTGGTGGGCATGAGCCTGTTCCACGCCCGCGAACTGCTCAACGCCAACGCCATCAAGAACGTCATGGGTTTCCTGGTCACGCTGATCGCCCTGATCGTGTTCATCGCTGTGGGCCAGGTGCATTGGCTGCCCGGACTGGTCATGGCAGGGGGCAACCTCCTCGGCGGCATCGTCGGCGCCCACCTGGCCATCCGCCGCGGTCAGAATCTCATCTTCATCTTCATGATCGTGGTGATGGTCGCCACCGGCATCAAACTGCTGGTCGAAGCGTTCTGACACAGCGAAAACCCAACGCACCTGTCAATCGTTTACGCCCCGGGCGGCTGTGGCTTGCTGTCACGGATTTTCTGATCGGCCAGTTCGCGGCGATTGATCTGCGTCTGGCGGGGAAAGTCGAAGCCCAGGCGCACCTTGTCGCCGTGAATCTCCACCACACGGATGAAGCCCAGGGGATTGGCCGGGTCGCCGATGACGACCTCTTCGCCGACGCGTCGGGTCAGTGCGAGCATGGGGTGGAGTCCTGAGGCTTGAGTCCTGAGGCTTGAGGGGGTGAGGCTTGGGGCTTGGGGCTTGGGGCTTGAGGCTTGAGGCTTGTCCCCTCAGGCCTCAAGCCTCACCCCTCACCCCTCCTACGGCACCTGTTCCACGGCAGTGATCTGCGGCACCAGGGCCTTGAGGTTTCGCTCGATGCCCATCTGAAGCGTGATGGTGCTGGAAGGACAACCCACGCAGGCCCCGTGCAGGCGAACCTGAACCACCTTGTCCTCGGTGATGCCCACCAGTTCCAGGTCGCCGCCATCATCCCGCACCGCCGGCCGAATGCGCTCGATCACCTCGGCCACCAGCCGATGCAGGCTCTTGTCGGGCGTGGGCTTTTCAGCGGCCATATCTGTCCATGATAGGCCCCCGTCTGACCCAAAACAATGCTCCCGCCGCCAACAGAATCGCTCCCCCGGCCGGCTCCGGCGTATGACCCGGCCAGATCGGATTGGGTAGGCCCGGCGTCAACAGATAAGCCGGCTGCAACCCGGTCAGATGACCCCACACCTCGGCCTGGCCGATCAGCGCCGACCCGGGGTGCCCGCTGGCGTCATACGGCCGACTGATCGCATAACCATCGGCACTGTCCAGGATCGGCTCGCCGGCGAAGCTGACCGTGCTGCGAACACGCTTGAAGGTCAGCAGGTCCAACACCTGCGCCCCATCGAGCAAATCCTGCTGTAAGCTCAACGTCCCGCCCCCGGCCACCAGCCGCGTGCGACGATCCAACAGTATCAATGTGCGCGAGAATGCGAAGTTCCAGTTCGTATCCGCTGCTGAATCCAACTGCTCCAGCTTCACGGCGGCCGACGATAACGGCGAAAACCAGGACAACGGCGGCCAGTCCTGGTCGCTGATCAGTAGCAGCGGCTGACTGGTGGGCACGGTGACCACCTGCAGCACACGCCCGGGATGGTCCGCCGCCGCGTCCAGCACCACCAGGTCCACCGCCGACTCGCTGAGCTGATCCAGCGACGCCAGTTCCACCGCATTGGGTGTCGGACTGCCCGAGACTCCCGCCAGAAACAACTCGCTGAAATGAGCAGATCCCAGCGCGGCGCAGGACCACCACGCTCCGCAAACCAACACCCCGGCGAGGATGGCATGACGATTGGTCACATCGAACCCCCATCCGACAGCGCCTCGGAACTGACCCGTCGCGAGCGGGCTGTCCGGGATAAGCGGTGACAGAACCTGTCACCCTCGCCGCAAATTATGAGGGTAACCTGCTGGTAAAGCAAGGCGATCTCTCAACAACCCCGGCTGAGGCCGGTTTACCGGCCGTCGCGAAGAGGAATCGGGCGAGCTTGCCGGTTTTCAGACATCCCTTACTTCATCTGGCTGACCTGCTGGGCCAGTTCGTCACAGGTCCGCCGGTACTGCTCGCCGAACAGGTGCAGGTGCAGCAGCATGGTGTTCAGCCAGTAGATGCGGAAGCGCTTTTCGTAGCCCAGCCGGCGGGGATAGGCCCGGTGATAGAGATGGAAGAACTGCTCGTCAGCGGTGTGAAACAGTTGCAGGTAAGACAGCTCGTATTCCGGATCGCAGTAGATCGCTGAACAATCGACGAAGCCGACGATGCGCGGCCGATCGGGATGCTGATCGTCAACCAGGATGTTGGTCGCCCACAGATCGCCGTGACAAAGGGCCGGCCACACGTCCGCCGGATGAAAGAATCGCTCCAGCCGCTCGATCAGATCGAACACGATGCTGCGCGTGCGCGTTGACAGTTGATACATCAC
Source organism: Phycisphaeraceae bacterium (assembly GCA_020849625.1). GTDB lineage: Bacteria > Planctomycetota > Phycisphaerae > Phycisphaerales > Phycisphaeraceae > JADLFV01. Next base: position 9,366 of record JADLFV010000058.1, read on the forward strand.
CTGCTGATAGTTGTGTTCGAGCATGGGACGGAACATCTGGATCCAGGTGTCGTAACGCCCCTCGTCCTCCATGGCCGAACCAAAGTGCGACCCGACATGAGCGTGTAGCGCGATCACGTAGTGAGCCAGTTCTCGCTGCACGTGCCGCTTGCCCGCGTCACTGAGACGGGCATCGGACAGGTTCACGCCCGGCAGGTGCTCCATCAGCAACGCCGAGCCGACGAATCCCTCCAGCGGTTGCACGACGCTGTAAACCCGGGGTACGGGAATGTTGGCGTGCAGGCGATACCAGTCCAGCACCGCCCGTTGCCGCTGCAATGAATCCTGCTGCTCGACGGTGCCCAGCTTGATCACGATGCCGGCCGGTTGCCCATCGGTTTCCAGCAGGCAGACCTGATGGATCATGCCGCCGGCCAGGGGTCGCATGGCGGTGACGGTGAGCCCGGGGTCCACCGCCCGGCGGACCAGCCGCGTGGCGGCCTCCAGATCGATCAGTTTGGGTCCGTCCTGCATGGGGTGTGATCCGCAAGCACCTGGCCAACCCGCCTGCCGACGCCGGGGACGGGCCCGATCACAGTGTAGTGGCCGGGCTGGAACAATTGGCCGGCGGGATTCAGACCGTTTGTCCGCAACCCGAAGGCGTGTTACAATACCGACTGACCGGTCAGTATTGGCCGAGCCGATCCGCCCTCCCGCCGCCGCCGCAAGGACACGCTTTCATGCAGACGCTGGACGAGGCCAAGCGACGCAAGATCCAGGACGCCGCCGAGCACCTTTTCGCCACCCGGCCCTACCACGAAGTGCGCCTGGAGGACGTCGCCGCGCAGGCCGGCGTCGGCAAGGGCACGCTCTACACCTACTTCGACAACAAGCAGTGCCTGTTCGCCAGCCTGCTCAACGACGGCATCACGCGCCTGGTGGAAACCCTGCAGCGGCAACTCAACCAAGCGGAGCACGAACCGACCCGCACGTTGCGCATCATCGTCACCGCCCTGGTCGATCACGCCCTGCAACACCCGCAGCTTTTCGAACTGATGCGCTTCGTGCCCGCGCCATCGCGCACCTCGGTCCGCAGCGCTCGCCTGCAGCAGCTTTACGATATGCTGGAGCAGGCCATCCGACGCGGCGTCGCCGACGGCTCGCTGCGCGATCCGCACCCGGAGCTGACCGCCCTGTTCATCCCCGGCATGCTGCGCTCCGTCATGCTGTTTTCCAAAACATTACCCAGCCGCAAGCTGCTGATCGAACATCTGATGCGCTTGATCACCAGCGGACTGCTGGCGCGGGAGACTGATCGCCCGTGAAACGCATCACTTGCACCATCATGCTTCTGCTGTTGGCCATGCTGTCGCCCGGTTGCGCCGTCGATCAGGACCAGGAGATTGCCGCCTATCGCGATCTGCTCGACGGACCACAAACAACCCCGCAAGCACCGACCTACGATCCTCAGCAGCCGCTCGACCTGCTGACCGCCCTGCGCCTGGCCAACTACCACAACGAATCACTGGCCATCGCCGGCGAAGATTACCTGCAGGCCCTGATCGCCAAGGACCGGGCCGCGGCCGCGTTCCTGCCCACGGTCAATCTCACGCCCACTTACAGCCTGCGCGACAAGACCGCCATGGGCGCGGGCAATCCCTTCGTCAACAAAATCTCACCCACGCACACGCTCGACGTGCCGCTGGAAGCGGAGTTGGACCTGAATCCCATCCAGGATGCCGCGGCCGTGGGCGCTGCTGATGCCTATTCCCGCGCCGCTGCCGCCCAACTGCTGGACGCGCAACAGCAGGTGCTGCTGGACGTGGCGAAGACCTTCTACCACATACTGGCCTCTGAGCAGCGGGTGGATGTGCTGACGCGCTCGCAGGCGCTGCAGCAGCAGCGCGTGCTTGACAGCCGGACCATGGCCGAGGCCGGCATCGGGCGCAAACTGGACGTATCGCAGAACGAGGCCCAGGTCGCCCGCACTAGCGTGCAGTTGATCGACGCCCGTAACGCTGTGCAGCGCGGCCGGACCGTGCTGGCGACGCTGATCGGCGAAACGCGCGTCGATGGTCCGCTCAGCGATACGTTTGACGCGCCTGTTGATGAACCCGACTTCGAGCAGTTGATCGACATCGCTTACGCCGAGCGCGATGACCTGTCCGCGGCCGCGTCGCGCATCGAGTCAGCCTCGGCCGCGCTGAAGGCTGCCTGGGCGGGGTACTTCCCGTCGGTGTCACTGGACCTGACCTATTTCCTGGATCGCGAGTCGTTTCCCACCGACGTCGACTGGCTGTCGGTGGTGAAGCTGCACGTGCCGCTGTTCAGTGCCGGGCTGGTTCACGCCGACGTGCGCAGCGCATTTTCCCGGCTGCGGCAGGCCAAGCTGACCGAGACGCTGATCGCCCGCCAGGTGCGCCAGCAGGTGGCCATCGCCTGGGACGACTGGAGCAGCGCCCGCCGGCGCGTGGACCAATTGCTGGTGCAGGAACGCGCTGCCGCAGAAGCCTTCGGGCAGGCGGAGGCCATGTTCAGCGCCGGGCTGACGACCAACCTCGAACGCCTGATTGCCCTGGATGACATGCTGGCCGCCCGCCTGGAACTTGCCACCGCCCGTGATGACTCGACCATTCGCTGCCTGGAACTGATCCGGGCTGTGGGACGTTTGAAGCTGGACCGCATCGCCCAGCCTGTGGATCTGATGTTCGCACCGCCCGGCCTCGATGACGAAAGCACGAATTGAAATGACCAGTTCACCAACCCCCGAGATTCCAATCGCGCCCGCCAACGGCTCCAACGGCAAACGCCGCATCGTCGCCCTGGTGGTGATGCTGATCCTGCTCGCCGGCGGCGCGATCTTCGGCATCCCGTGGTACATCCACTGGCTGCATCACGCCAGCACCGATGATGCCTTCATCGAAGGCCACATCATGCCCATCAGTCCGCGCGTGGCGGGCCACGTGCTGGCCGTGCACGTGCAGGACAATCAGCAGGTGCAGGCGGGCGAGCTTCTGGTCGAGTTGGACCCGGCGCCTCTGCAGGCGCAGTTGGCGCAGGCTCAGGCGGCCCTGGAAGTTGCCGAAGCCCAGTTGGACGCCGCGCCGCTGGACACCACGCTGACCGAATCGACCACCGCGGCCGACACCGCCGAAGCACAGGCCAGACTGACCGAATCGAAAGCTGCGCTCGAAGCGGCGCAAGCGACGGTGGAGCAGGCCGTGGCCCAGTTGGCTGTGGCGCAATCGCTGGCGGACAAGGCGCACAGCGACTACAGCCGGTATCAGCGCGTTTTCGAGCAGGATGTCATCACCGAGCAGGACCTGGAGCACGCCAAGCTCGCCGCCGCCGCCGCCGATGCTGAATGTGCCGCCGCCACACAGCAGATTGCAGCCGCCAAATCCAGAGTAGCTGAAGCTGAAGCCTCGGTGAGTTCCAATGAAGCAGCCTTGCAGCGTGCCTTGACCGCGCCGCAGCAGGTGGCGGTCAGCCGGGCCCGCATTCCGGTGTTGCAGGCCCAGGTGGAAGCCGCCCGCGCCGCGGTGCAGCAGGCGGAGCTCGACTTGTCCTACACGAAGATCACCGCCGCGGCTGACGGCTGGATCACCAGGAAATCGGTCGAGCCCGGCGCGTACGTGCAGCCGGGCCAGAACCTGATGACCGTGGTGCCCGCCGCCGTGTGGGTGATCGCCAACTACAAGGAAACGCAACTGGCGGACATCCAGGTCGGCCAGCCGGTGACGATGTACGTGGACACCTACGACGATCACGCTTTCGCCGGTCGTGTGGACAGCGTGATGCGCGGCACGGGGGCGCGTTTCAGTCTGCTGCCGCCGGAGAACGCCACGGGCAACTACGTGAAGGTGGTGCAGCGCGTGCCGGTGAAGATCGTGTTCAGCGATCCGCCGGACGTGCAGCGCTATCACCTGGCCCCGGGCATGAGCGTGGTGCCGCAGATCGACATCACGGTGCAGCAGAATACAACTGAATCCGAAGCCGCGCTGACGCCATGACACCGCAGACGCATCATCCTGCCGTAGACAAGTGGGTGGTGGCCCTGACCGTGATGTTCGGCACGTTCATCGTGGTGATGGACATCAGCGTGGTCAACGTGGCCCTGCCGCACATGATGGGCCGCTTCAGCACCACCATGTCGGCCATCACCTGGGTGGCCACCGCCTACGCCATCGCCGGGATCATCCTGACCACCCTGGCCGGCTGGCTCAGCGCCCTGATCGGGCGCAAGCGGCTGTACCTGCTGTCTTACGCCCTGTTCACCGTCGGCTCGATCCTCTGCGGCTGCTCGCAGACCTTCACCCAGATGATCATCTTCCGCATCATCCAGGGCATCGGCGGCGGAGCGCTGATCCCGCTGTCCCAGGCCATCCTGCGCGAATCGTTCCCCGAGGAGGAACAGGGCATGGCCATGGCTGTTTACTCCATGGGCGTCGTCCTGGCGCCCGCCATCGGGCCGATCCTCGGCGGGTGGCTGACCGATGACTATGGCTGGCCCTGGATTTTCTTCATCAACGTGCCGGTGTGCGTCGTCGGCTTGTTCTTCGTCTCCGCTTACGTACACGACCCGCCCTATCTGCGCCGCGGCGTCGCCCGCATCGACTGGATCGGCATCGTCCTGCTCTCGCTGATCTTGACCACCCTGCAGATCGTGCTGGAGCGCGGCCAGGAGAACAACTGGTTCCAATCCTCCTGGATCACCACCATGACCGTGCTGACCCTGGCCGCCATTCTCGTGCTGATCTGGTGGGAACTGCGGGCGCCACACCCTGTGCTGGACATCCGATTGCTTAAGAATCTGCCCTTGTCCACCGGGTCGCTGATCGGGCTGGTGTTCGGCCTGGGATTGTTCGGCTCCACCTTCATCCTCCCCCAGTTCACCCAGGAATTGCTCGGCTATCCCGCCCTGGAATCCGGCCTCGTGCTGGCGCCACGCGCCATGACGTTGCTGCTCTGCCTGCCCCTGGTCGGCTGGATTTATCAATACGTGGACGCTCGTCTGCTGATCCTGTTTGGCCTGGGCATCGTGTTCTGGTCCATGCTCGAACTGTCACACCTGTCCCTGCACTGCGGGTTCTGGAACCTCGTGCCCACGCTCATGCTCATGGGCACCGGCATGCCCTTCGTCTTCGTCACCCTTTCCACCATCACCCTCAGCACCGTCGAACGCTCTCGAATGACCGAGGCCACCAGCATCTTCACCCTCTGTCGCAACGTCGGCGGGAACATCGGCTACGCCCTGATCGCCACCGTTATCGCCCGACAACAGCAGGTCCATCACGTGCAACTGGCCGCCCATGTCAGCGACACCAACCCGCTGTTCGTTTCTGCTTATCAACAGGCCACCGGCGCCCTGGTCGCCCACGGCGCCAACCCCGCGCAAGTGCCGCAACTGGTCATGAGCCTGGTCGATCGCATGATCAACAGCCAGGCCCGCATGATGGCCTACAACGACGCCTCGCTGATCCTGGCCGTGCTGTTTCTGCTGACGATCCCGCTGGTGTTTATTCTGCCGTCGCGCCGCTCCCGCCGCCGCGTTGCCGCACGAGCCTGATCCCCATCATCATGCGCCGGCAAGCAAAACGACGCCGCGCCCTGAGGAGTCGGCGACGAAGGGCCGGATCAAGCACGCATTCAACTGGATTCTGATCGTCTTACCACTGGCGCGGCTCGATCAGCACCGGCTCGACGGTCAGGTGAACCTCACGGTCTTCGCGGCCGCGGTTCATGCTCCATAGCAGCAACTCCACGCTCTTGCGCCCGATCAGTTCCGCGCCCACGTCGATGGTGGCCGGCTGCGGGCGCAGGCCCATCAGGTACGGCCGGTCGTTGCTGCAGGAGATGATGTCGATGTCGCGCCCCGGCTGGATGCCGCGGTCGCGCAGCGAGGCGTACACCACGCAGGTCATCATGTCGCTGGGCACGAACAGTCCGGTCACCTGCGTTTTGGCTTCCGCCAGGCGGGCCACCTGTTGATCGAGACCGCGCCTCATCTGCATCATTTCTTCTTCCGAACCGATAAGCAGATGCGGCTCGTCATCCGTCCAGCACTGCACCCTGGCATTGGCGCGAAGGGCGGTGGCCTCGAAAGCCTCGGCGCGGGCGGGGAAGGCGGGATAGCTGTGTTGAACGCCAAGAAATCCCAGTTGCTTGTGACCGCGTCGCAACAGATACTCGGCCGCCATCCGTCCGATCAGGTAATTGCCGGCCAGCACCTTCATGCCGCTGGGATCCTGGTGTGAGCCGGACCAGATGGAAGGCGCATAGGCCATCATGGCCTCGACCAGCGGCGAAGAACTTGGCCCATCAAAGATCAAGCCGTCCACGCGGCGCTGGCGGATGGCGTCGGGAATCTTGTGCGTCTGATCCACGTAGAAGACCTGCACGCTGTAGCCGTACTCAGCCGCCTGTTGCTGGATGCCGTTGAGGCGGGCAGCGAACAGACTGGCGGTGTAGCGATAGTGGGCTTCGAGCACGACGACGCCGATGACGTGTTGGCCGTTGTGTCGTCGCCGGGTGGGACGTGCGTTGGCGGTGCGGCGACGGTTGAGGCGCGGCCCGGGCCGATGCGACGGTGGCGGCGGCTGATAGCCGGTCTCCTCAATGGCATGCTGCACCTTCGCCAGCAACTCGGCGGACACCCCCGCACGGCCGTTGATCACCCGCGAGACCGTGGAGTGCGACACGCCCGCCCGTTGCGCAAGCTGCACGATGGACATTTTCACTTTAGGCCCGCGCTGCGCGCTCATGTGATCGCCAGTGTAGCTGATTCACCGGACCACGGCCCAGGTCGATCCAGCCCCATCGCTTAATTACCACATTGCACATTAATTGAATCTAATCGTTATAATGTAAGCTAATTAAGTTGAACAATATCGTATAATATTTTGCTATTAAATTATTTATATAAAAAAATACTGCGCATTTATCATCGTTGACCAAAAGTGATTTTCGTGTATATTGTAATGAGACAAGGCAGGAGAATGATTTGTCAGCGATGCACAACACCAACACCTCGGAAACCGCGCTGGGTGTTCATATGCCTGGGTCATTGAATCCCATCGTGGCGTCTGCGCCCTCCATCCCGATTCGACGAAACACTCGTCGCGCGCGATCTGCTCGCCGCAACCAACGTCGCGGCGGCACCGTTTTGGTGATCATCGCGGAGGCTTCGTATCGCGACTCGCCCGGCGTCCTGCGGGCCCAGCTCGAAGGCATTCACGAGACGGCGGACATCTACGGCATGCAGGTGCGCACGATCCGCTGCACCGGCCCGTACGATGGGCCCAGCTCCGCCATCCGCAGCGATGTCAGGGGCGTCATCCTGATGGGTTTGCCCGCCTCGCAAGCCATCCGTCATCAACCAGGAACTCTGCCGATCATCAGCTTCGGCAACGATCCCAACGACCCCAGTGACAAGGTGATGGACAACAACGATCACATCGGCCAGCTCGCGGCCGACTACCTGCTGCGGCGCGGACATCGCCAGTTGGGATTCCTCTGCGCCATGTTCGACAAGAACGGCTACCAGTTGCGGGCCGAGTCATTCGAGATCGCCGCCCGACGCCAGCAGGCGCCGGTGACGCGCTTCACCGATGCGCAACCGATCGAGATCACCGATGAAGCGCAGGTCGCCCGCACCCTGCGTGAGGCCATCGATTACCTGGTGGAACAACTGGCGCATCATCAGCCGCCGATCCGCGGGCTGTTCGTGCCCAATGACATGATGACCGCCATGGTGTATGCGGCCCTGCAGCGGCGCGGTCTGGAGCCGGGCCGCGATCTGGATGTGATCTCCTGCAACAACGAAAGAGCCTATCTGCTGCCGCTGAAACCGCAGCCGGCCACGATTGACATCGGGGCGGTGACCATGGGCCGACGCGGCGTCGAGCAGCTTGTGTGGCGCATGGATCACCTGAATCACGCCCGCACCGTGCAAACGGTCGTCAAACCGGTGCTGGTGGAGGCCGAACCGTGGTGAATCTTGACTATGCCCGGACGACACGTTGTCGCTGGGCTTGAGATGAAGTTGCCGGCAACGATTTCTCACCATTGAAAGGAGATTGGCATGACTCGCAGAACAAAAACATGGTTGACCTCGTGGATGGCGGTCGGTGTTTTGGCCGCAGCCCTGCCCGCCCTGGCCACTGTGAGTACGCCGGTGACCAGCGGCCTGATCGCGGGGTTTGATGCCTCCGATGTGACGCTCGACGGCGCGACGGTCGCCAGTTGGAACGATCAGTCCGGCAGCGGCAACCACGCGCTGCAAGCCTCGACGTCCAATCAGCCGGCGATCGCTGCCGGCGCCACACCCAGCGGCCTGGATGCGCTGTCCTTCGACGGCACCACCAGCTACCTGGACATCGCCTCCAATCCCACTGACTTCGACACCGGCACCCTGACCTGGTACACCGTTTTCCAGACCGATACCTTCGCCAACGGCCGCATCCTCAACGGTGCGTATCTGGACATCAACCCTGATCCCGGCACCACCACGGCCAGTTATGCCGCCTGGGGCACCATGCCCGGTTCCGGCTCCCTTGCCAACCAACTGCGCGTGCACGCCCGCACCACCACCAACGGTTTTATCTCCACGCCCAGCGGCGCCGACACCGTCAACAGCACGGATTTCTACGTTGGTGGCGGCATCTGGGATAACTCGGTTGTCGAAACCAGCGGTTACGTGAGCGTGATTGTCGTGGACAACACCAACACCCGTGTTTCCGCCACGGCACCCGGTGCAAATGGCGCCCCGACCGGACATCAGTTCACGCGCATCGGCTCCGGTTCGTCCCTCAGCGCACCCACGGTCAGCTTCTACTTCGACGGCATGCTCGCCGAGGTCCTGATCTACAACCGCGTGCTCGATTCCACCGAGCAGTCCCAGGTCGAAAGCTACCTCTACAACAAGTACCTGGTTGCCGGCTTCCATCCCGGCGATGCCAACGGTGACGGCCTGGTCAACCTCTCCGACCTGCAAATCCTCGGCGACAACTGGCAGTCCACCACCGCCACTTGGGCCGAAGCCGATTTCACCGGTGACAACATCGTCAACCTCTCCGACCTGCAGATCCTCGGCGACAACTGGGGCTTCGGCGTCGGGCCGGATGTCTCGTTCGATGAAGCCCTGGCTCAAGTCTCCATCCCCGAGCCGGCTGCTTTGAGCCTGATCGGCGTCGGCGCGATGGCGCTGCTGCGGCGTCGCAAGTAACTACTTGTCCGTTCCTCGTCCCCTGCAACCTGATCGTTGCCGGGGGCTTTGCCTCCTGACGCAGAGTGACTGGATGATTCAACGCAGCACAACCCGACGATCATGCATCGTGCTGCTGATGCTGCTGTCGGCTGTCGTTGTGTCCACCGCGGCCCGGGCCCAGACCACCCTCTTCAACGGCGTCGAAGTGCCCGGCGTCGTTATCGCCCATTCACCGGCCAGCAGCGGCCTGTACCTCGGGTCGCCCTCCATCGCCATCATGCCCAACGGCGACTACGTCGCCAGCCACGATATCTTCGGCCCAAACTCCAACTCCAGCACCGCGCCCAACAGCAAAGTCTATCGCTCCACCGACCAGGGCCAGACCTGGACCTTTCTCACCACCATCGCCAATCAGTTCTACGGCAGCCTCTTTGTCCATCAGGACGTGCTCTACCTGTTCGGCACCAACCGCGTCAACGGCGACCTGACCATCCGACGCTCCACCAACGCCGGAGCAACCTGGACCACACCCACCAGCTCGACCACCGGCCTGCTGCAATCCAGCAGCTCCGCCCTCGGCTATCACACCTCCACTTTGCCCGTGGTCGTCACAGACGGCCGCCTGTGGCGCACCTTCGAAACACGTGACCGCACCACCGGCAACAGCAACGACATGAGCGCCGCTTTGGCCAGCATCCACTACACCGCCAACCTGCTCAACGCCGCCAACTGGTCCTTCACCAACCAGATCATGCGACAGGAAAACTGGCTGCCCAACAACGGCTTCGTCGGCTGGCGCGAGGGCAATGCCGTGGTCGATCGCAGCGGCAACGTGGTCAACATCCTGCGCGTGGATAGGCCCACCGGCGCCTCCGAGAAAGCGGCCATCGTCCACACCACCAGCACCACCAGCATCACCTTCAATCCCGCGGCAGACATCATCGACTTTAACGGCGGGGCCAAGAAGTTCGTCATCCGCTACCACGAAGCCACCGACAGCTACTGGGCTCTGAGCAACGTCGTGACCCCGGAAAACTACGTCCCCACCCGCATTCCAGGCACCATCCGCAACATGATCGCCCTGGTGCGCTCCGACGACCTGGTCCACTGGCAGATCACCCGCGTGCTGCTCAAAGACCTCTCGGACGTGGCGGACATCGGCTTCCAGTACGTGGACTGGCAATTCGACGGCAACGACATCGTGGCGGTCTCGCGCACCGGCTATCCCGACGGCCTGGGCGGCGCTGACAGCGCCCACAACGCCAACTTCTTCACCTTCCATCGCTTCCAGTCGTTCGTCCATGGCGGCGACGCCAACTTCGACGACCAGGTCAATTTGGCCGACCTGCAAATCCTCGGCGATCACTGGGGTGACAGCGGCGTCCACTGGTCGGCCGGTGACTTCAACAACGATGGGCTGGTCAATCTCGCCGACCTGCAGATCCTCGGCGACCACTGGGGCCAGAACGGTGCACCCGACCTCAGCTTCGCGCAGGCCCTTGAGCAGGTCGGCCTGACCATCCCCGAGCCGGCCGCCGCGATCGTGCTGAGCCTCGGCGGGCTGGTGCTGCCCCGTCGCGCCCCGCAGCCGATGCACACGCCAGATACTCCTTACGTGAGGATCGCGCCACAGCGGTCCTTGCGTTTTACGTCCCCCTGGCCACCCTCCACACTTTCACGGAGATAACACCATGAAACGTCTTCACGGATTCACACTGATCGAGTTGCTGGTCGTCATCAGCATCATCGCCCTGCTGATCTCGATCCTGCTGCCGGCCCTGACCGCGGCGAGGGAGTCAGCCCGGATGACCTCATGTCTGAGCAACGTCCGCCAGCTCGCGGTGGCCGGCAAAGCCTATTCCGTGGACGAGAAAGGGGCCTTCCCCTACCAGCACGGTGTCCTGGATTCCACCATCCACAGCCTCGACCCCAACAGTTCCACCTCCCACGGCGGCGTTGACTCGTGGCTCTACCGTCTGCGCAAGTTCATGCAGAAATCGACCCGGATCATGTGCCCGACGCAGGAGAACGAATTATCCCGCATGCAATCGGTCAAGAGCTGGTGGACCTCCTACAACGCCAACGGCGTGGTCACGATGTTCGGCGGCGACGACTGCCCCATGCCGTCGCGCGTCGTCGCGATTACCGAGGAACGCCGGTTGACCAACTGGTCGATCACTCGTCCCACCATCCAAGTCCCGAACCTGGATCCCCGCACCGAGGCGGTCTGGTCCGGCTGGATGCGTTTCGGCAGCGGCTTGAACCTCGGGAACAAGCCGCACATGACCCGCGACTCGGTCGACTCCATGGCCGATAGCACGGGCGGGCGCAACTACGGATTCCTCGACGGCCACGGTGAATACCGCGACTGGACGGACGTGACCAGCGCTGATTACGGCCTGCTGATCCAGGGACAAGACAAACAGGAAGGCAGCGGCGGGTACACCTCGGCCGAACGCCTGGGCAAGATCATGTGGTGAGCGGCCGAATGCAGCGCACACTGCGACCCATGAGAAAAAGGTGTCAGGAACCTTTTTTCAATTCACCAGCAAACAAAGGCAATCTGTGAAAAAGGTTCCTGACACCTTTTTTTACCCCTTTTTTACCGTTCAGGTAAATGTTGGCGTATTCAATACTGAAAGGTTGTAAAGGCGGCCCGATGGCGTTGACTCGCTTGCTTTCTCAGCATGCCTGACTCGACCAGCGATGTTGTGCCGCCATGATGCGCCGCCACTGCCATCACAAACGACTGCTCGCGTGAGTCTCGTGCCACAGCGGTTTCGCCTTTCCTGACCCGGCAACTCCTACCGACTTCATCACGGAGATCACACCATGAAGCACCGACAAGGATTCACACTGATTGAGTTGTTGGTCGTCATCAGCATCATTGCCCTGCTGATCTCCATCCTGCTGCCGGCCCTGATCAAGACCCGTGAGTCGGGACGCACCTCAGCCTGCCTGAGCAACACCCGACAGTTGATCCTGGCGGCTGTCGCTTATTCGATCGACAATGAAGGCCAGTTCCCCTATCAGCGCGGCGATCGCATGACGGTCAACCCCTGGCCCACTGACACCAATCCCGCCGACGGCGGCAACTGGGTGCAGCGCACACTGCCCTATTTCAGCGGCAGCAACCTGAAACAGAACAACTTGTTGTGCCCCAGCTCGTGGATCGATCGCGAAATCGCGGGAACATCGGGTTTTCATGACTACATGAGCTACTTGGCCAACGGTGTCATCACCGACCTGGGCGGCCGCGATTTCGCTTATCCCAGCGGCATCATCTTCATCGCCGACTACTATCAAACCATTCGCTGGGCCACCATCCGCCCCTCATTAAAGGTCGGCAATGTCACCAATTTCGTGTTCAAGACCACACAGGAGGTTTGGAGCGGACAGATGCGATTTAACGCTCCTACCATCCCCACTTTCCCCGACATGGTTTACGCCCACCGCCCGCACACCCCCGGCCGCAACCACGGCTTCATGGACGGCCACGCGCTTTACATCCCCTGGTATGAGAACACCAGCCTCAAGTACGGCCTGCTGATCCAGGGCGAAGACAAGATCGAAGAAGAAGTCTCCGGTTACGCCTCGCCCGGCCGTGTCGGCAAGGTGAGATTCAAATAACATTCAGATCACTCAGACAACTGGAAAGATACGATGAAGAAAACAGCTATCGTCGTGCTGTTGGCGGCCGCCGCCGCTCTGCGCAGCGCCCCCCTGTTCGCCCAATCCGCCCAGCCCAACTACGCCGTCTGGTCCACCATGACCAGTTCAGCAGGTGATCAGGCTCACCTGCGCGTGCAAGCCCGCGACTCAGCCGGCAAATTCATCGCTGCCGCCACCGCGGAAGGCACGATCGAAACCGGCCGCTTCTACATTGCCGGCGGTATCTGGGAAGGCGGCGCCGGCGTACTCACCGGCATCCTGGTCGATGCCGCCGGCCAGCGCCACGTCGAGTTACAGCAAAAGGTCAGCGCCTCGCCCCGGGGCCACGCCTTCACCCGCATCGGCGCCGGCGCAGCGATGACCAGCCCGGACCCCGATTACTTCTTCAACGGCCAGATCGCCGAGGTTCTGGTTTTCAATCGCCTGCTCAATGCGGATCAACAGCAACGCATTGAAACGTACCTTACTCGCAAGCATCTTTCGCCTGATGGTCAAGCGGAGCATTTCAGCATCCACGAAGGTCTCGTGCTGCACCTGGACGCAGCCAAAGTGCAAGTGACCGACGGCCGCGTCACGCGCTGGCCCGATCAAAGCGGCCGCGGCAACGACGCCAGGCCCGGCGCCGCGCCCAGCCTCGCCCGCGCCGCCACCCCCGCCGGCGGCGACGCCGTGGATTTCGACGGCCACTGCTGCCTCGACATCGCGGCCAAACCCGCTGAGTTCGATGGCGAAAATCGCTCCTGGTACGTCGTCTTCAATACCCGCGCCGCTGACTCCGGCCGTATCATCAACAGCGGGTACCAGCAATTCTCCACGCCGCAGCAGCAGGACTTCCTGCTGCAAAGACTCAAATACAACCACCCCGGCCTCCTCGTGAATCTGGCCGTCGGACTCAGCAGCAGACCTCTGCCCATGGACCACGACGGCGACGGCCGCGATGATCTGGTCATCGCCAGTGCCGGCACCGACTATCGCGGCACGTACCTGTTCCAGCGCGCCGAGGCCCCGCCCGGCACCATGCTGTTCAAGGCCGGCAAATGGATCGACGATCAGATTGGCGAGGATGCCCAACTGGTTGACGGCAAATGGATTCTCATCGGCGCGGGACACTACATCCGCAACTATGCCACCAGCGGCCGAACCCAATCGACGCCGCTGACCTACCAGCCTGATGTCCAGAACGCAAGCGATTTGCGGCTGGTCGATTGCGACGGTGACGGCGTGTTGGACCTGATGATGACCTCCTCGACGTGGGATTGGCAAATCTACGGCTGGGACTGCGACTACGACAGCCAGGGCAACTGGCTCAATCCGTCCGGCACGGCGGCCATCCACTGGGTCAAGAACACCGGCAGCAACGAACAGCCGAAATTCGCCCAATCCCAGGTCATTCAGCACACCGGCAACTGGCTCGAACAAACCGACACCAAGATCAACGCCACCGTGGTGGGCGATTTCAATGAGGACGGCCTGTTCGACATCCTCTGCACCGATGGCCTCGACGGTTTCCGCTTCCTGCCCAATGTCGGCAGCAAAACGGAGCCGCGCTTCGGCGACGCGGTGCCGCTGCACAGTCGCGGCGAGCCCATCCGCGTCCCCGTGCAGGCTGTCAGCGCCGCGGCGGCGGACCTGGACCACGACGGCCACCTCGACCTGCTGGCCGGCGAAGAAAGCGGCGCCATCTATTTGATCCGAAACAGCGGCATCGTCGTCGATGGCATCCCGCAGTTCGAGCCGATCATCCCATTGCAGCAGGAAGCCAACGAACTGAAGACCGGCTCACTGGTCACGCCGGAAGCCCATGACCTCGATGGCGACGGCGATGAGGACCTGATCTGCGGCAACTCCGGCGGATTCATCGTCTATTTCGAAAACCTCGGAGGCGATCCACCCCGATGGGCCGCCCCGCGCTTCCTGGAATCCGACCACCGGATCATGCGCATGATGCCCGGCCGCAGCAACTCAGTGCAGGGCCCCAAGGAAGCCAAGTGGGGCTACACCAACGTCGCCGTCGCTGATTGGGATCAGGACGACCTGCCCGATCTGATCGTCAACTCCAGCCTCGGCCGCGTGCGTCTGTTCCGCAACCTCGGCCCGCGCCGTGAGCCGAAGTTCGCCGCTCCCGAACCGATCCTCGTCGAATGGGAGGGCGCCACGCCCAAGATGCCCTGGGACTGGTGGACGCCCATCGAAGGCGAACTGGTCGCCCAGTGGCGCAGCCGCGTGCAGGTGATCGACCTGACCGGCGACGGCCTGCTCGACATCGCGGCCATGGATGTCGATGGTTACCTGGTGCTCTACGAGCGCAAGATGATCGACGGCCAGTTGAAGCTGCTGCCGGGTCGGCGGGTATTCGAACTGGACCCGGGCAGCGAGACGGTGTTCGATCACATGCAGCGGCCGGTCGGCATCGATGCCGACGCCGATGGCATCAGCGATCTGAATCAGTTGGATGCTCAGGGCCGATTGCACTTCGCCTACATGATTCCGCGCGGCGAGCGCACGATGACCTTTGAGAAGTTTGCTGACCGCAGCAATGACCCGCGATATGCGGAGCCGTTGTCGCCTCATGCCTACCGGATGAACGGGAAATGGGGCGGTGGCTCCGGCCGACGCAAGTTCAGTTTCACCGACTGGGACGGCGACGGCAAAATCGACCTGATCGTCAACGCCTTCAATGCCGACTTCCTCAAGAACATCTCCGACACCCCCGGCAAGTTCGTCTTCAAAAACATGGGACGCGTGGACGAGCGCCGACTGGCCGGCCACACCACCTGCCCTTCCGTGGTGGACTTCGACCGCAACGGCATCCCCGACCTGATCATCGGCGCTGAGAACGGATTCATCTACTACATGAAAAACCCCCGCGTGAAATGAACGGCCGATGATACGCTGCTGTCCCTGCCGGTTAGGCGCTGGTGCGCTGGGCTGTGCCATGCTGACCTCATCCGCTCGCACTACCGACGTGACCCTGATCGCACCCGACGTGTGCTCCGACTTCGCTGCCGCCATCATGCAGGTCATCGAACAGGCCCTGCAGCAAACACCTGCCCGGAGGATGACCGTCGGATCGAGTTGCGATAACATCCAGCCACCATTGTTTAATGGAATCACACCATGAAGAACGCAGCTATCGTCGTGCTGTTGGCGGCCGCCGCCGCTCTGCCCGCAGCGCCCCTGTTGGCTCAACCCGCTCAGCCCAACTACGCCGTGTGGTCCGCCATGACCAGCGCCTCCGGTGATGACGCGTACCTGCGCATCCAGGGCCGCGACGACACCGGGAAGTTCATCGCGGCTGGCTCCGACAAGGGCACGGTTGAGCCTGGCAAGTTCTACATCGCAGGCGGAATCTGGGATGGCCGCTCCGGTTCGCTGACCGGCATCCTGGTTGACGCTTCAGGCAAGCGTAGCACCGACGAGCAGTCATCAGTTACCGCCAATCCCCGCCGCCATGCCTTCACCCGTATCGGCGCCGGCGCCGGCACCACCAAGCCGGATCCCGACAATTTCTTCAACGGCCAGGTCGCCGAGGTGCTGGTCTTCACCCGCCCGCTTAATCCCGCGCAGCAGAAGCGCATCGAAGATTACCTGCTGGCCAAGCACCTCAAGCGCGGCCCGGTCCCGCCGCTGCCCGGCATCAACGAAGGGCTCATCCTGCACCTGGATGCCGCCAAAATTGAACAGACCGACGGCCAGGTCACGCGCTGGCCCGATCTGAGCGGGCGCGGCAACGATGCTCTGCCCGGTAGCGCCCCCAAACTCGCACCCAACGCCACACCGGCCGGCGGCGACGCCATCGACTTCGACGGCAAAACGTTTCTCGATATCAGCGCCAAGCCCGCCGACTTCGACGGCGAAAATCGCTCCTGGTACGTCGTCTTCAACTCCCGCGCCGCTGACTCCGGCCGCATCATCAATGCCGGCTATCAACAGTTCACCCAGAAGCAGCCCGACAGCTATCTGCTGCAACGGCTCAAATACAACCATCCCGGACTGGTGGTCAACCTGGCCGCCGGCCTCAGCAGCAAGCCCCTGCCCATGGACTACGACGGTGACGGCCGCGTTGACATGGTCGTCAGCAGCTCCGGCGCCGATTACAGCGGTACCTATCTCTACGAGCGCGTCGATGACGCTCCCGCCGGCTCGTTGCTGTTCAAGGCTGGTCAATGGATCGGCGCCCCGGTCGGTGAGAACGCTCAACTGATCGACGGCCAGTGGGTGCTCATTGGCTCCAACCGCATCATCCGCGACTATCCCGGCAGCGGCATGCTCAAAACCTCAACGCTCAACTACAAGCCCGACTTCGACAATGCCGGCGACTGGCAATGGATCGACTGCGATGGCGACGGCGTGCGCGACCTGCTGATCGAAACCACCGACTGGAGCGGCTACGGCTGGGATTGCGACTACGACAGCGATGGCAACTGGACCCATCCGCCCGGTTTCTCCAGCGTTTACTTCGTCAAAAACATCGGCAGCAACGACGAGCCGAAGTACGCCAAATCGCAGAAGATTCAGCACACCGGCAACTGGCTCGACCAGCCCGCATCGCAGATCCACTCGCTGGTCGCAGGCGATTTCAACGAGGATGGCCTGATCGACATCGCCTGCACCGATGGCCTCGACGGCTTCCGCTTGCTGCCCAACGTCGGCAGCAAGTCCGAGCCGCGCTTCGGTGATGCCGTGCTGCTGCACAGTCGGGGCGAGCCGATCCGCATCCCCGTGCAGGCTGTGCGCGCCGCCGCGGCCGACCTCGACGGCGACGGCCACCTCGACCTGCTGGCCGGTGAAGAAAGCGGCGCCATCTATTTCATCCGTAACAGCGGCATCTCGATCGCCGGCATCCCGCAGTTCGATCCGCTCACGCCGCTGCAGCAATACGCTGACGAACTGAAGACCGGCTCGCTGGTCACGCCCTACGGCTACGACCTTGACGGCGACGGCGATGACGATCTGATCTGCGGCAACTCCGGCGGGTTCATCGTTTACTTCGAAAACCTCGGCGGCGATCCGCCCAAGTGGGCTGCCGCCCGACACCTGGAATCCGATCACCAGATCATGCGCATCATGCCCGGACGCAACGGCTCCGTGCAGGGGCCCAAGGAAGCCAAGTGGGGCTACACCAACGTCACCGTCGCCGACTGGGACCAGGACGGCCTGCCCGACCTGATCGTCAACTCCAGCCTCGGCCGCGTGCGCCTGTTCCGCAACCTCGGCCCGCGCCGTGAGCCGAAGTTCGCCGCTCCCGAACCGATCCTCGTCGAATGGGAGGGCGCCACGCCCAAGATGCCCTGGGACTGGTGGACGCCGCAGGATGGCGAGCTGATCGCCCAGTGGCGCAGCCGCGTGCAGGCCATCGACCTGACCGGCGACGGCCTGGATGACATTGTCGCCCCGGATGTTGACGGCTATCTGGTGCTCTACGAGCGCAAGATGATCGACGGCAAGCTCAAGCTGCTGCCGGGCCAGCGCGTGTTCGAGATGGCGCCGGGAGAGGAAACCGTCTTCGATCACATGCAACGCGCCATCGGGCTCGACGCCAACGGTGACGGCATCAACGACCTCAACCAGATCGACGCCCAAGGCCGCCTGCGCTCGCTGTACATGATCCCGCGCGGCGAACGCACCGTGGACTACGACCACCTGATCGACACCACAGACAATCCACGCTATGCCGAAGCCCTGTCACCCAACGCTTATCGCATCAGTGGCGGCTGGGGCGGCCGCTCCGGTCGTCGCAAGTTCTGCTTCACCGACTGGGATGGCGACGGCAAGATCGACTTGATGGTCAACTCGCTCAACGCCGACTTCCTCAAGAACGTCAGCGAGGAGCCCGGCAAGTTCGTCTTCAAGAACATGGGACCCGTGGACGAACGCCGCCTGGCCGGCCACTCCGTCTGCCCCACCACCGTGGACTTCGACCGCAACGGCATCGGCGACCTGGTCATCGGCTCCGAGAACGGCCACATCTACTACATGAAAAACCCCCGAGCGAAATAGCCGCTTGCGGCTTCGCGAATCCGTCGCTCCACCCATGCCGCCCCGCGAACTCGCAAGCGACCCGAACAGAGAGTCCGCATGAGACACTGCTATGCTTCCCGGGTCTTGATTTGTGCCTACCTGCTGGGTTGCGCCATGCTCACCTCAACCGCCCGCGCTGCTGATGTGATCCTGATCGCACCCGACGAGCGCCCCGACTTCGCGGCCGCGATTCAGCAGGGCATCGAACAGGCGAAACAGCAACTGGCCGCCCAGGGCACGACCATCAACCTCACCGTCCGTCACGCCGACACGCCCGGCGACCGCAACAGTCTGGCTCAGTTGATCGACAGCGTCTCGCCCGAAAACTGCGACGGCCTGATGCTCTCAGCCCTCGATTCCAAAGCCCTGCGCGATGCGGTCAACGCCGCCTCATCACGCGGCATCAAACTGGTCATGCTCGATGTCGGCGTCTGTTGCGATGGGCCAGTCAGCCGTGTCGCTTCGGCTAATCGTCAGGCGGGCTGGTTGGCGGCGCGCTGTCTGGCTGAATCGCTCGGCGGCAGCGCTGATATTCGTTTACATAGCTGGGTGCCACGGCCGCGCGTCGGCCGTGATGAACAGCAGGCACACCCGCACGCGGGTGTGGCACCCCAGAATGACAGCGGCGGCGCGCTCATGTTGCGCAACCAGATCGACTCCATGAGTGCCGAGGAACGCGAGGAAGGGTTCCTCGAAATGATGCTCAGCAGCTACCCCGGCATCACCCTGGTCGCCACCGACTTTCACAACGGTCCCTCGCGCCAAAGCGCCCGGCGCATCTGCGGCAACCTGTTGACCATGCACGAAGGCAAAGTGGCCGGCATCTGCGCCACCACGCAGGAAACCACGCTCGGCGCCCTGGATGCGTTGCGCGAAAAAGGTCTGGCCGGCGGCAAGGTCAAACTCGTCGGCGTCAACGAAGGTGGCAGCGAACTGGCCCAAGCCATGGCGGCCGGTGATCTGATCGGCTACGTCGAACTGGACGGCCGCGCCATCGGCTGCCAGGGATTGCTCTCGCTCGCAGCCGCACTGAATGACAAGACCGTCGAGCCGCTGATCCGTACCGACGTCGCACTGATCACACCGCAAGGTGTCATGCCGCCCCCCGCGCAAGGCCCGCATCACGATTCGCCGCCCGCCGCCACACGTCCCACCACGCGGTTGAGCGAAGGCGACTTCGTCATTCCCGATCTGAACCTGATCATGAAAGCCATTCCGGCCGGCAGCTTCATGATGGGCGCCACAGACCCGCAGAACCTGCGCGGCGACGAGCAGCCGCAGCACAAGGTCACGCTCTCCGCCTTCTGGCTCGGCCAGTGCGAAGTCACGCAGGCCCAATGGCGCGCGGTCATGGGCAATAACCCCAGCGCGTTCGTCGGCGATGATCTGCCGGTCGAGAGCATCTCCTGGGAAGATGCGATGGCGTTCTGCCAGAAGTTAAACCAGCGCGAGGCCGCCGCCGGCCGCTTGCCGCAGGGTTTGCATTACACCCTGCCCACCGAAGCCCAATGGGAATACGCCGCCCGGGCCGGGACCACCAGTTCATACGTCGGCGATCCGCAGCAGACCATCTGGTACTCGGCCACCAGCGGCCAAATCGATCCCACCGACGGCCAGTGGCACATGAGCCCGCACCCGGTCGCCAGCAAACTGCCCAACGCATGGGGCCTTTACGACATGCAGGGCAACGTGCTCGAACGCTGCTTCGACTGTTACGCGGAATACTCCAGCGCGGACCAGGTCGATCCGCAAGGCCCGCCCGATGGCAAATACCGCAGCCTCCGCGGCGGCGGCTGGTGGGCTGACCTGACCAGTTGCGCCACCCACGCCCGCCACCGCGGCCCCTCGCAACGCGCCCACAGCGCCGTCGGCATGCGCCTGGCCCTCAGCCCCCTTTAGCACCCGTAAACCCTTGTCTTGTTGTTCCCCCATTTAGCCCTGGCAAAACACCGGAGGCCTCGTCCATGTCGCCCAGCCTGGACACCCCGCCCAGTTTGTCACCGGATCCAACGCACACATCACCCCCTCGAAAAAACAAAAAAGGTTCCTGGAACCTTTTTTAACCAACAATCAAATTTGCCTGTAATTTACGTATTTTTCGCAATCATCATAAAAAAGGTTCCTGGTACCTTTTTCTGTACGAGCGGGCGTTCGTACATTGGGGCCGCGGCAAATATGCCGGGGGCGGCTCTGCGCGTGTTGACCTTGGGGCTTGATGCGAACCCGACGAACCTTGGCGGAACGTCGGACGCGGTGACCGGATTGGCCTGGCCCCCCCCCCGTGGCGGGTACGTGAAAGTGGAGCTGAGGGGGCTCGAACCCCTGACCTCCTGCATGCCATGCAGGCGCTCTCCCAACTGAGCTACAGCCCCAGGCGAGACGCACAGTATAACAGCCGGGACCGGGGGGCGGCAAAGGGGGCGGGGGATAGCGGATAGGGGATGGCGGATGGCAGATGGCGGATAGAGGGGACATGAACCGTTGCCGGTCTCCGCGATCAATCTGCCGCCGCCTGCCAATCCTTCTGCTGCCTCCGCACATCCGCCATCTGTACTCTGCCTTCTGCCCTCCACAGTCTGCCCTCTGCTCTGCATCCTCCGCCATCCGCCATCGCCTCTCTCCCGTTGCCCGCTCCACGCCCTTGACTTATCCTGCTGCGGATACACCTCCCAGGGGTCGCCATCATGATTGGATCTTTGCTGCTGGTCGGCGCGCTGGCACTGATCGCTCTGATCGTGGCGGTGCGCCAGAGGAGTCGCATTGAAGATCTGCAACAACAGATCGACCGCCTGCGCATGCAGGTGCGCCAGCCGCGCCCCACCGTTGCACCGCCCACGTCGCCGCAGACCAGAGCTGATGCTGCTCCCGATGCTCGCAGCGAATCCGTGTGGACTTCCCCCCCTGCCGCACCATCACCATCGCCACCGCCACCACCCCCGCCCCCGGAAATGGAGGTGGAAGTGGAAGAAGAGGTTTTCGAACTCGAACCTGCACCTGTGCCGCAGGCAGCGACACCTGTCGCGTCACCCGTGGAGCCCATGAAGCCTGCGACAACCAGCGAACCGACGCCCCAACCCGCCCGGGCGGGACTCGAAGAAAAGCTCGGCATGCGCCTGTTCGTGTGGATCGGCGGCATCGCCCTGCTGCTGGCGGGCATCTACCTCGTCCAGTACACCGCACAGCGCGGTTGGCTCTCGGAACAGGTGCGCGTCATCCTGGCCGCCATCTTCGGCCTGGCCCTGGTGATCGGCGGTGAGCCGATGCGCCGACAAAGCTTCCGCATCGCGCAGGCACTGACCGGCGCGGGCGTGGCGGTGCTCTACGGCTGCATCGTGGCGGCGGTCAATCTCCATCACCTGATCGGCATGCCGCTGGGCTTCTCGCTCATGGTCGTGCTGACCGCGGGCGCGGTGTTCCTCTCGCTGCGGCACGGCGTGTACGTCGCATTGCTGGCGCTGATCGGCGGGTTCGCCACCCCGGCCATCCTCACCCAAGGTGATCCGCCCCCGGGCGCGACGCTCAGTTTTCTGTTGCTGCTGGAGATCGGGCTGACCGTCGTCACCCGCCGCCGGGGATGGTTGTCCATCTCGCTGCTGACGCTGATCGCAGCCCTGATCTGGGCGTTGATGATCACCATCTTCGAGTACAACCCGGCCAACCGCGTGTGGATCGGGATGTTCATCATCGGCACCGCGGCGGTTTACGTGGTCAGTGCCGCGACCACCTTCACGGAAACGGACAGCTCCCGCCGCATGCACCCGGTGGCGCTGGCGATCGGGGCGCTGCTCAGTTGCGTGGCGATGATGGCGCTGCTGGCTGTTTACGGGCGCTACTCACCGTTCGAACTGGGCATGCTGATGCTGCTGAGCGCGGGCGGGATCGTGCTGGCGCGGATTGATTGTCGTTACCTGGCGGTGCCGTGGATCGCAGCCACCGTGGCGGCCATGCTGATGATCGCGTCGTCATTCGAGCAGCCGCCGGCGGTGCGCCCGATGGCGTGGTTCACGTTCGGATTCGGGGCCTTGTTCTGCCTGGGCGGTTATGCCTGCATCCGGGTCAACGTGAAAGCGGGCGTGTGGGCCGGCTTCAGCGCGGCGACAGCGGTGGTGTATGTGCTGGTGGCGCGCCTGGTGCTGGAAGGCAACGCTCATCCGCCGCAGTGGTTCGACTGGTGGATGCCGGCCGCGGCCGCGGCGCTGCTGCTTAGCGCGATGGCAGCGACGGTCTATCGCATGAGCAACCGCGTGCCGGTCAATGCCCTGTCGCTGGGCGCGGCGGCGCTGGCGACGTTGGCGCTGGCGTGGGGGCCTGACGCGCAATGGTTAGCCAGTGGTTGGATGGCGATCGCTCTGGCGGCGGTGCTGCTGCTGGAGTTTTTCGGCATCGCGGCCATGCGCTGGGTGATCGTGTGGTGTACGGCGTTGAGCGTGGCGGTGCTGATCGCGCCGGGGCCGTTCGCTGCGGCAACGATCGGGCCGGGCGTGGTGTTCAACCTGCTGCTGGCGCAATATGGATTGCCGACGGTGGCGGCTGGGCTGATTGCGTGGCGATTGCTGCGGACGGGACAGCAGCCGATGGCGTGGGCGATGCAGATTGTCACCGTGGCGGGCATGGCGGTGACCGCGGCGCTGCTGATCCGTCACGGCTTCCACCCGAAGATGAACGAGCCGGGCGTGCGGCTGATCGAATGGCCCACTTACGCCTGCGTGTGGATGGTTGTCGCCATCGCGCTGCTCGTGCTGGGCAAGCGGTGGCAGCAGCGCGTGCTGGCGTGGACGGGTGTGGGCTTGTGCTGGCTGGGTGTGCTGATCTGCCTGGTCGGCGCGGGGCTGGCGAGCAATCCGATCTGGCGGCATGAGCATGTCGGCACGTGGCCGGTGCTGAACGTGCTGCTGTATGTCTATGGCGGCCCGCTGCTGCTGGCGGTGGTGGCGGCGGCCCTGGCGCGGCAGGTCGAGGAGTTGCGCCAGGCGGTGATCCCGCTGACCGTCGCGGCCATGCTGCTGGGCGTCATCCTCGTGGCGGTGGAAGTGCGTCACGGCTTCCGCGCTGACCTGGATGGCTACATGAACCATACCACCTTCAGCATGGTCGAACTGGCCACGTACGTGATCGCGTGGCAGATGCTGGGCCTGTTGCTGGGCATCGCCGGCAGATGGCGCAACAGCATCGTGCTGCAGCGCGGCGGACAGGTGATCGCGCTGACAGCCCTGGCGGTGTGCATGTTTGGCTCCGTGCTGGCGTACAACCCGCTGTGGTGGGATGAATCGGTCGGCGCCATGAGGGTGTTCAACTGGCTGCTGTATCTCTACGGCCTGCCCGCGCTGCTGACACTGGCGGCCCTGCTGCTGTGGCGCGATCAATTGCCGCTGCGCGTCGTGCATGCGGTGGCGGCGCTGATCCTGCTGTTCGTGCTCATCAGCCTCGAACTGCGCCAGGGATTCCAGGGCGCGATCCTCCGAGTCGGCTCGGTCAGCAACGCGGAGATGTACGGCTATTCGCTGGCGTGGGTGCTGTTCGGCGCGATGCTGCTGGTGCTGGGCATCATCCGCCGCAGCGCCGCGATGCGCTACGCCTCGGCGGCCGTCATGGTGCTGACCATCGGCAAAGTCTTCGCCCTCGACACCCGCCACCTCGACGGCCTGTACCGCGTGCTGTCGCTGCTGGGCCTGGGCGTCATCCTGTTGGGTCTGGGCTATCTGTATCAGAAATTCGTTTTCCGCCGCCCGGAGCGTGAACCAATCGACTGAGCCGCCCGCCGATTCTTGCCGCACGTAAGATGCCGATATAAATAGAGATAGCGACCGCCGCCCCCGCGCCGGCCCGTGGTTTTTCTTCCTCGCAACCGATCGCGAGATATACTTGTTTCAGCAGGCCGATTGGTGTGGGAGCAACTATGCTGGAGCGAGGAATCAAGCAACTGACACTGGCGGGACTGGCGATGCTGCTGGCGATTTCGCCTGCCGCCGCGCTGACCATCATGATCGACTTCAACGATCCCGCACAAGCCAACACCACCGACGTCAACAACAGCGTCGTCAGCACCTTCGACATCACCGCCTACGGCTTCAGTGATCCGGCTGACCGCTTCAACATCTACAACGGCATCCTCACCGCTCTCGATTACGACTTCCACGGCATCCCCACCGCCAGCCAGTATCTGTTCAGCCCCATCCCCGACGGCTACCAACTGGACATCGACTTCGAGATCGGCGACGTCGGCAGCACACCCGCCAACGGCGACAGCGAATACTACTTCGTCCAACTCGGCTCCTTCGTCAGCTCACCCCTGGCGCCCAGCAACGCCCTGGGCTTGTCCGTCAACTTCGGAGCCATCAACGGCAACTACAGCTTCGGCTCCACCCTCGCCTCCATCTTCACCAACAGCATCAACCTGCTCGACATCACCCTCACCGAGGGCAACCTCAACAACACCATCAACGCCATCAACGGCACACTCGCCCACGAGATCGGCCACACCCTCTCACTGCAGCACGTCAAAGTCGAAGGCGCCATGACGCCCACCGGCCTCAAACCCATCATGGCCACCGGCACCGTCGCCTCCGGCCTGCAGAACGCCGACCGCCTGATCGACCGCGAGTTCGCCACCTTTGCCGCTCTCTCCGACAGCTTCGGCAACCAGCCCAGCCTGCAGCAACTGGTCAACGTCCTGGGTCTGCGACCCATTCCCGAACCCGGCACATTGCTGCTGATCGGCCCTGGCCTCATCCTGCTCTACCATCGCCGCCCCGCCTGACCGCGCGACCATTGATACGGATTACAGTTGAAATTCGTGCCTTGCGGCGAGCCCACTTCAGTCGGCATGTCTGCCCGCGCCACGACGCAGCAGCCCCATCGTCACCGTCATGCACAAGATCGAAACAGCGGCCGGTTCAGGAATGAAGAACGCGGTGATGGGTGTGGCGGGGTCGGACTCATAGGCGAAGCCGTAGATGTGGATCGCACCTGGTGTGAGGGAAGCGAGGCTGTCAACGGACAGATCGACGAAGCCGAAGTGCTGCGACCACGCGCCGAGGCTGTCCTCGATGCCGAAGCGCAGGCCCAGGAGGTAGCGATCGTCGATGAGGTTCGACGAGGTGGTCAAGGTGGCGCTGGCGGCGAAATCGGCATCCGCTGCGCCGATGAGCTCGCCGGGTTGCAACTTCCGCACGTCGCTGAGCGCCGCGGAGACGATGGCCCCGCCTGGGATGAAGGGCGCAGCGAGTTGGCCGGCCTGGAGCGTGTGGCCCAGGGGTGAACCGTAGGTCCAGGTCAGATCGATATGGGAGTCGATCAGATCGACGAAGTCGTTCTGGGTGGGTTTGTCGCCGGTCTCGAAAAAGGATTTGAGCACGGGTCGCACCAGGATGGGGGCGGGGCAGGGCTTGACGACGATGAGCAAACACAAAACAGCCAAGCACAGGATGCGGCGCGACATATCTTTTCTCCTACCAGGTTGGGAAATGCATTTAGAATGATTATATCTGCTGTGAGATGTCCACCACAAGCAATAAAAAACATAAATCAGGTGACATCCGAAGCAACTGACACGAAAAAGGTTCCAGGAACCTTTTTCTAGAAATACCTATTTTTGCAGCACAACCAGAAAAAGGTGTCAGGAACCTTTTTACTGTGGAAGGCCCTCCATGTGTTCACGGGGGGCTAAATGCACCGCCCTGCCGCTTCACAATGACCAAACAAAAACCTATCATTAATTGGTGCATCCCCTCCCCTTTCGCCTCGACTCGCTCTACGACATGCCCAGTTGGTGCAACCGGGCCGGCCGGGCTGACCGCTGCGCCTGCCAGGTGATCGACGTCGGCAAACTCTGGCGGCACATCCCAAGCAATGACTGGCACATGCTCAATGCCTCTCCACTTCCGGGGCCGGGGGCGGGGGCACGACGCCGCAGCACCACCGTGCAACCCCTGGTTGAAACCCACTTCCAACTGCACCGCCACCAGATCCCCGCCCTGCGCCTGACCCGCCATCTGCGCGGCCACGACCGCATCCATCGCTGCCACATCGTCCGCTTTCAACACCTGAGTCTGCAACTGCCTGCCGACTGGACACAGAACCTGCGCCTGCAACGCTGGCGTCTGCACCAGCGCTTAAGTCAGCACTTTTTCATCTGTCCCTGGTGTGAGCGGAAATCCAAACATCTCTACATGCCGCGCTGCACCAACGGCGAATACGCCGACGCCCGCATCCTCGCTGAATATCTTCGCCGCGAACACCCCGCGATTGACCTCGACAACCCGCAACATCCCAAACTTCCGGGGGCCTTGGTCGCGGTGATCGCCCGTTACGCATTGGTGTTTCAACCCCGCCGCTTTCTCTGCCGCGCCTGCCTGGGCCTGCGTTACGGCGACGTGAAGAATGCATCCCAGTTTTATCGCGGCCACGTTGAGCGGAATCCCCCGCTGGACAACGCTGATGCCCGCAGGCTGCTGCACCTGACCCTGCTGCACCTGCGCGCTTCTCTGACCATCCCCCGCCGCCCGCCGCCCATCCCCGCCCGTTTCCGTTCTCCCACATAGCCCCGGCCTCGGCCGGGGTTCCCCACCACATAGCCCCGGGCTTGCCCGGGGTCCCCGAAAAATAAAAACCACCGGACCCCGGCCAAGGCCGGGGCTATATGCGATACCATCCGTCACATGGCCACCGTGGGGATTCACATCGTCACCACCACCTTCGGCACCTGGCTTCCGGGCGATGATCGCGGTCACTGGTCGCCGCTGTTCGATATGTACGGCCAACTCCTCGAGCGCGGCTGCAAACTCAACCTGCCCGACCAAACCACCCAAACCCGCGCCCGCGCACTGATGAACGAACCACCCAAATATCTCGACGACCACGAGCAACAGGTCGTTGCCGACATCCTCGCCGGTTTGGCCGCCCCTCCCCCACATAGCCCCGGCCTTGGCCGGGGTCCCCAACCATATAGCCCCGGCCTTGGCCGGGGTCCCCACGCCCGGGGTCCTGTTTCGGATGGCGCACCTGATGATTCGATTTCAAAACCCCGGCCAAGGCCGGGGCTATATGAGGGAACCGGCGGCGAACTGTATCCCTATCCCGTCTGCTACGCGGCCGCCATCGAACACAATCACGCCCACTTCCTTTTCGGCCCCATCGCCGAAAACCTCGACCGCTTCGTCGGCCGCCTCAAAGGCATGTCCTCCAGCGCCGTATTGTAACTGCCGCCAAACGCCGACCGATCACATACATGGTCCGCCCGGTTCTGGCACGTCTTCCTGTTCGATGAATCAGCCATCTCCACCGTGCAAGCCTACATCGAACAGCACAACCAACGCCGCGGCCTGCCCTCCCCGCGCTTCGACTGCGTGCAACCGTATCCCATCCCCACATAGCCCCGGCCTTGGCCGGGGTCCGCGCCAACGATTGTTCACCCATCCCCCCGGTCCAAAACGTCAATCCCCCCGGCCAAGGCCGGGGCTATATGCCCACATTCCGCCGTCCCCACATAGCCCCGGCCTTGGCCGGGGTTCCCACCACCCATTTCCCATCGCGCCCCGCAACCACACCCGCCCCCGGAAGTGATGTTGCACCCGCCACTCCCGGCCCATTTCGCCAAGGTGAACACCCCGGGGGCTTTGCCACAATCGCCCCATGTCCGCCCACATAGCCCCGGCCTTGGCCGGGCTCCGCCACCCATTTCCCATTGCGCCCCGCAACCACACCCGCCCCCGGAAATGCGTGTCCTGACGGAACTGGCCGGAAAATTCCCACTATGCCGGACCAACACAAACCATCCCGCTACACTTGCAATAGCTTCAGGACGGCCCGCTCAATGCGAGTTCGCACATCAGCTAAAGCCTCACGCACCGCTGCGCGTCGTGCGGCGAGTTGCGTGGGAAAATCATCGGCGTTTGGCAATTTAGCGGCGGCAGCGGTCGCTTCCTTGCTCAGCGCTGCCAACTCGCGGTGTATCGCATCTTTTTCGTTGTACATCCGCAACGGCAATTCCAAGGGCTTCTTGTGGATATCTCGCTCGCCTTGTTGGCCGGTGGACTGAAAAGGTTTGATTGCTTCGTTAACTACGTCGGAATTAAGTACGGCTGCGAGGTACCCCGTGTGTCCACATGGAATGTTCTAGACCGCATCGATTGTAACGAGAACGGCCAGCGGCATGCCCCTCATTCAAAAACCCATGCCTTGCGGTGCGGGTCGAGAATTTGACCTCCGCGTCCTCCGCGTCTTGGCGGTTCAATCTGAATTGGATGGGCGCATGAAAAAACCCCGCTTTGGGGGCGGGGTTGTGGTGGACAATGGCGGGGGGCGGGCGTTGGCCCGTGAACAGTTGGGTGGTTGACTTGGACGTGCGTTGCCGCACGGGTGTCCGATCCGGCCCTTCGCTTGCGCTCAGGGCACGGCGTTGGTGGACGAGGTTGCGCTTGACGAGTCACGGGGCGGATCGCTCCGCTGAAAACAGGCTTGAGTCTTGAGGCTTGAGACCTGAGTTTTGGCAAACTCAAGCCTGGTTGCTCAAGCCTCAGGCCTGTCCCGTGATCTAAGTAATCCCTTAGAAAGGAGGTGATCCAGCCGCAGGTTCCCCTACGGCTACCTTGTTACGACTTCGTCCCAGTCACCGAGTTCACCGTCGACACCCCTGAATTGGGGCGGCTTCGGGTGCTCCCGGCTTCCATGACGTGACGGGCGGTGTGTACAAGGCTCAGGAACACATTCACCGCGCCATAGCTGATGCGCGATTACTAGCGATTCCAACTTCATGTGGTCGAGTTGCAGACCACAATCCGAACTGGGGCGCGTTTTGTGCGATTTGCTCCACGTTGCCGTATCGCTTCGCTTTGTTCGCGCCATTGTAGCACGTGTGCAGCCCAAGACATAAAGGCCATGAGGACTTGACGTCATCCCCA
>JADLFV010000059.1 GCA_020849625.1 Phycisphaeraceae bacterium
CCGACTGAAGTCGGCACGCCGCACGGGGACACATCGAAACCGAGTGGTCAGTTGGTTTCCGCATTTGCAGATTGCTGCGGCTCGGCCTGCTTCTGCTCGTCCTGGTCCTCGCCTGAACCGAACTCCGAGACGTAGCCTGTACGCTTGACCAGCACCTTGTAATCCAGCGGATCGGTCGGCTCATCGCCCAGCATGGCGAAGCCCAACTCGCCCTGTCGCTGCGGGTTCTGCGCCAACTGCTCGTACTCCGCTGCGGTGATCGGCTTGTATTCGTCCAGTCGGAACACCGCCAGCGATAAACGATCTTCCAGCGGATGAACCAGCAGACGCTGCGCCACCGACAGATCGGCGATCGGCTGCTGATCCTCCAATTCGTCGGCCAGCTTGAACACCGCCTGCACGAAGCCCATGTTTGCCCCCACGCCCGGCAGACGCGGCGCTTCGTTACGCTCCGAACCGGCTCGCGAGATGTCAGGAAGATCGATCTCCTGCTCGTCCAACTGTTCGGCAATCGCGTGCAGACCCTGCTCGGCCGCCTGTTGCTTCCAGGTGTCCGACTCCGCCACCAGCTTGTGGTAAGCCGTCAGACGCTTGACGTCGGTCACCACCTGCTCGCGCACCGCGTCCAGACCAGCCGGTGCGTGTGCCGGCTGCGCATCGCTGAGCCGGAACAGATGCCGCGAGCCGTCCATCGAACGCATCGGGCGACTGATCACGTGCGTCTGCAGGCGGAAACCCAGCAGCGGATTGTCGTTCTCCGGCTGCATTTGCTTGCAACTGAGCAGGTAGGGCACGAAAAACACGTCGCCACGCTCGGCCAGCGAACTATCGCCCAGCCCCGGCAGCGTCATCAGCCGGTCCATCGTCGCCCATTCCTGGTTCAGGTACATCACCGTCGGCTCGATGCTGTATTCCTCCTTGATCTTCTCCGCCACAATGCGCAGCGACAGCGGCTCGTAACCGTCGGGAATCACCTTGTAACCATCGGTCTCGGCCAACTGCCGATACTGCGGCGCTTCCTGGCACAGGGCCCGGGCCCGGCGGATCATCTGGTCAATCTTCTGCTCCGCCTGCTGATTGCGCACCGCTTCGATCACCTGCCCGCGCACGGCTGTGTATTCCTGCGCCTTGCCATCCTTGTCATTGAACAGCTCGCGGTTATTCTCAAAATACGCCAACGCAGCGACTTCATCCACGCTGATCGACTGGCTCACCGCCGCGAAGGGAATGCTCAGATATTCAATCTTCACCCGCGGCGGAATCTTGTAGCCCGCCCATGCCGGATCGCCTTCGCCCGGCAGCACGTCCTTGTATTGATCGAACATCTCCTGCAGTTCGCTCTGGCTCGGCTCGGGCACGTCCTTGACCGCTTTCTCCGCCGACACCACCACCAGCTTGCCCCCCACCGTCGCCTGCTGATCCACCACGAAGCGACGAACCAGCGGCGTGCTCAAGCGCTGCACACCCATGCGATTGACCAGCAGCGGCACAATGCCCGGGCCATAGACCTGGGCGAGCTGGTTCATCCCCATCAATCGCTGCGGCGGCGACATGTATGTCTCACCCAGCAGCAGTTGGCGATACGTCTCGATCATCAGCCAGTGCCGCAGCACCTGCCGCAGGTATCCAGCGTCCGCGCCGACCGAGGCTGCCAGTTGATGCTGCACCGCTTCGTCAACGCCGCGCAACAGGTCTTCGACCTCGGTGGGCGAGGCCGACAACCCCAGGTGCTCCGCATCGCGCAAAGCCAGCATCCACGCCGCCGGATCGCGCGGCAGCGTCAGCCCGATCAGCGGCGACATCCGCTGCAACACCTGCATTTCCGTGGCGGCATTGATCAGCTCGCTCTGGCGGACCTTCTGGCCGTACACGTGGCCGATGACCTGCTTCTGCGGCGAAGGGGTGAACATCTGCATCACCGGCTGCAGCAGGAACACGACCATCAGCACAGCGACGCCGACAGCCAGGATGTACTTGTTGTAGAGGCGGAAGAATTTAAGCACGTTGCCGACTCCCGTGGGTGCGGTATGAAGCCCGCCAGTATAGCGGAAATCCGCCACTTAGCCCCCGGTGAATACACCGTGGATTTCGGCCAGGTTCCGAGGGTGTAGGGGGACACATAGCCCCGGCCTTGGCCGGGGGGATCGGCGGATGGCGGATGGCGGTCGATTCATCCCAGGCCTCCTGCGCAAACATTCGAAATTCGAAATTCGAAATCCGACATTCGAAAATTCGCCGCGCTGGTGCTCCCTCCAGGGGTGGGAGAGGGTTGGGGACCGTGCTGAACTTGTGGAGGGACCGCAAATCATGGTGTCGCGCGGAGGCCGCTAAGAGCGCGGAGGTGAGCCGGTGATACGGATGTTGCATCGCATCGCTCGGCGCCAAATCCTGATAACCTGCCGCCATGTTCAGAGCAGTACTCGCCTGCCTGCTGATGCTCGCCTGCCCCGCCGCGGCCCAGACGCTCACCGCGGCCTCGGACGGGCGTCACCTGTGGGCGGCCGTCGCACCCAAGGAAGGCTCGCCGGTGGTCATCTGGCACCGCGCCAGCGGCGATGCGCCCCACATGCTCAACAAAGCCACCAAGGAGCTGCGCGGCAAACTCAGCGGGGCGGGGCTGGCGGCTGACTACAACAAGCTCTGGCTGGTCTATCGCGACAACAGCGTGCAGGTGCTGCGGGCCGTGGCTTCCGAAACGCCCAGTCCCTGGCATTACTCATCCGGCATCGGTCGCAGTCTGCCGGCCGACACACGACTGCGGGCGTTGGCGGCCGACTCGGCGGGGCCGTGGGCCTTGGTCAACGTCGCCACGCAACAGGCTCTCGACGCCATCGACCAGCCTCTCAATGAAGTGCAGCCGCCGCCCGAGCCCGCGGAGCCGACGCCGGAGCAGGTGGAGCAAAACCTGTCGATCGATTTTCCGCCCGGCCTTGTGATGGAAGATGTATCACCCGCACCGCAGACGGAGGCGAAAGATGACGAAGCGAAGACGCCCGTGGAAGTCGAGGGTGACGTGGTGGCTGATCGCCTGCTGCGCATGACCTGGCGCGGCTGGCAGATGATACCGCTGCCGCAGGACTGGCCGGCCAACGCACCGCGCAGCGCTCTGCTGGTCGATCCGCAGCGCTCGCCGCGCCCGCTGCTGCTGGCGCAGACCGGCGAAGAATCGCCGCGGCGCACGCTGCTGGTTTACACCTGGAGCGATGAGGCCGGCTGGCAACGCAGCGACTACGAGTTGCACAATTCGAGGCGCTGGGAAGTGGCGCTGATTGACGGTCAACTGGCCCTGGCCCAGCAGGGTGACAAGGCCACGGTCGAGCTGTCGATCCTTCGCCGCGGCAGCGTGATTCGCATCGGGCAGTGGACGGACATCGCGGCCGGGGTGAGCTGGTCGCTGCTGGCCATAGGTGACCTGGCATTGCTGCTGGATAACAGCCCCGTCGATGCCCAGCCGCCGCTGCGTTGGAGCATGATGGACCTGGGCGGTCAGTTGGTCAGTGAGCCGACGGTGCTCAAACCCGATCAACAGGCTGCTCGCGGGCGCACCATGCAGACGGTGACCGTGGCCGTGGTGGTGATGTCGCTGCTGCTGCTGCTGGTGCTGTGGCAGCGCGAGCCGCAGGGTGCGCAGATCAACCTGGACGAACAGACGCAGGTGGCGGCGATGTGGCGGCGGGCCGTGGCGGGATTGATCGACCTCGGCGTGCCGGCCTTCGTGGTGATGACCTACTTCGACCTGGACCCCGTGCAGCTACGCCAGCGCTGGCCCGGCGTGCAGGCCGACCCGGCTCACATTCTGCCCGCGGTCTGCGTCATGGCCCTGTTTCTTTTTCACGTGACGCTGACCGAACTGCTGACCGCCACCTCGCTGGGCAAACGCCTCATGGGCCTGCGCGTTTGCCGCCGTGACGGAACGCGACCCACTGCCTGGCAACTGCTGATCCGCAATCTGCTCAAAGCCTTCGACCTGATCACGCCCTGGCTGCTGGTTCTGCCGCTGCTGTCACCGACCCGCGAACGGCTGGGGGATCTGGCGGCCAAGACGCTGGTGGTGATGAAGAAGAAAATGTCTGATGGCTGATTGCTGATCTCGGATGTCAGAATTGTTTTTCCTACATCAGCAATCAGATGGGGATGAATGACAAAACGCTCGTTGCTCCGTATATCGGTCGAGCGCGGCCCATGGTGGGCTTGCCCAGATATTGCCAGGAGCAACGAGCGATGAACCATTCTACCTTCGTGGAGC
>JADLFV010000060.1 GCA_020849625.1 Phycisphaeraceae bacterium
AAACTGGTGGCGTCGGGTGTAGAATCTCATCATGGTCTCCTTGCGGTGAATGGTGCTGGAAGTCGTCACAACACACCAGCGTAACCCCCACCGCGGGGGCCATGATGAGTATCAAGGCGCTGCTGAGCAACATCGTTACAGGGCTTTCCGGTGACAATGCCCAATGACCAATTCCCAATGACCAGACGCCGCAGCCAGCGCCTTCCCTGTTGGGCATTGGACATTGGGCATTGGAAATTCTCCCGCTACACTGGTGTCCATGAGCGTCAAGAAATCACCTGATGTCGGCAAGCTGCGGTTCGAGGAGGCTATCGAGCAGCTTGAGGCCCTGATCGAGCGGATTGAGTCCGGGGAGATCGGGCTGGAGGAGTCCCTGCAACAGTATGAGGTCGGGGCCAAATTGATCCAACGCTGTCGGACTATCCTCGATTCGGCCGAAAAGAAGATTGCGGAGCTGACCGAGGGTGAGGATGGGGAGCTGGTGGAGGAAAACTGAACGGGTATCGGGGTTCGGGTATCGGGATTCGGGTTAAGACAACAGACCCATTGCGATACCTGAATCCCGACACCCGATACCCGACACCCGACACCCGATACCCGAGCCCCCATGACTTACCTCTACCTGATCATCACCATCATCTACGGCGGGATCGTCGGCAGTTTTCTGAACGTGGTGGTTTATCGTATGCCGCTGGGGCGGAGTGTGTTTCGGCCGCTGCGGTCGTATTGTCCTAAGTGCGAATCGACCATCGGGTGGTACGACAATCTGCCGCTGCTGAGTTGGCTAATGTTGCGGGGGCGGTGTCGCAGGTGCGGGGCGGCGATCAGTGTGCGTTATCCGCTGGTGGAGTTGGCGTGCATGGTGCTGTTCGGCGGGTTGTATGCGGTGTATTACATGACGGACCTGCGGCCGGAGTTTTCGCTGCCGGGGGCGGGGGCGGGGTTTGATCCGCGGTATGGGTATCCGCTGACCTGGCCGGTGCTGCTGGCGCACCTGGTGCTGGCGGCGGGGCTGCTGGCGGCGACGATCATTGACGCGGAGCACTACATCATTCCGTTGGGCATTCCCTGGTTCGCGACGGTGGTGAGCCTGGTGCTGATGCCGCTGGCGGCCATGACCCCGTTGGCAGCGGCCCCGGCCCCGCGAGCGGACAGTGCGTTGGCGATGGCAGCTTTGTGCGGCGCGATCGGGCTGATCGTGGGCAACATCCTGCTGCGGCAGGGGTGGATTCCGCGCAGCTTCGATGACCCGGTGGATGAGAGCAAGACGGTGGCGGAGGACGTGCTCAGTTATGAGCATCCGCGGCGTGAGGCGCTGAAGGAATTGCTGTTTCTGGTCTGGCCGGTGGCGGGCCTGGTGATCGGGTGGCTGCTGGGCAGGCAGATGACCGGCCAACCGGGCGATGTTTACCGGGTGCTGGGCGGGGTGGGGATCGGCTACTTCACGGGGGCAGCCCTGGTCTGGGGGACGCGGGTGCTGGGCACGCTGGCGTTCGGCAAGGAGGCGATGGGGTTGGGTGATGTGCACCTGTGGGGTGCGGTGGGCGCGGTGATCGGGCCGGTGGACGCGGTGGTGGCGTTCTTCATCGCCCCGTTTTTCGGGCTGGGTGTGGTGGCGGTGATGGCGGGGCTGGCAGCCATGGTCAAGGGGAAGGTGCGCGTGATCCCCTACGGGCCGTTCCTGGCGGCGGGTGCGGTGGTGATGATGGTGCTGCGGACGCCGATCCTGCGCTTTTTAGGTATATTGTGAGTCGAACCTGACAGGCACCTGTTAGCAGAAAGGGCAGAACATGGACCGTGCAAGGATGCTTGTTTACGCATTGGCGCTGGTGATGGGCTTTGGGGCTCTGACCGGCTGCACCAATCAACGCCTCAAGGAAGAGCGCGACGCCCTGTGGGCGGAGAACCAGGAGCTCAACGATGAGTTGACCCGCACCCGTCAAGCCCTGGACGCCGCCCAGGCTGAGCTGGCCAACCGTCCGATGGCGGTGGCGCCCTCCACGGCGCCCACGGGCTTCGAGGGCATCGCCGGGGTGGATGTCTCGCGCACCGCGGGCACCATCAGCGTGCGCGTGCCGGGCGACGTGCTGTTTGCCAGCGGCAAGGTGGACCTCAAGGGCGACTCCCTTTCCACGCTGAACCAGATCGTCAGCGTGCTCAACAGTCAATATGCCGGCTCCACCATTCGCGTGGCCGGTTACACCGACACTGACCCCATCAAGCGCAGCGGCTGGAAGGACAACCTGGAGTTGAGCCTCCAGCGGGCCGCGGCTGTGCACCGCCAGCTCCAGAAGGTGGGCATCGCACCCGAACGGATGTACGCGGCCGGCTACGGCGAATGGCATCCGCGCGAGAGCAAGGCCCAGAGCCGGCGCGTGGAGATCGTGGTGGTGCTGCAAGAGTAGGGAAATTGTTGATTTTAGATTTTTGATTTTAGATTGGTCGGCAACCATGCCGTTGCCAGTCTGCCTTACAGTTTCGCAAAATCTAAATTCTAAAATCTAAATTCTAAAATTGACATGATCATCGGCATCATCGATTACGGCATGGGGAATCTGCGCTCGGTGCAGAAGGCGCTGCAAAGCGTCGGCGCCGAGGCGGAGATCCTGCGCGACCCCCGCCAGGCGGAAGATGTCGATAAGCTCATCCTTCCGGGGGTGGGCGCGTTCGCGGATGGGATGGAGCATCTGAACCGGCTGGGGTGGATCGAGCCGATTCGGCGCTATGTCGATTCGGGTCGGCCGTTCCTGGGCATCTGCCTGGGACTGCAACTGCTGTTCGAGCACTCGGAGGAAGGCGATGCCGCCGGCCTGAGCATTCTTCCGGGCAAGGTAGTGCGTTTCAGCGAGCAGCGCGGCGGCCAGCGACTGAAGGTGCCGCACATGGGCTGGAACACGCTCAACTGGACGCGCCGCGACCCGCTGCTGGCGGACCTTGAACAGGGCGCGGCCGTGTATTTCGTGCATGCCTATTATGCGGCGCCCGGCGATCCGGCCCTGGTCAGCGCGGAAGTGGATTACGGCGGCAGGTTCTGCGCCTCGGTCTGGCGCGACAACCTGTGGGCCACGCAGTTTCACCCGGAGAAATCGCAGCGGGTGGGTCTGTCGATCCTGCGCCGTTTTGCCGATGTTTCCTGATTGAAAGTAGATTTGCCACTAAGGCCCGCAGGAAAACGGGTATCGGGGTTCGGGTATCGGGATTCGGGTTAAGACAAGAGACGATGCGCTATTTACGATACCCGAATCCAAAGTCCCGATACCCGATACCCGAGACCCGACACCCGAGACCCGACCCGCTCCTTTGTGGTTCAACGTTTTCCCGCATGCAACATGACGATTGCTGAGACTCAACCCGCTGCCTATGCCGTGTTCCCGTTGCTGGCTGATGCGAGCACGTATGAGCCTTGCCAGTGGGACCTGCTGGCCGAGCCTGAGAAGCGGGCGTACTGGATCGATCTGTTCCGCGGTCACTTTCCCAAGCTGTTGGCCGAGGCCATGCGTGACGCCGAGGCGGCCGGCCTGGACCTGGCTGACGCTCAGCAGCGCGCCGATGCCGCCCGCGGCCAGTTCGAGCGCCATCTCGATGAGATCACCCACCAGCCCGACAGCCACAGCCCGCTGAACATCCTGACCATCTGTCTGGAGCGCGAGCGCGTGTTGCGCCGCACCGGGTTCGATGATCCGTATCGCCTTGCCAAGCAGGTGGAGAACGAATCCGCCCTGAAGCTGCTGCCGCGGGTGCTGGCGGAACTGGATCGCATGCCCCCGGCCCAGTTGCAGTCGCGCATCATCCACGGCGTGTTCGCGGGCAACATCTTCGACTTGGGCGCCACCCAGACACAGGCCATGTTCACCGATCAGCGGGTGGACTTCTACGCCACGCTGGACAAGCTGAGGCCCCGGCCGTGGTTCATCGACGACATGGCGGCCTGGATGCGGCGACTGATGAGTCACGCACACCGGGCGGCTGTGCTGTTCGTGGACAATGCCGGGCCCGACGTGGTGCTGGGCATGATTCCGCTGGCCCGCGAGCTGCTGCGGCGCGGCACGGATGTGATTCTGACTTCCAACAGTTCACCCTCGCTCAACGACGTGACGCACGTGGAGTTGGAGCGCCTGGTGGACCAGATTGCCCAGATCGATGAGCCGTTCCGCCGGGCGATCGATGAAGATCGTGTGGAGCTGGTGCCGTCGGGCAACGGCGCGCCTCTGATTGACCTGCGCCGGGTGTCAGGCAAACTGGCAGAGGCGGTGCAGCGTCGCGGCGTGGACCTGGTGGTGCTGGAGGGCATGGGCAGGGCGGTGGAGACCAACTACACTGCCAGGATGACCTGCGACTGCCTGAAGCTGGCCATGATCAAGGACCGCGGCGTGGCTGAGGGCCTGGGGGCGAAATTGTACGACCTGGTGATGCGTTTCCACAGCCCGGACATGGGGGATTGAACCGCAGAGACGCAGAGGACGCGGAGGAAGACAACAAGAAAATGCATTAGCCGCAAAAGGCGAAGGAATCACAAAATGGAGTGAGATCCAAGTCCTTTTTTGTGTCTTTTGCGCCTTTTTGCGGCCACTTCTTCTATTGCTTTCCTCCGCGTCCTCTGCGTCTCTGCGGTTCAAATTCGTTTCCAGCCACACGCAACATTCGCCCCGTTGCCGCGTATGAACTAGCGATGAAACGGACCCGCCCCCCGATGTGCGGCTTCACGCTGATCGAACTGCTGGTGGTCATTACCATCATCGCGATCCTCATCGGCCTGCTCCTGCCGGCCCTGGCCATGGCACGCCACCACGCCCGCGGGGCGGCCTGCATGGCCAATCTGCGCAACTTCGGGCAGGTCATGGCCATGTACCACAACGACCACAAGGACGTCTTCCCCGTCGCCCGCCACATGCCCTCGCCCTTCCTCACCGGCGACAGCGATCCGCCCCTGACCCAGGCCCTGCGCGGCTACCTGTCCCGTGACGCCCACGGCACCAATGCCGTCTATCACTGCCCCGGCGATGAGCAACTGTTCGACCTCTGCGGGTCCAGCTACAACTACCTGTTGTTCCTGTTCGGCGGGCAGCGCTTCGAGGATATGTGGATGCTCAAAATGCTCGGGCTCAGCGCCGACCGGGTCGCGGTCATGGCTGACTGTGACGGGGGAACCTTCGACCTGGAAGCACCGCCCGGCAGCCAGATCCAGGTCGGCTTCTTCCACGTCGAACGCAACTTCCTCTTTGCCGACGGCCACGCGGCC
This sequence comes from Phycisphaeraceae bacterium, assembly GCA_020849625.1. Classification (GTDB taxonomy): domain Bacteria; phylum Planctomycetota; class Phycisphaerae; order Phycisphaerales; family Phycisphaeraceae; genus JADLFV01. The sequence continues at coordinate 5,240 of JADLFV010000060.1, forward strand.
CGGCTGAACATCGCCGATCAATAGGAGCACCGTCCCGCCATGATCCGGCAACCCACAACACTAAAAAAGAAAATCCTGGCAGGCGCACTGGCTTTGGTCGCCTGCGGCGTGCTCGGCGGCGGGCTCTACTACTGGTGGCTGATCACTCCGCCGCCCATGCCCACCAACGTGGACGAGGCAGCCCAGTTGATCACCGACCCCCGCTTCAAACGGCTCAGCGACGACCGCAAGCTGGCCTACATCTCGCACATGCGCAAGCTGGTCGAAGCCCTCGATGAGCAGCAGCGCCGGGCCATGCGCGATCAGTACCGCGACGACCGGGAGGTGCGCGACGCCATGCGCGACATCGGCGAAACGGTGATGGTCGATATGGCCCGCGACTTCGTCAAAGCCCCGCCGCTGCAGCAGCAGATCGTGCTGGACACGCTCATCGGCCGCATGGAGCAGGACAAAGCCGCCGGCCACGGGCCCTGGGGCAAACAGGATGAACCCCTGACCGACGAGCAACAGCAGCGCCGCGAGCAAGCCCGCCAGGAGATGATCAAACAGATGGAGCAGCGAGCCGCCACCGGCAACCCGCAACATGCCGCCTACGTCGGCCAGTTCATCAAGTCCTTCACAAAGCGGCGCGATCAGCTCGGCCTGCCCCCGCTGGAACCGCCCAATCGCTGAGCCCGATCAGGTCATTGGCCGCCCGTCTCGCGCTGTACAAGCTCCAGCAGTTTCTGCCGCAGCGTCTGCGTGATCCAGCTCACGTTGCCGCTGCCGATCGTTTTCTTCTCCACCTGCGTCACCGGCAACACGTACCAGCTTGAATTGGTTAGAAACACTTCATCCGCATCGAGCAGCTCTTCCACGGTCAACATCTGCCGCTCGACCTCGATGTGGTTGACCTCGGCCAACTCGATGATCGTCTGGCGAATGACCCCCGGAAGGACGGGGGCAGGCAGCGCACCTTGCTCCTCTTCGCCGCGAGCGATGGGAGTCAGCAGTTTGCCGTTGCTGACCAGGAACAGGTTGCTGATCGCGCCGCCGGCCAGATGATTGGTCACATTCAGCCAGATCGCTTCCCCGGCATCCAGCGCGGCCGCCTGCCGCAGGGTGCGCAGGCGCTGCCAGTAGTTGAGCGTCTTGTGCCCGGCTGTGGGATCGAAAGGGTTGGCCCCCGGCGGCGCGATCAGCACCCTTACGCCCTGCTCAAAGTAGGCGGGGTCGTACACCGTCAGCTCGGAGGGTGTGATCAGCAACGTCGGCACCGGCTCGCTCTCGCCAGGTTTGAGCATGGACAAACTTCCGGGGGTCAGTGTCAACCGGATGCGGGCCTCGCTGATGCCGTTGTGGGCGATCACCTGCTCCACCGCGGCGGTAAGGGGTTCGATATTGATCTGTCGGGCCAGCCCCAGATCCCGGGCCGACCCCGCTAACCGTTCCAGGTGCTGCTGGAGGCGAAAAACCCGGCCGTGATGAGCACAAAAGGTCTCAAAAAGCCCCACCGCGTGCTGAAAACCAGCATCGTCCGCCCGCACCAGGGCCTGCTCCGCCGCCACCATTCGACCGTTGAGATAGACATCCATGCGTTTGCTCCACCCCCGGCCCCCCGGAAGCGGAAGTTTGCTCCGTTCCGAGCCGGCGGCTATCATACGCGGCTCGACCACGCACACCAGCCAGGCGAGCTCGATCATGAAAAAAGACATCCATCCCAAATACCGCCCCGTCGTCTTTCAGGACGTCTCCAGCGACTTCAAGTTCCTCACCCGCTCCACGGTCGAAAGCAAGGCCAAGATCAAGTGGGAAGACGGCAAGGAGTATCCGCTGGTCAAGGTTGATATCTCCAGCGCCTCGCACCCGTTCTACACCGGCAAGCAGAAGTTCGTCGATGCCGCCGGCCGGGTCGAGAAGTTCCAGAAGAAGTTTGCCGGCAACTACTTCGGCAAGAAGAAGAAGTAGATACTGCAATCCGAAACCACATGCCCGAAGCCCACGGATTCAATCCGTGGGCTTCTCTCGTATCATCCCTTCGTATCCTATCCGCTGATGCCCGACGCCCTGCTGCACAAGCTCGATGAACTGGCCGCACAGCACCAAGCGCTGCAGCGCAAGCTCGTCGATCCAGCCGTGCTGGCGGACCATCACCAGGTGCGCCAACTGAGCATGCAGAAGGCCGCCATCGACGACATCGTGGCCCGCTACGTGACCTACCGCAAGTTGCAGGACGACCTGTCCGAGTGCCGCCGCATCCTCGAGCAGAACAACGACGCGGAGCTGGTCGAGCTTGCCCAGGCGCAGATGCCCGAACTTCAACAGCAGTCGCAACAACTGCTGGATCGGATCGCCGGTGAACTGGTGACTGCCGACGACGCGGCGGTAGGCTCGGTCATTCTCGAACTGCGAGCGGGCACCGGCGGCGCGGAAGCTGCCCTCTGGGCCGGCGATTTGCTGAGCATGTACCAGGCCTACTGCGCCCGACGTGGATGGAAGATGCAAACGATGGCATCTTCCGGGGGTGGCGTCTTCAGCGTCAGCGGGCCCGGCGTCTGGCACCACCTGGGATACGAAGGCGGCGTCCACTGCGTCAAGCGCGTCCCCGCCACTGAGACTCAGGGCCGCATTCACACCTCCACCGCTACCGTAGCGGTGCTGCCCGAGCCCCCGGAAGTAGAGGTCAATATTCCGGAGAGCGACGTCGATGTGCATGTGACCACCGCCCAGGGCCCCGGCGGCCAGAACGTCAACAAGGTCGCCACGGCCGTGCACCTGATCCACAAGCCCACCGGCATCGAAGTGCGCATGCAGGAATCCAAGAGCCAGGCCCAAAACCGCCAGAAAGCCTGGCAGTTGCTGCGTGCCCGCGTTTATGAGATCGAGCGGCGGAAGAAGGAAGCTGAGCGTGCCCAGCAGCGCAGCGCCATGATCGGCACCGGCGGCCGCAGCGAGCGCGTGCGCACCTATCGCTGGAAAGACAACCTCGTCGTCGATCACCGCCTGGAAAACCGCAACTTCAACCTGCAATCCGTCATGGCCGGCGATCTGGATGACATGGTTGAAGCATTGATCGCTCAGGACCGGGCGGAGCGCCTCAAGGCGCTGTAAACTCGAAACCCGAATTCGAAACTCGAAATAAATCACAAACCCGAAAAGCCAAACAAGGATGGGGGGCAAGTGGCGGTTTTGAGTTTTGAGTTTATTTCGAATTTCGAGTTTCGGGTTTCGAGTTTCCCAACCTACTCATCCTTCTCCGCCATCTCCCGCCCCTCGGGCGACAGGCCGTAGATCACCACGCGATGGTAGTCGTATTCGAAGCCGTGCTCGGCGCAGGCCTGTTTGATGAAGTCCTCGCACATGGTGATGGGGAACTCGATGACCTTGCCGGTGCGGGTGCAGACCAGGTGGCCCTTGAGTTGGCGGCCGAAGGTCAGCTCGTAGTGGGCGTGCCGCGAGTCCAGCAGCACTTCGTTGATGATGCCCGAATCCAGCAGGTGCTTGAGCGTGCGATAGACCGTGGCCTTGGAGACGTGGTAGCCGGCGGCCCGGATCTCAGCCATCAACTGCTCAGCCTCGAACACGCCGGTCTTGGACAGCACCGAATCGAGCACCTGGGCCCGTTCCGCGGTGAATTTCAGTCCCTGCCGCTTGAGAAACTGGCGGAAGATCGAGCAAAGCGGGGTGATCAACGGCGCATGGGTGGTCGAATCGGCCATGGTCGTATTGTAGCGGCCCACCTGGCCCACGACCGCCCGCGAGAATGTAGAATCCGGCTCTTTCCAGCGACCGAATCGGGGTCTGAAGCCCCGCATGTTTACCGAGCCGGGGTCTGTGACCCCGGGATTTTCACCGGACTCCCAGAGTCCGGCTCAGAGGGAGAACCATCGTGTCGGACAAAGCCATTGGCATCGGACTGATCGGACTAGGCACCGTCGGCGGCGGCGTGGGCAAACTGCTGACCGAGCAGGCTAACCTCTTCGCCCAGCGTCTCGGCCGGCCCGTTGAGCTTCGCCGCGTCCTGGTCCGCACGCAGGATCTGGCGGCCGCCAAAGCCAGCAAGCTCGTGCCCGCCGCACTGCTGACCGACGATGCCGAGGACTTCTTCAAGCAGGACACCGCGATCGTGGTCGAGCTGGCCGGCGGCGTCAATCCCATGCGCCAGTTCGTCAGCCGCGCCCTGGAGTCCGGCCGCCACGTCGTCACCGCCAACAAATCCCTGCTGGCCAAGCACGGCCCCGAGCTGTTCGCCCTCGCCCGCAAACACAACGTGTCCATAGCCTTCGAGGCCTCATGTGCCGGCGGCATCCCCATCATTTACACGCTGCAGTTCTCCCTGCTTTCCAATCGCGTCCACGGGCTCTACGGCATCCTCAACGGCACCTGCAACTACATCCTCACACAGATGACCCGCCACAATCAGCCCTACGACACCGCACTGGACGCCGCTCAGAAGCTCGGTTATGCCGAGGCCGACCCCACACTTGATGTCAGCGGCGCTGATGCAGCACAGAAGTTGTCGATCCTCGCTTCGCTGGCCTTCGGCACGCGCATTGTCGGTGAGCAGGTGCCTTGCGAAGGTATCGACAAGCTGGAGTTGGCGGACATCGGCTTCGGCAAGGAGATGGGTTACGATGTGAAACTGCTGGGCATCGCCGAGCGCGGTGACGACGGCAAGGTGAGTGTGGGTGTCCGGCCGTGCTTTTTGCGGGCTGACGATCTGCTGGCCGACGTCACCGGCCCATTCAACGCGATCTCCGTGCTCAGCGATGCGTTGGGCCATTCGCTCTACTACGGGGCCGGCGCCGGGCGCATGCCGACCGCCAGCGCGGTGGTCAGCGATATTCTCAACATTGCCAGCGGCTGGTACCCGCAGGCATTTGCCCAACTGCGCCTGACGCCTGACCTGCACGAGCCGGCCGCACTATTGCCGGCCGAGCAACTGGTCAGCCGCTTCTACCTGCGGGTCAACGCCATGGATTTGCCGGGCACGATGGCCCAGGTGACCACCGCCCTGGCTGAGCACGAGATCAGCATCTCGGCCGTCATGCAGCACGAGCGCAACGAAGGTCAGCACGTGCCGGTGGTGGTCATCACGCACGAGGTGGCCCAGGGCGACTTGAACGCTGCGATGGCCAAAATCGCCGGGCTCGACTGCATCGCCGGCCGGCCGGTGGTGATCCGCATCGTCGATCTGCCGCACTAAATCGATGCGCCACGAAGACACGAAGGACACGAAGCCAAGGCAAAGGCAGCAACCGCGGATGAACGCAGATGAATGCGGATAGTCACAAGGGCTTTCATCTGCGTTGATCTGCGTCTGATCCGCGTTTATCCGCGTTCACTGCCTTGTATTAATCTGTGTCATCTGCGAAATCTGCGGTTCACTTCTTCGTGTCCTTCGTGCCATCGTGGCTCAACATCTCCGGCAACTGATTGACGAACGCGCTGCGCGGCAGCACCGAATCGGCGCCCGCTTCTTTGGCCTGTTGCAACAGATCGACCGCCACGTGCGAACCGAACGCCACAGTCGGTACGTCGGCTGCCTTCGCCGCACGAATCAGCGCAAGCGCGGTTTCACCGGTATCGAGATCAACCAGCAGGCGCGACACCTGCGCGAGTTTTGATTCATTGTTCACCACACACACGGCCGCGCCCAGAGCGTCGGCGGTGGAGCGGATTTTGGTGGCGAAGATCAGATCGCGACAGTGGTAGCCAATCATGCGGTGTACAGCCTGTGATTGCGGATGTATTGCAGAACGCGCGGCGACACCCATTCGTCCACCGCCAATCCCTCGCGCAGACGCTGGCGAATCTCCGTCCCGCTGACATCCATCATAGGCGTGCTCACCAGCCGACTCCGCCAGATTTCATCCGGCAACTGCTCATCACCGCGGGCCAGCACCACCGGCTCGGCCAGCTCGATGATCCGATCCCCGTCCTTCCAGGTGTGAAAATCCCGCATCTGGTCCGCACCGATCAGCAGTCGCAACTCGGCCCCCGGGAGTAATCGGTGCAGGGTTTCCAGCGTGTCCACCGTGTAGGTCGGCTCGCCCCGTGCGGCCCGTTCCAGCTCCAGCGGTTCGATGATCGCCCAGTCTTCATCCGCCAAGGCCAGCTTCAACATCGCCAGCCGATGATGGGCTTGCGTCAGCGCCCCGCGCGGCTTGTGCGGCGGCACGCCCACCGGCACGTACAGCACCGCATCCGCTTTCAGTTGCTGGCGCACCAGGCGCGGCAATGCCACGTGGGCCTTGTGCGGCGGATCGAAACTGCCGCCGAAGACGATCAACCTTTTGGCTGCGGACGGGTCCATGATCTCACAGTGTACCGCCCAGTTCGGCTACGGCCCGGCCCAGGGCCTCGGCGGCGCGGCGCGAGGAGCGGCCCAATCGCAACAATCGCGGCAGATGATGCGGATGCGTCAACAGATAACCCACGACCGCGGCGGTGTCGTGCGAGCCGTCCGGTTTGACCCATTGCGTTGACTGCATCGGCAGCGCCGCGTCGGAGGGGTCGGTGATCCCCCGGAAGATGGTCAGCGGGATGCCGCGCTGTTGCATCAGGCGCGCCGCGAAGTAGCTTTCCATGTCCACCGCATCGGCCCCGGTCGTCTGGCGCAACTCAGACTTCTGCCGCGGGCTGGCGACCAATGTATCAGCGGTCAGCAGCGTCGCCCCACCGCTTTCATCCAATTCGATCGGGGGATCGCCTTCGTGCAGCACGCGCCCGATGCGCAACAGGTCGCCGCTGGCCAATCTGGGGTCCAGCCCGCCGGCAAAACCAATGAGTATGACACGCCCATTCCGGCGGCTGGCATCAATATGCTCCAACGCCTCACACATGCGCTGCGGCCCCATGCCCGTGACCATGCATCCGGGAACAAAAGCAGCCTCATCGCGCAAGGCGGCTACGATGGTGATGATTGAAGCATCCATCTTGAAAACGGGTATCGGGTATCGGGTATCGGGTTGAGGCAGGATTCGATCCGCTGCGCCCGAAACCCGAATCCCGATACCCGAATCCCGATTTTTCACAGTCTGCTGTAACGGGCCAGCAGGTCAAGAATCTTGGACTGGTCCGGGTTCAGATCGACGCTCTTGCGCCACAGCTTGACCGCCTCGTCGCGCACCGCCTGGTCATCGCGGCCGCCCTGGATGTACTGGGTCATCAGGCAGGCCCCCGCCCCGTTGAGCGATGCGACGCTGTTCTCGTCGATCACCAGGGCTGCCTGATACTGGGCCAGAGCTTCATCGAAGCGGCGCAGCTTGAACAACGCATAACCCATGCGCTCGTAAGCCAGAGCATTGGGCGTCGTGCTCTTTTTCATATAGACCTGCAGCACGTTGATCGCCCGCTGATAGTTGCCCAGCTTCAGGTGAGCGTCGGCCAGTCCCAGCATCACGGGCTCAGCCAATTCGCCAAGCTCGGCCGCCTGGCGATAGGCATCCACCGCGTTGGCGTATTGGCCCAGCAGCGAATAGGTCGTGGCCAGCGTGTACCAGGCGTTCTGATCTTCCTTGTTCAACTCCGTGGCGCGCAGGGCGTAAGGCAGCGCCTGATAAGTCGCCTGCGACTGAAGATAAGCTGACGCCAAGTCGCGGTTGGCTTCCAGGCTGTCGGGCTTGATGGCCAGGGCCTGCAGGTAGGCGGTGATCGCCTCCTGCACCTTTCCCGCCAGTTGCCGCATCAGGCCCAGGTAGTAGTGGGCATCGAAGTTGGATGGATCGAGATCAGCTGCCCGCTTGTAGGCATTTTCCGCCAGGCCATAGTTATCCCGGGCCCGGTAGATGTCGCCCATGCCCATGTGGGCCTCAACCATCTCGGGATTTTCTTCCAGCGCTATGCCGAAGGCCGCCAGCGCCGAGTCGAGCAGGCCCTTGGCCAGATACTGATCGGCCTGCTTGACCTGCGCCCTGGCCTGCGCGCTGGGTTCATCGGCTGCCTTCTGCTGAGTTTGGCAACCGGTCACCAGCGCCAGCATCACCACCAGCCCTCCGCAGCCGATCCGCTTCGTCAGTTGGTTCATGGCGTCATCCTTATCAACTGTTTAGCCCCGCCGCCTTCGGCGGGGTCCGCCGCGTGGCCACGGCGGCTAAACATCTCACCGGAACGTCCACCCTATCATGCCACCCGTGTAGCTTACCCGTTTTGGCCGTTGCGGATAGGATAACCGCCCGGGAGCAACCATGAAGCTGGCCCTGGCCCAGATCAACCCGACCGTCGGCGACATCGCAGGCAATTGCCAGTTGATTCGCCGCCAGATCGCCGCCGCCCGGCAGGCCGGCGCCGGTGTGGTCCTCTTTCCCGAACTGGCGGTGATCGGCTATCCGCCGCGCGATCTGCTGCTCAAGCCGGCCGTGATCGAGGATTGTCAGAAAGCGGTCCAGCAGATTGCGGCCGACTGCACGGACATCGCGGCCGTGGTGGGTTTCCCTCGCCGCTTTGATGGCGAGCCCGGGCGGTTACTTCAGAACGCCGCGGCGGTCTGTCATGGCGGCCGCATCGTTCAGGTGGCGGTCAAGAGTCTGCTGCCGACCTACGATGTGTTCGACGAGCACCGCTACTTCGAGCCCGCTCCGCACAGCCAGGCCTGCGAACTGGCCGGCATGAAACTGGGCATCAGCATCTGCGAAGACCTGTGGAACGAGCGAGACATCTTCCCCCATCGGCTGTATCACGAATCGCCCGTGGACGATCTGGCCGCGGCCGGGGCACAAATCATCATCAACTGCTCCGCCTCGCCCTTCGTCGTAGGCAAGCAGGCGTTTCGTCTCAAGCTCATGGGCCACATCGCCAAACGGCTGCACACCCCGCTGATCTACTGCAACCAGGTCGGCGGCAACGATGAATTGATCTTCGATGGCAACTCCTGCGCCTTTGACGCAGCCGGCGAACTGATCGCGCACGCCAAAGCCTTCGAGGAAGATCTCCTGCTGATCGACACTGACAACGCCTCAAGCCTCAAGCCTCACCCCTCAAGCCTCCACCACGATCTCTACCACGCCCTGGTCCTGGGCCTGCGCGACTACTGCCGCAAGTGTGGCTTCAAGAGCATCGTCCTCGGTCTCAGCGGCGGCATCGACTCGGCCGTCACCGCCGCTCTCGCCGTAGCCGCACTGGGCAAAGACAACGTCCACGGCATCGCCATGCCCACCCGCTACAGTTCCACCGGCTCCGTTGACGACGCCCGCAAACTCGCCCAAAACCTCGGCATCCGCTTCGACGTGATCGCCATTGAAAACGCACGCGTGGCCGTGGAAGAAATGGTCCAGCCTCTATTCGCAGGCACCGCCCCCGGAATTGCAGAAGAGAATATCCAAGCCCGCCTCCGGGGAAACCTGCTGATGGCCGTCAGCAACAAGTTCGGCTCCCTGCTGGTGACCACCGGCAACAAGAGCGAACTGGCCGTCGGCTACTGCACGCTCTACGGCGATATGTCCGGCGGCTTGGCTGTCATCAGCGACGTGCCCAAGACGATGGTCTATGAACTGGCCAAGTGGATCAATACCCCCGATTGTCCATTGCATCAGCAATTTGGCGGGCCCATTATTCCGGGGGATTCGATCACCAAGCCGCCCAGCGCCGAGTTGCGCGAGAACCAGACCGACCAGGACTCGTTGCCGCCCTACGAGATGCTCGACCCCATCATCGAGCGCTACGTCGAGCGCGAACAGTCGCAGCGCCAGATCATCGCCGAGACCGGCTTCCCCCCGGAAGTGGTCCAGCGCATGGTCAACCTGATCGACCGCAACGAATACAAACGCAAACAGGCCGCCCCCGGCCTGAAAGTCACCGGCCGCGCCTTCGGCATCGGCCGCCGCATGCCCATTGCCCAACGTTATCGCAATTCAGATTGAAAGGAGCTGCTCTTGAGCCGACCCGTAGAAACCGACACCGTGCGCATCGGCCTGTTCGGCATCGGTCTGGACGCCTACTGGCCACAGTTCCAGGGACTCGAAGATCGCCTGCGTGGCTACGTGCAGCGCGTGGCGGACAAGATCGCCCGGCCCGGCGTGGAGGTGGTCAACCTCGGGTTGATCGACAATCCCGACCGCGCTTTCGCCGCCGGCCACGAGCTTCGCCGCGCTGACGTGGACCTCGTTTTCCTGCACGTGACCACCTACGCACTGTCCAGCACCGTGCTGCCCGTGGTGCAACGAGCCAAGACGCCGGTGATCATTCTCAATCTGCAGCCGGCAGCGGCGATCGATTACAAAACCTTCAACAAACTTGGCGATCGCACCCGCATGACCGGCGAATGGCTCGCCCATTGCAACGCCTGTCCCGTGCCGGAGATCGCCAACGTTTTCAATCGGGCCGGGGTCCGCTTCCACCAGATCACCGGCATGCTCGAGGACGACCCCGTCTGCTGGAATGAGGTGGACGCCTGGGTTGATGCCGCCCGCGTGGCCAACGTCATGTTCCACAATCGCATGGGCCTGATGGGCCACTACTACTGCGGCATGCTCGACATCTACAGCGACCTGACCCAGCAACTGGCAGCCTTCGGCGGTCACATGCAACTGATCGAAATTGACGAACTGGCTGAACTTCGCCGTCAGGTCAGCGATCAGCAGGCCGCAAATCGCCGTGCTGAGTTTGATCAACTGTTCGACGTGCAGCAGGACGTGGACCCGAAGGAACTGCTGCGGGCCGCCCGCACGTCCGTGGCCCTCGACGCACTGGTGGACCGCCATCGTCTGGGGTCCATGGCCTACTTCTACAGCTCCGTGCCCGGCCACGATCACGAGGACGTGATCACCTCCATTATCCTCGGCACCTCGCTGCTGACCGCCCGCGGCATCCCCGTGGCCGGTGAGTACGAAGTCAAGAACGCCCAGGCCATGAAGATCCTCGACAGTTTTGGCGTCGGCGGCTCGTTCACCGAGTACTACGGCATAGACTTCGATGACGACATCGTGCTCATGGGTCACGACGGCCCCGGCCACCTCAAAATCGCACAAGGCAAAACCAAGGTCCGCCCCCTCGAGGTCTATCACGGCAAAGTCGGCCGCGGCCTGAGCGTCGAAATGTCGGTCAAGCACGGCCCGGTCACGCTGCTGAGCGTCATCCAGTGCCGCGACGGCAGCGTCAAACTGCTCTGCGCCCAAGGCCAATCCGAGCCCGGGCCCATCCTCGAGATCGGCAACACCAACAGCCGCTACCGCTTCAGCCTCGGCGCCCGCCGCTTCATCAACGACTGGAACCAATGGGGCCCCGCCCATCATTGCGCCGTCGGCGTCGGCCACGTCGCTGATAAACTGCAAAAACTCGGCCAACTGCTGGGCCTGGAGACCATCCGGGTCTGCTGAACATTACCCCACGCCGCCCGCTTTCCCCTTGACATCGCCCCCAACCGTGGCATAATTCCAGAACCATGACGCACCGTGCGTTTTATTTTGGCTACTTTTACTTTGACCTCGCGGATGCCGCGCAGGGCCATGTGTAGCCTCCTGAACAAGGACTGACTGACACCAACCCCGACGCGGAGATGCGGCGGGGTTTTTTTATCAAAAGGAACACTCCGCCATGATCGTTGTCATGCGACCCGAAGCCACACAAGAGCAAGTGGACCATCTCTGCCAACTCGTCCGCGAGATGGGCCTCAAGGACCACGTGATCCACGGCACCGACCTGACCGTCGTGGCAGTCATCGGTGACGACCGCAAAAAAGACGGCTCCAAGCTGGAGAACGTTCCGGGGGTCAACCGTGTGATGAAGGTGCTCGAGCCGTACAAGATGGCCTCGCGCACCACCACCGGCGGCAAACGCTCCATCGTCAAGATCAGCGAAACCTGCGCCTTCGGCGGCAAGCAGATTCCCGTTATCGCCGGGCCCTGCAGCGTCGAGGGTGAAAAGCAGATTCTCGAAGCGGCACAGGCGGTCAAGGATGCCGGTGCACACGCCCTGCGCGGCGGCGCGTTCAAGCCGCGCACCAATCCCTACGCTTTCCAGGGTCACGGCGAAGCGGGCCTGAAGATGCTGGCTGCCGCCCGCGAGGCCACGGGCCTGCCCATCGTCACCGAGGTGCTCACGCCCTCCGACGTGGAGATGGTTTCCCGTTATGCCGACTGCCTCCAGATCGGCACGCGCAATGCCCAGAACTACAAACTGCTGGAAGCCTGCGGCAATCAGCCCAAGCCCGTGCTGCTGAAACGCGGCATGGCTATGACCCTCGATGAATATCTCCAGGCCACCGAATACATCCTGGCTGAGGGCAACGATAAGGTCATCCTCTGCGAGCGAGGCATACGCACCTTCGAGGACCACACCCGCAACACGCTGTCTCTCTCGGCCGTGCCCGAACTGCACGACCGCAGTCATCTGCCGATCATCATCGATCCTTCGCACGGCACAGGCCACGCCCGCATGGTGCCCAGCATGAGTCGGGCCGCCATCGCCGCCGGTTGCGACGGGTTGGCCATCGAAGTGCATCCCGACCCCGAGCACGCCATGACCGACGGCGCCCAATCGATCACCCCGGCCGCGCTGGCCGAGTTGATGACCAGCCTGCACCGCGTCGCCGAAGCCGTGGACCGCACGTGCCTGTCGCTGGCTGTGGTAGGCAGTAGGGAATAGGCAGTAGGCAGTAGGGTATAGATACAGTTGCAAGTCCTGCCCCCTCTCCCCTCGGGAGAGGGCCGGGGTGAGGGCCGACGTCACACAGCGCACGCCTTCACCCACACGCGCCGATCAACATCCGCTCCCTTTCAGCGCGCGCTTCTCCTCCGCGTCCTCCGCGTCTCCGCGGTTCAAACTCTTTGCATTTCTGCGACAGCCCACCGCACCATCCACGAACACGCCGCGCCGTCGCCGCGTATCATGCTCAGCACATGATGACGCTTTCCGGCCAGCCCGCCATTCGCACCGTCGATATGCGCGTTGATTACGACGATCTGACGGCGGTGCATGATCTGAATCTGACCATCGAGCCGGGCGAGGTGTTCGGGCTCATCGGCCCAAACGGGGCCGGTAAAACCAGCACCCTGCGCGTGCTTGGCACTTTGCAGCAACCGACCTACGGACAGGTGCACATTGCCGGCTATGACGTCGAAGAACACCCGGCCGAGATTCATCGCCTGCTGGGTTTCATGCCCGATGCTCCGCCGGTGTACGACGATCTGAAATGCTGGGAGATGCTCGACGTCTTCGCACGGGCTTATTTCGTCGATCGGCGCCAGCGGCGAAAGCGCGTGGATCAGTGCCTGGCTGATGTTGAACTGACAGCCAAGCGCAACGTGCTGGCGGGCACTCTCTCGCGCGGCATGAAGCAGCGATTGATCCTGGCCAAGACACTGCTGCACGATCCGCTGGTGCTGCTGCTGGATGAACCGGCCAGCGGGCTCGACCCCATGGCTCGCATCGAGTTTCGCCACCTCATGCGAAACCTGGCCGCCCGCGGGCGCACCGTCATCGTCTCTTCGCACATCCTCAGCGAACTGTCCGACTTCTGCACCTCCATCGGCATCATGGAAAAAGGCCTGCTGGTCGAGAGCGGCCGGATTGAACAGATCGCCAGCCGCATCAATTCGCATCGCAAGCTGATCATCGAAGTGACCGCGGGCATGGACATCGCCCAGCGCTTGCTCGGTGAGCGTGGCATCGTCGTGAGCGTTGACGCTGCGATCGGCCGCATCATCCTGGAATTCCCGGGCACCGAAGCTGAACTTCCGGGACTGCTGGCCGCGCTGGTCACCGGCGGCGTTTCGGTCAAGGCGTTCTACGAAAAAAAGATGGGCGTCGAGGACATCCTGCTGCGCGTCGGCGCAAGGCGGGTGTCATGAGCGGGCACGTTGTTGATTCTCCCCCCGCCGCTGCGGCCGCCACCCTGAACGCCATCTGGGTCAAGTCCGCCTACGCCCGTCTGCGCCCGCGGGCCATGCTGGCCTGGTTGGTGATCGTGCTGTCGGTCGCGGCATTTCTTTACCTGGTGGTCTATCTGGTCACCGCGGAGCATCGGTATCTCCAGCACGAGCAGGCCGCCAAGACCGCGCTGCTGCCGCTGATCATTCTGCAGGCGTTCATTCTCATGGTCATGGGCACCGCCACCGTGGCCAGCGGTTTCGCCCGGGAGCGCGGGGCGGAGTTGCTGGACTATCACCGCCTCACGCCCATGTCGCCGTCCAGCAAAATCCTCGGCTTCCTGTTCGGGCTGCCCGTGCGCGAGTATCTGCTGTTCGCGCTGACATTGCCGTTCGTGGGTTATGCTGCGATGCGGGGCGACCTGTCGCCGTGGAAGCTGCTGCTGTTTTACGCGGTGTTCTTCTGCTCCACCTGGGTCTATCACATGACCGCCCTGGTGGCGGCGATGTGCGTCAAGCGGCCGTGGAGCGCCCAGGCCATCACGCTCGGCATGGTGGCCGGCCTTTACCTGGTGCTGCCGCAACTGGGACGCATCGGGTTCACCATCTTTGAGTTTCTCACCGTGCGCCCGACGTTCTACGGCATGGTTGCGGGAGAAGTCAGCGATGTCACCGCCCGCCGCAATCCATTTTTCGAATACCAGATTCAGCGCTGGCAGCAGGTGGAGTTTTTCAACCTGAGCCTGTCGCCAGTGCTGTTTTCGCTGCTGGTCGAGGGCTTCGTGCTGCTGTCGCTGTTTCTGGTGGTGCATCGCAAGTGGCGCAACGAACAGCACCATCCGTTCCCCAAGCTGTACGCGATCTTCTGCGGGCTGGTGGTGCATGTGGTGCTGGTGGGCAGCATCTGGCCGTTCATTACGAGGCTGGAGAAATACAACCTGCTCTACGGGCGCATGCGCGGGGCGCTGCGGCTGGACAGTTCGATGCACGCCCTGCTGCTGATCCTGTTCGTGCTGCTGGCGGTTTGCGGCGTGGGCGGAGGCGTGTTGATCCAACTGGTCAGCCCGACGATTCAGACCATGCGCAGTGGTCTGCGCCGCGCCCGCAAGATCGGCAGCCGCCGGTTGAGCTTCAACAGCGATGCCGCCAGTGCCCTGCCGGTGGCGCTGGCTGTCTCGGGACTGACGTTCGTCAGCTACAGCGCCATCCTGGCTGTAGCATCGCATTCGAGCCTGTTCGACATGCAACCGACGTCGTGGCTTGCCCACTGGGCCCCGCCGCTGCTGATCGGCCTGCTGCTGATGTTCGTGTTTCTCCTGAGCGAACTTCTCGGCGTGAAGGTGATGGCGTTCACACTCTTCGTGCTCTGGATGATCCCGTTTTTCGTGCAGGTGATTCTGCTGGGCGCGTTCGGCCGCGAAGTGCTGGCGGTGTACGTAGGTCTGACTTCACCGTTTTTGGATCTGTACCTGGTCTGCGCCAACTTCGTGGAGCACGCCCACACCGGCGACGCGGTCACACTGGACATCATGCCCGCAAGCTGGCGCACCGGAATCGACGCCATGATCCTGTCCATGCTGAGTTTGTACGCCGCGGCGGTGCTGGCGCTGGGCGGACTATGGTGGCGGCGGCACACAAATCTGCGCCGAGTGGAACTGGGTTGATTAGCGCAGCACGTCCACGATCCCCGCCGCGCCCAGCAGCAGGCTGATGAGGCCGTTGATGGTCATGAAAGCCGGGTGCAGCGAGTGGCGCGGTGAACGGGCGATCAGCACGTGCTCCATGATCAGCAGCAACCCGGCCAGCGCGATGCCAATGGCGAAGCAGGCGCGCAAGTGTTCATCCAGCAGCCAGGCGGCGATCAACGTAACCATTGCGATCACGTGCCAGGTCCGACTGATCCATACCGCTCGCCCTTCGCCCAGACTGGCGGGGATGCTCGACAAGCCCTGCGCGCGATCGACCGCCACGTCCTGCATGGCGTAGATCACATCGAAGCCCGCCACCCAGCAGGTGACCATCAGGGCGATCAGGTAAGCCGTCGGCTGCGCCAGATACGCCGGCGCAATCGCAATCACCGCAGCTACCGGACTGATGCCCAATGCGATGCCCAGCAGCAAATGACACAGCCAGGTGACGCGCTTGGCGAAGCTGTAAGTCACCAGCAGCACCAGCACCAGCGGGCACAGGATCAGCGGCCAGGGATTGTCGTAGACCAGTAGAAACCCGCCGCAGCAGAGCGCGAACATCGCCGCAAACGCCGCCGCCGCCGCCAGCATGTGACGACTGCTGACCCGCCCGGCCGGTATCGCCCGCCCGGCCGTGCGCGGGTTGAGGGCGTCAAACGAAGCATCCGCCCAGCGGTTGACGGTCATCGCCACCGTGCGGGCTGTCACCATGCACAGCACGATCAGAATCACTTCCCCCCAGCGCGGCAGACGCTGCTCAAATCCCGCGCCCAGAAACATCGCCAGCAGCGCAAACGGCAGCGCAAACACGCTGTGAGCCAGCTTGATGTCTTTGGCAATGGCCAAAACAGAATTGAACCGCAGAGACGCGGAGGACGCAGAGGAAGGCAAATCCTTTTGGGTTTTCTCTGTGTCCTCTGCGTCTCTGTGGTTCATGTCCGGGTCTGCTCTCCCCAGCGAGGGCAAAGGTCGTGCTCGATGCCAAGCAGGTCCAGGCAGCGGGCGACGACGAAATCGACCAGGTCATCAATGGACTTGGGTAGCAGGTAAAAGCCCGGACTGGCCGGCGCGATGATGGCCCCGGCTTCGGTGACGGCCGCCATGTTGCGGATGTCGATCAGCGACAGCGGCATCTCACGGTGCAGCAGCACCAGTTTTCGTCGCTCCTTGAGCGTCACCTGGGCGGCTCGATGTAACAGGTTCGCCGATGAGCTGGTGGCCACGGCACTGAGCGTGTTGGAGGAGCAGGGTATCACGATCATGCCGTCGTGGCGGAAGCTGCCGCTGGCCATCGGGGCCCCGACATCGCGGTAGTTGTGCAGCGTGATCCCGCCCCCGGAAGTGTTGCCGCCCGACAACGCATCGAGGTCAATGCCCTCCATGCCCAGCTCATCGTGCAGCAGGCGCTGGCCCAGTGGTGAAACCACCAGATGCACATGCGCCTGCGCAGCCACGACCGCGCGGATGAGGCGTTGGGCGTAGGCTGCGCCGCTGGCTCCGGTGATGGCCACGATGTAGCGGCGATCGCTCATGGCGACATTATAGAGCCCAGCCATTTTGGCCGGGACTTGCCGCCGATCAATCCTGGCGCAGGTCGATCTCCAGGCCGTCATCCACGGCCCGGATGGCGGTGCAGCGGGAGATTTCGCCGCCGATGTCCAGCACGGGCGGGAAGTGATAGCCCTCGGCCAACTGCCGCACAGCCTGGGCGGCCTCGGTCTGACCGCCGGCCTCCAATTGAGCGCGCAGCATGTCCAGGCACACGCTCAGCGGCACACGCAGCCGCCCGATCCATGCGCCGTCCAGGCGCAACACCGCGTCATTAGCCTGCGGATCGACTTCCACGTACATCGCCACGCTTACCACGCGCTCGAGGCGCTCGTCATTGACAAAAGCACCCAGCACCATGCGCTCGCCGTCGGTCCAGAAACAGATTCGCCCCAGTTGCGGCGGCAAGGTGATCTTGCGGTTGGCCAGCCAGCGCGGCAGGCGCTGCCTGATCCAGAGGTTGATCTGATCCGCGGGGATGTGAATCGTGCGCTGCGGCGAATGATTCGCCAGCGGCCGGCCGTGCTCGTCGTACCGGTCGGCGAAGGACAATTGCGCCGCCATGCGGTTTTCCAGGTCCTGAGCCACCTGGTCGCTCTGTTCGCTGGTGACTTGTTGTGCCTGCTCGAGCGCCTGCTGCCACCCGGTCGGTTCACTGCGGTACAGGTGCCAGGACCACAAGGCGATCCAGATCAGGGCGGTCAGGGTCAACAGCAGCGCGGCGCGGATTCGCCGGCCGCGCTTCGACTTGATCTTTTCAACCGGTTTGCTCATGAGGCAGCCTGCCTCATCGCGAAGGCAGCTTCAAATAAGCCCTGGTGCAGCAGTTCGTGATCGGTCGCCACCGCCAGCATGCTCTCCAGTTGCTGGATACGTTCGATGCTGCCCAGCGGATCGCGCACCTGCAACAATGCTGCATCACCCAGAGCTTCGGACGCATCGATGAACCAGTCATCAGGCCCAGGCTCGCCTGCTTGCGCCACTTCCTGCGGCGACAACCAGCGATCGATCCATTCCGGGGGCGGCGCGGGCCGCTGCACCGAGACGTCCGGCCCGGCGAAGGATCGCACCGTCCACTGCGCCGCCTCGATGTCGTTATCCGCAAACAACACCTCGGCGCAGCGCTGCTGTTGATCCAAGGCTGCCAGCAGTCCCGCAGCATGCTCACGGGTGAACGGCCTTGTCACCACGATGCAACCGGCCGCGAACTCATTGGACCAGTCGCCGAACGGCCCCTCCAGGTCAGCGCCACCCAGACGAATAAAACCATCCGCCGCGATCATCCGCTTCTGCCGCCGCGATTCCTGCAACGGCATGAGTATGCGGGCGTACAGCGGCCAATGCCCCAGTCGGCGCGCTTCGGCCAGCGCCTGCACGCAGAGTCGTTCGCAGGATAGGTAATCGCCGGCCGCCAATGACTGCGAAGCGGACTCCATGATGTCGTCGAGGGTCGGGGGCACGGGGGGAATTGTAGCGTGTTGGGCCACACAGTCTCGGACGTGAAGCGGTATCATCAAGCCATGCGGGGAACCCGAAACACGCCTGCCTGGGCATGGTCGTTCACCCTGTGCGTGCTTTGCATCATCCTGGCCGGCTGCTCTTCGGCGACGCGCCAGCCGCGCCCCATGCCGCCGGGCGTCAACTCGCTCACCGTCATGAGCTTCAACGTCAACTACGGCCTAAGCGGCGATCCCACAGCCCTACAACTGATCCGGGACGCCAATGCAGATACGGTTTTTCTGCAGGAAACCACGCAGCAGTGGCAGGCAGCCATCGAGCGGGAATTGAACGATCTGTATCCGCACATGAGCTTCCTCGACAGCCGTGGGGCCGGAGGCATGGCGGTGCTTTCCAGGACGCCTTTCGCCGTGCGTCGGGTGATTCCTTCGCCCAGCGACTGGTTCCCCGCCATGCACATCGTTCTGCTAACATCGCTCGGACCGGTGCACGTGCTGCAGATTCATCTGCATCCGCCGGTCAGCGAGACGGGCAGCTTCGTCAGCGGCTACCTGACCACCAGCCAAAAGCGTCTGGAGGAAATGCAAGCCTATCTCCAGGCGCTTGATCCGACGCTTCCCTCGCTGGTGTTGGGAGATTTCAATGAAAGCGACGGCGGGCAGGCTGCCAAACTGCTGGCCGAGCGCGGCTTGATCAACGCACTGAAACAGTACGACCGGTACCAGAATACGTGGCGATGGCAAACCAGTGTCGGCACGCTCAAGCAGACACTGGACCACATCTTCTACGATCCGGTCGGCCTTGATTCGTTGGATGTGCACGTGATTGAAGCCGGCAACTCTGACCACTATCCGTTGGTGGCGACATTCATCCTGCCGCAGCCTGCCGCTGTGGATTAATCGGGGATGGATGAGCGCCGCGCAGCGGTCACGTCAGGTAGGTGTAACCAGCCAGGCCGTTTTCGTAGAACTTGCGCAACGCGCTGGCTTCGTCCAGGGTCAGCTTGCGGTCGCGCACGGCCTGTTCGATGAAGCGGCGGAAGGTCCGACGCAGTTGCTCGGGCTCGAACTGCACGTAGCCGAGCACTTCGCTGACGGTGTCGCCCTCGACCACCTCATCGACGGTGGGTTTGCCCGATTCATCCAGGCTCACGTGGATGGCGTTGGTGTCGCCGAAGAGGTTATGCAGGTCGCCCAGCGTTTCCTGATAGGCGCCGACCAGGAAGGCGCCCAGGAAATAGTCAGCCCCGGTGTACGGGTGCAGTTCCAGCACCGCTTTGGCTGGGCGCGAATCGGTGGGCGAGATGAACAGATCGATCTTGCCGTCGCTGTCGCAGGTGACGTCGGCCAGGATGCCGCGGCAGGTCGGCCGCTCCTGCAGGCGATGGATGGGCATGATGGGGAACAGTTGATCGATGGCCCAATGGTCGGGCAGCGACTGGAAGATGGAGCAGTTGCAGAAATAGGTGTCGCTGAGCATGGACTCGAGGTCAGCGAATTCCTGCGGCGTTTCCTCCAGCTCGCGCACGTAGCGCAGCACCTTGGAGCAGATGCCGAAATACAGCCGCTCGGCCAGCCCGCGCTGCTCCAGCGAGCAGTAGCCGAGGTTGAACAGGTGCAGCACCTCGTCGCGGTTGAGCGTGCAGTCGTGGTAATACTCCGCCCAGTTGCGCTCGTTGAGGTCGTGATAGGACTCGTACAGGTTGCGCACCGGCTTGGGCATCTTCTTGAGCTCCTGCTTGCTCAAGTCATCCGGCAGCTCGAAGCGATCGAACCCGGACCAGCCCAGCACGTTAAAGATCAGCACGCTGTGATAGGCGACCATGGCCCGGCCGGACTCGCTGATGATCGTGGGATGCGGAATCTGGGCGTCGTCGCAGACTTCCTTGAGGTGATAGACAATGTCATTGGCGTACTCGCGCAGGGTGTAGTTGATCCCGGCCGGTGCTTCGATGTGGCTGCCATCGTAATCCACGCCCAGGCCGCCACCGACGTCAACGTAATTCAGCCCGGCCCCGGCCCGCTTGACCTCGGCATAGACGCGGGCCAGTTCGTTCACGGCCGTTTTGACCGTGCGAATGCGATTGATCTGGCTGCCCAGGTGGCTGTGCAGCAATTGAAGGCAGTCGAGCATGTCATGATCGCGCAGGAAGTCCACCGCTTCAATGACCTCGCTGACGAACAAACCGAACTTGGAGCGGTGGCCGCCGGAGGATTCCCAGCGACCAGCCCCGCGGGCGGCGAGCTTGACGCGGATGCCGATGCGCGGGCGCACCTCGTGACGTTGGGCGTATTTGACGATCAGCTTCAGTTCGCTGAACTTTTCGACCACGGGGATGATGTTGCGGCCGAGCTTGGTGGCCAGGATCACCGCCTCGATGAATTGATCGTCCTTGAAGCCGTTGCAGATGATCGGCGTCTGATCGTCATCGACCAAGGCCATCAGCGCCAGCAGTTCGGGCTTGGACCCGGCCTCGAGGCCGAAGCCGTGCTGGCGGCCGAAACCGAGCACTTCTTCGACCACGTGCCGCTGCTGGTTGACCTTGATCGGATAGACCGCCTGGTATCGGCCCTGGTAATCGAACTCGCGGATGGCGGCTGTGAAGGCGTCGGCGATGGAGGCCAGGCGATGGCGAAGGATGTCGGTGAAGCGGATCAGCAGCGGCGGCTGGATGTCGCGCTGCATCAGCTCCTCGACCAGGGCCTTGAGGTCGATGGCCCGCTGCGGGTTGGCGTCGGGGCGGATCTCCACGTTGCCCGCCTCGTTGATCGCCACGTAGCCGGCCCCCCACTGCTCGACGCCGTAGAACTCCGCGGCGTCGGCGAGGGACCATGAGTCGGGTGCGGCCGAGAGGGACAGGGATTGGGTCATGGCGGCGCTCCGTGGCGACAAGGGGGCGGTGTCTAAATCAGTGTATTCACCTTGGCGCGTGGAGCAAATAAAAAACGCCGGCCGATCGGGTCGGCCGGCGTTGCGCGATCGCGCGGTTGACGCCGCGGGATCAATCAATTGTAGTTGACGCGTCGGCCGCGCCAGGTGAGCAGGGCCAGACCGCCGCCGATCAGCATCAGGCTGGCCGGTTCCGGGATGACCACTGTCACGGGATTGATCACGAAATCCTTCTTGGCAATGAAAGCGATGGAGTTGGCCTCGCTGATCGCCACCAGGGTGTTGTCGAGCACGATTTCGGCCTTGCTGACACCGGCGATGTAGTTGATGCCGGCATTGGTTAGAGCTGCGTCCAGGTTCATCCCCACGCCCAGCGACCAGGGAGCGCCGATGACCGGGCCATTGGCGGCCAGGTTAAAGGAAACGGAAGCATTGACCGCAGACAGCGACAGAGGCGCAGGCAGGGCGACGCCATCGACCTCCAGAATTTTGACGAAGACCGTCAGGCCCGCACCAACCTCCGTGGCGGCCGTGCCGGTGCCCACCAGCGTGTAATCGCCTGATTCGGAGATGGAGAACGACGAGATACCTGCTTGAGGCACAGCCATCAACGTGAAGTTGAGTTGGCCGTCGGTGATGTCATTGATGCTGTTGGTGGAAGAGGCGACGAATGTCGTTGGATCGAAGTCCAGGGTGTTCTGGGTGAGGGTCGGAGGACCATACAGCGGAACCGGATCCGTCCCCGACGACTCGGTGACGTCCTGGTACACAACCACACCCGGGGCGTCAGGCCCAAAACTGCCATAGTTGATTAAGGCAGCCGAAGCTCGCGTTGAAAAAAGGAACAGACAAACAACAACCACCCCTGCGCTTTTCAGGATTGAACACACCATGTTATGGAATCCTCCTTAATGATTGACCCCAACCCTGGAGCTGATGTTATCGATGGCACCCACAACCTTCAGAGATCACGCACCCACACAAATCCCACACTGATCCCAGACTTGGTTTATGAACCCCAAACCCAAAAATTGGAACGATCAATACACTGAATGATAATCGATCTCGGACAAATGTCCATAGGCAAATTCAGATTACCGAAAAATATGATCCGAAAATACGACCCCTAACTCCTTTTATCACAAATAGTAAACAGATCACCCCAATCCCGCAGTCCCTACAAACAGCTATCAGCATTCAGCTTACGCTTCCACCAGCCCGCCCACCGCGTTGCGACGACGCTGGGCCAGGTCCATCTGCTCGCCGGTCGGACTGCGGCCGCTGGTCATCATATCGGCAAAACAATCGAACAGATAACGCGCATCATGCGGGCCGGGACTGGCCTCGGGGTGATATTGGACTGCGAAGATGGGTAATTCGCGGTGGCGGAAGCCTTCCAATGTGCGGTCGTTGAGGTTGATGTGCGTCGGCTCGCCTCCCACCCTGGCCAGGGCATCGACATCGACCGCGAAGCCGTGATTCTGGCTGGTGATCTCGACCTTACGAGTGTGCAGGTTCTGCACCGGCTGGTTACCGCCGCGATGGCCGAACTTCAGTTTATAGGTCGTCGCACCCAGGCTCAGGCCCAGCAGTTGATGCCCGAGGCAGATGCCGAAGGTGGGCAATTGTCGGGCGACCTTGCCCAGCGTCTTGATGGTGGCGGTGACCGCAGCCGGATCGCCGGGCCCGTTGGAGACGAACAGGCCGTCGGGTTTGTGCTCGAGGATCTGCTCCGCGGTGCTGTCGTAGGGCAGCACGGTGACGTGGCAGCCGACATCCACCAGGTTGCGCAGGATGTTGAGCTTGGCCCCGCAATCCAGGGCGACCACGTTGAATCGCTTGTCGCTGTCGTTCCGGGGGCGGGCTGGACCCTGGATGGGTTCCCAGCCGTCCAGATCATCGCTCCACTGCATAGCCGAGCGACCGCAGACGCGATCGACCAGGTTGATGCCCACCAGCCCCGGGGCGTTCTTCGCCAGTTGCACAAGATCCCCGTCCGACTTCCGGGGGTCAGTGCTGAGCACGCCCTTCATGGCCCCGTCGATGCGCAGCTTGCGGGTCAAGGCCCGGGTGTCGATCTCGCTGATGCCGGTGACGCCCTGCCCGGCTAACCATTCGCCCAGGGCAGCCGTTGCCCGGAAGTTGCTGTGGCGGGCTGCCAGTTCACGGACGACGAAGCCGCTGACCTGGGCTTTAGTCGATTCCAGGTCGCGCTGGTTGACGCCGTAGTTGCCGATCAGCGGATACGTCATGGTGACGATCTGGCCGGCATAGGACGGGTCGGTCAGCACCTCCTGGTAGCCGGTGAGGGAGGTGTTGAAGCAGACCTCGCCGTCGATGGTGCGAGGCGAGCAGTCGCCGAAGGCCCTGCCGTGGAAGACGCTGCCATCCTCCAGGGCCAGGCGGGCGGCGGTGGTCGGGGTGGGTGAATCGGTCATGGGGCGAAGTGTATCCGCCACGGCTCGCCTCGGCGAGTGCGCCCAACTACACTATGTCGTTTGCTTCCAGCCCCCGGAACGAGCCCCCCCCGGAAGCGCCCAGGAATTGCCGATGCCCAGCACGAACGTCAGCTCATCCGCCATCCAACCGATCCGCGCCCTGGGCCTCAAGCCGGGCCACTGTGCCGTCGTCGGCCTGCAATGGGGCGACGAGGGCAAAGGCAAAGTCGTCGATATGCTGGCCGGGGCTTCCGACAGTGACGCAGCCGAAAAATTTGACTTCGTCGTCCGCTACAACGGCGGCGCCAATGCCGGCCACAGCGTCCAGGTCGGCGAACAACGCTACGCCCTGCACCTGATCCCCTCCGGCATCCTCAATCCCAACCTGGTCAACGTCGTCGGCAACGGCGTCGTCATCGATCCCCAGCAACTGGTCAAGGAAATCCGCGAACTGCGCGAGCACAAGCTCACCGTGGCGGACAACCTGCGCATCAGCGACCGATCTCACGTTGTGCTGGCCTACCACAAACTGCAGGACGCCCTGCTCGAACAAGCCATCGCCAAGCTCCACGGCCGCGCCGCCATCGGCACCACCGGCCGCGGCATCGGGCCCTGTTATGCCGACAAAGCCCTGCGCTGCACCGCCATCCGCGTGGCGGACCTGCTCAACGAAAGGCACCTGCTTTCACGCCTCACCGACATCACGCAGATCAAGAACGCTCAGCTTCGCCCGCTGGCAGACCTCTGCGGCGAAGCGTTCGAGCCTTTCGACCCCCGGAAGTTACTTGATGAACTCAAACCACTCATCGAAGTAATGCGCCCGCACATCTGCGACACCGCCGCCCTATTGCACGGCGCCCAGAGCGACGGCCGACGACTTCTCTTTGAAGGCGCTAACGCCACGCTGCTGGATATCGATCACGGCACGTACCCCTTCGTCACCAGCAGCAACTGCTCCTCGCTGGGCGTGCATACCGGGGCCGGCGTCGCTGGTCACTACGTCAGCAACGTCATCGGCGTGGTCAAGGCCTACCAGACCCGCGTGGGCGGCGGGCCCATGCCGACTGAATTAAAAGATGACATCGGCAACCGCATCCGCGAAAAAGGCCGCGAATACGGCACCACCACCGGCCGACCACGCCGCTGCGGCTGGCTCGACGGCGTCGCCCTGCGCTACACCGCGGCCGTCAGTGGGGTCACCGGCATCGCCATCACCCTGCTGGACGTGCTGGCCGACCTGCCCCAGTTGAAGGTGGCCGTGGCCTATCAGCACCAGGGAAAGAAGCTGACGAACTTCCCCGCCGATGCCGACGTATTGTCCGCTGTGG
This sequence comes from Phycisphaeraceae bacterium, assembly GCA_020849625.1. Classification (GTDB taxonomy): domain Bacteria; phylum Planctomycetota; class Phycisphaerae; order Phycisphaerales; family Phycisphaeraceae; genus JADLFV01. Next base: position 30,373 of record JADLFV010000060.1, read on the forward strand.
AGCCGATCTACGAGACGCTGCCCGGCTTCAAAGGCCCCATCGACCACTGCCGTCGCTTCCACGAGTTGCCGGCCGAGGCACGGGCCTACGTTCAGCGCCTCGAGCAATTGGCCCAGGCTCCGGTGGTGATGGTCTCCGTCGGGCCGCGACGCGACCAGTCGGTGTTCCGTTGATCGAGCAGGATCCCTCCGCCATGAGCGATGACCTCGCGCCCATCGAACAGCTTCCCATGCCGCGGCATGTGGCGATCATCATGGACGGCAACGGCCGCTGGGCCCGGCAACACGGCAAGAGCCGCAGCTTCGGACACATCCGCGGCGCCGAGCGCGTTCGCCCCCTGGTCGAAGAGTCCATGCGACTGGGTATCGAGGCCCTGACCGTCTTCAGCTTCTCGACAGAAAACTGGGCACGCGCCAACGATGAAGTCCAGACCCTGATGGACCTCTACGTTCGTTACCTCGTCCAGCAGCGCGAAGACCTGGCAGCCAACAACATCCGCCTGCTGCACATCGGCCGCCGCGGCAACCTGCCCCAGCAGGTGCTGCTGCAACTGGACAAAACCGTCGCAGCCACCGCCGCCTGCACCGGCTTCAAATTCGCCGTCGCCATCGACTACGGCTCAAGGGCCGAGATCACCGACGCCGTCCGCGACATCGCCCGACAGGTCCAACGCGGCTCGCTCTCGCCCGACGAGATCGACGAGCAACTCATCAGCGATCACCTGGACACCGCCGGCCTGCCCGACCCCGACCTGCTGATCCGCACCGCCGGCGAAATGCGCCTGTCCAATTACCTGCTCTGGCAGATCAGCTACGCCGAGCTGTACGTGGCTGATGTCTGCTGGCCCGATTTCGACATCGCCCAGTATCACCAGGCCCTGCGCGCCTACGCCGCCCGCCAGCGCACCTTCGGCGCGACGCCGACCCCCACCCCCGGAAGTTAATCCACGCATATATTTATCGGGGCGAGGCGTGCTTCAGCATGCCGGGCGCTAACACGCAGCGTCTCGGCTTTGACGCACATCACTACTCACTGCGATGTGAACTGTTTTTCCTGATCGACCTGTGACACCTTATCGGCGTGCTTCTGCTTGACCACGCGCCCGGCATCATTGGCGCTGCTGACCAGCTTGCCGCCGCCGAAGCCCAGGACCACCGCCAGAATCGCCGCCAGCACCGCGCCGGCCTGACGACCCGGCGCTTCGATCGTCTGCACGTCACGCATCGGTTTGCTGAAGATGCACGAGGCGGCGATCGGCAGGTAATACCCGGCGCTGATCGCACTGTTGAGCACCGCGATCACCACCAGCACCACGTAGCCCTGCGTCAGCGCCGAGCCGAACAGATAAATCTTGCCCAGGAATCCCACCATCGGCGGCAGCCCCAGCAAAGACAGGGCAGCCACCACCATCACGGCTGCCAGCGCCGGGCGGCGCTGCATCAGGCCCGCCAGGTCGTTGTAAGTCTGCGCCTCGTCATTCTCCACCCGCAGGCAGGCCAGCACCGCGAAAGCGGCGATGGTCGAGAAGCCGTAGGCCAGCAGGTAGAACAGCACGGCCGCCACACCATTACCGATGGCGCTCGTCGCGCTGTTACCACTTCCGGGGGCACTTCCGGGGGGGCCGATCAGCACGCCCAGCAGCATGTACCCGCTGTGTGCGATGGATGAATACGCCAGCACGCGCTTGACGTTGCTCTGCACCAGGCCCAGCACGTTGCCCACCGTCATGGTCGCCACCGCGATGGCGGCGATCAACCACGCAATCGGCTGCGGCAGAGGCCAACCCACAATGCCCAGCATCAGCAGCAGAGCCAGGAACCCCGCGCTCTTGGGCACGAACGCCAGAAAAGCTGTCACCGGCGACGCAGCGCCCTGATAAACGTCGGCCGCATAGAAGTGCATCGGCACGGCCGCGATCTTGAAGCAGATGCCCACCACCGCCAGCACCAGGCCGAACATCAGCAGCCCGTCGTGCGGGTTGTCCAAAGCGTACTGGTGGATGTCCGCCAATTGCGTCGAGCCGGCCGCACCGTAGAGCAGGGCAAAGCCATAGAGAAACAGCGCCGCGGACATCGCGCCCAGGAAAAAGTACTTGACCGCCGATTCCCGCGCTTCGAGCTTCTGCCGCCCCATCGCCACCATCACGTACGTCGGCAGACTCGTCAGCTCCAGGGCCAGGAACAACCACACCAGGTCATCCGCCCCGGCCGTCAGCATCACGCCAGTCAGGCTGCACAGGAAGAACGCGAAAAACTCCCCGCCCAACTCGGGCGTGTCGCGCATAAGTGCGACACCCTCTTGCGAGGTAGAGCTCGTATTCAGCATCAACAGCAGCAGGCCCACCGCGGCCACAGCCACCTTGATGAACTTCGCCATGCCCGCCAGACCCACGCCGCTGGTCGCCTGAGCCGTGCCCGCTGCTGCGATGATGCCCGCGATCACCAGCGTCGCCGCTGCGATCCACACCACCGTCCGCCGCCGCGAGGCCTGACTGGACAAGCCCGTCATCAGGCACGCCACAGCGCCAGCCAGCATCACCATCTCCGGCCAGAGCGTCGCCACCTTGTCAACCATCAGGTTGCTCATCGGCTCACCTCGGAGGAAGGCACCGGAGGATCAAGGCAAAGGCACCAAGGCACCGAGGCACCCAGGGACCAAGGGCCGCCAATCGCATCCGCAACCAATCCCTCGGTGCCTTGGTGCCTCGGTGCCTCGGTGCCTTCTTCCTTCTGCACCACCGCCGCCGGCAACTGCGATTTGGCCGGTCCGGTCAACTGGGCCACCGAGTTATCCAGCGTGTCCAGCATCAGATTCGGCGCCAAGCCCAGCACCAGGCACGCCAGCGCGATCGGCGCCAGCACCACGATCTCGCGCCCGCTCAGGTCATTGAGCTTCCCATGCACGTGCGGCAGCTTTGTCGGGCCGAAGATCACGCGCCCCACCATGTACAACAGGTAAATCGCGCCGAAGATCAAACCCAAACCAGCCACCGCCGCATACACCATCCCCAACACTTCCGGGGGTGAGCAGAACGCACCCAGCAGCGTGAGAAACTCGCCGACAAATCCGTTAAGCCCCGGCAGTCCCACGCTGGCCAGCACGAAGAACACCATGAAACTCGACCACACCGGAAGCGATCGGCCAAGCCCGGACATTTCTTCCATGTCGCGGGTGTGGAAGCGTTCGTAGATCATGCCCACGCAGAGGAACAGGGCCCCGGTGGACAGGCCGTGGTTGACCATGTACATCACCGCGCCGTGGGCGCCGATGTCCAGGCGATCGAGTGCGAACAAACCCAGCACGCAGAAGCCCAGGTGGCTGACGGAGGAGTAAGCGATGAGTCTCTTGATGTCAGTCTGCACCCAGCAGATCAGCGCGGTGAGGATGATGCCACAGACCGCCATGATGCCGACGCAGGGTGCGTATTCGAGCACCGCCAGCGGGCACATGGGCAGCACGAAGCGCAAAATGCCGTAGGTGCCCAGCTTCAGCAACACGCCGGCCAGGATCACCGAGCCCGCCGTGGGCGCTTCTGTATGGGCCAGGGGCAACCATGTGTGCAGCGGCCAGATGGGCACCTTGACCGCGAAGCCCGCCATCAGCGCCAGGAACACCCACGCCTGCTCCGTGCCACTGAGCGAACGGGCCGCGCCGTACATCGCCTCGATGTCGAAGTTCCACCCGGCGTGATAAGCGACGTAGAGCACCGCGGCGAAGGTGAGCATGGAGCCGGTGAAGGTGTAGATAAAGAACACCGCCGCCGCCCGCAGCCGATCGCCTGAGCCGAACACGCCGATCAGGAAATACAGCGGCACCAGCGTGAACTCGAAGCAGATGTAGAAGAAGATGATGTCGGTGGCGATGAACGTGCCGGTCATGGCCGCCTGGATCAGCAGCAGCCAGAAGTAGTACTCGCGCGACCTTTCCGTGATGGCGGTCAGCGACGAGAGCACCACGATCGGCATCAGGAACGTGGTCAGCAGAATCAGCCACAGCGAAATCGCATCCACGCCCCAGCCGAACTGCAACCCGAACTGGCTGACCCACGGCGTCAACCCGCGCAACTGGAACGTCGGGCCGTGGAAGTCGAAGGCGAAGGCCATCTTCAGCGACAACGCAAACGTCGCCAGCGTCGCCAGCAAGGCCCAGTGGAAAATGTTCCGCCGATCGTTGAACATCGGCAGCGGCAGCAGCATCACCAGCCCCGCGATCAGCGGTACCAGCACCAGCAGCGGCAAAATGAAACTCTGTGTCGGCATCGTTGATCAAACCAGTTTGAACCGCAGAGACGCAGAGGACGCGGAGGAAAACAATAAGAAGGTTGAGTTGTCAACCAACTTTGTCATCATTCACGTGTCCAAAACAATTCTGCGCATTCTGCTTATCCAATCCAAACCTTTTCTGAATTCCTCTGCGTTCTCCGCGTCTCTGCGGTTCAATTCCCCGTCAGTTTGAATATCAATATCACCATCACGATCACCACGCCCACCGCCATGCCCACGCCGTAGCTTTGCAGCCGGCCGCTCTGGCTGGGTTTGAGCACGTAACCCACGAGCCGCGGGCCCCAGCCGCCGACGATCTGCACCAGGAAGCCCTGGATCAGGTAGTCGTCGATCAGGTTGAAGAACTTGCCGCACCCGCGCAGCGGCCGCACGATGGCCAGGTCGTACAACTCGTCCACGTAGTACTTGTTGACCAGCAGCTTGACCAGCGGGGCGAACTTCTGCTCCAGCACACCGGCTGCATCGCGGCGAAGCCAGTGCAGGTACGCCGCCGTCCCAATGCCCAACGCTGCAATCAGCAGCGACAGCACCACCATCACGCTGTGCAGGGACAGGCCGAACAACTCGCCATGGAACTCGTGCTCCACGCTGGCGGTGGAGTGTTCGATCATCGTGTGCATCCAGCCGTGCTCTCCGCCTACGTATTCCGCCAGAATGCCGGCCGCGATGGCGCCAATCGCCAGCACCACCAGCGGCAAATTCATCGGCCACCACGGCATCTCGTGCGGCCCATGACCCCCGGAAGCATGCTCATCGTGCGCGGCGTGTTCGTCATGCCCGTGTTCCTCTCCCATCTCGAACCGTTCGGGCCCCATGAACACGCGGAACCACAGCCGGAACGTGTAGTAGGCCGTCAGCAGAGCCGTGAACAAGCCCGCAATCGCCAGCACGAAAAACAACGGCTCACCGTGCAGCCCACGCGCCAACGCATCGTGCAGAATCATGTCCTTGCTGACGAAACCGCTGAACGGCGGCACACCCGCCAACGCCAGACAACCGGCAAACATCAGCCAGCAGGTCACCGGCATCCGCTTGCGCAACCCGCCCATCGTGCGGATGTCCAACTGCCCTGCCAATGCGTGCATCACCGAACCGGCTGTGAGGAACAGCAGGGCCTTGAAGAAGGCGTGCGTGAACAGGTGGAAAATTCCCCCCGTGGTTGAGAGCACGCCGACGCCCAGGAACATGTAGCCCAACTGCGACACAGTCGAGTAGGCGAACACGCCCTTGAGGTCGTTGTTAGTCAGGGCGATGGTGGCTGCCAGCAGCGCGGTGAACGTGCCGATGATCGCCACCACTGGCAAAGCGTAAGTGGAAAGCTCGAAGATCGGGATCAACCGGGCGATCATGAACACGCCGCTGGTGACCATGGTGGCCGCGTGGATCAGGGCGCTGACCGGCGTCGGGCCGGCCATGGCGTCGGGCAGCCACACGTACAGCGGGAACTGGGCCGACTTGCCGAACGCGCCCGCCATCAGCAGGAAGGGGATGCACTGCATGGCGGTGGTGATTTCGCCGCCGTGCTCGAGGATGTGCCGCGCCTTCTCGATCGCCTCGTGCAGGCTCACCGTGTCGAAGGTGGTCCAGGTCAGGAAGATGCCCAGGGCGAAGCCCAGGTCGCCGATGCGGTTGACGATGAACGCTTTCTTGGCCGCTTCGACCGCGAAGGGCTTGTCGTAGTAGTACCCGATCAGCAGATACGAGCAGAGGCCCACGCCTTCCCAGCCCAAGTACAGCAGCACCAGGCTGTCCGCCATCACCAGCGTGGTCATGGCGAAAATGAACAGGCACACGCCGAAGAAAAACCGCGCATACCCGCGGTCGCCCTTCATGTATCCCGTGGCGTACAGCGCGATCAGCGCGCCGATGCCCGTGACCACGAACAGCATGATCATGGTCAGCCCGTCGATGTAGTAGCTGAATCCGGCCGAAAACGAGTGCACGTCGATCCAGCGCAGCGCGTGAACCGTCGTCCCGCTCAGCGCCGCCTGCGACTGCGGCCCGAAATACACGCCCAGCGCCAACGCCAACGCCGACGCCACCGACAGCACGCAGATCGCCCCCGCCAGCCTGCGCAGAGCAGGGCTCGTGCAGCAAATCGCACAAAGCACCGCTCCAAGTAGCGGAATCCAGGGGAGGAATTTGAGTGTCTCTACTGCCATGGTCGGTTTCTGAGCATGGATGATGGATGAAGGATGATGGATAAGCTGACCATCGAATCCATATTTTTCACATCATCCATCATCGATCATCCATCATCCGTTTAATTCTCCCCACGCCTCGGCATCCAGCGTGTGCTTGCTCCTGAACAGCAGCACCACCAGGCCCAGCGCCAGCGCCGCCTCCGCGGCCGCGATGGTCAGCACGAAGATCACAAAAGTCTGACCCGATACATCCAGGTGGAACTTGCTGAACGCCACCAGCGTCACCGCCACGCCCTGGAACATCAGTTCCGTGCATAGGAACATGATGATCAGGTTCCGCCGGATCAGAAACCCGATCATGCCCAGCACGAACAGCAGGCCGCCGGTCAGCAGAAAGTGCGCCAACGCCACGTCATTGATCGGCTCACCCATGATCGACCGTCCCCTCTCTACCCACCGGCAGCCGCACGATCACCACCGCGCCCACCAGCGAGACGGTCAGAATCACGCCCGCCAGTTCCAGTCCCAGCGGGTGACCTTCAAACAGGTCCAGCCCCACGCGCTCCACGTTGTTCAACTGCTGCTGCGAGCCGGCCACCTCGTTCATCTTCGCCAGATCCGCGGGCGACAACGCCGGGGCCAGACTCTCCGCCAGCCGCTTCTCGCTGCGATTGGTCAGCACGTTGTCAATGATCTGCTGATCGCTCATCTGATTACTTCCGGGGGCGGGCGAGCGCCCCTCGAAGGCGAAGCTCAGCAGCACCGCCAGCAGTAAAAACCCACACAGCACCGCCGCCGCCGGGCTGCGCCAGTGGCGGTCGTAATCGGGCAGGTCTTCGCCGTGTTCCGGGTCGCCGCTGGAAGCTGCCAGCATGATGACGAACATGTACGTGACCAGGATGGCCCCACCGTAGATGATGATCATGGCGAACGCCATAAACTCAGCCGTCAGCGTCAGAAACAGTCCCGCCGAGGCCAGCACCACCATGATGAACCACAACGCCGCGTGCACCGGCTTGCGACTGGCGATCACCGCCACCGCCGAGCCCACCGCCACCGCGCTGAACACGTAATAGAACGGCAGTGCCCCCGCTTCCATCTTCAGCCCGTACCCCGCCGCGTACTGCCGATACAGCACCAGCCACACACCCCCCAGCGTCACCGCCCCCAACAGTGTCCCCAGCAGACGCACACCCCGACCGGCCTGCGGCATCAGCATCAGCAGCGCCGCCGCGCCCAGAGCGGACCCCAGATAGAGCAGCAGCGGTGGATCAACAGGCATAATCGTGGCGTCGCCGTTCGTGTTCCAGTCGGAACGGCACAGGATAGAACCCCTCCAGAACCTTGGCAAACTCCCCCCCCGGAAGTGAACAAAACATCAGCTCCTCCCCACGCCGAGGGTTGAGCGCAGCGAAGCCCCGGATCGCCCCCGGAAGAATGTCTGATCTCAGATTGCTGATCGCTGATGTTCCGGCCCCCCGCCCTACAAGCCCGCTCCCCCTGCCTTGCATATCAGCAATCCGCACTCACACATCAGCAATCCCCCCCCCAGGCAAAAATCCTCAATCAAAAATCAAAAATCCTCTACAATGCCCCCTTCCGTTTCACAGGAGCCAAACGCCCATGCCCACCAAATCCCTCAATCACTATTCCGCTCACGTCACCCAGCCCCGCTCCCAGGGCGCTTCCCAGGCCATGCTCCTGGGGGCCGGCCTCACCGAAGCCGACCTCGACAAGCCCCAGGTCGGCATCGTCAGCAACTGGTGGGAGGGCAACACCTGCAACATGCACCTCAACGATCTGGCCGCTGAGGTCAAAAACGGCGTCGCCGCGGCCGGTCTCGTCGGACTGCGCTTCAACACCATCGGCGTCTCCGATGGCATCTCCATGGGCACCGATGGCATGTCCTACTCGCTCCAGTCGCGCGACATCATCGCGGACTCGATCGAAACCGTGGTGGCGGCGCAATGGTATGACGCCCTGGTCACCATCCCCGGCTGCGACAAGAACATGCCCGGCTGCGTCATGGCCATGGGACGCCTCAACCGCCCTGCCCTGATGATCTACGGCGGCACCATCAAGCCCGGCTGCACTGACTTCAAGGATAAAGACCACCCCCGCGAAAACACCCCCCGCGATGTCGTCTCCGCCTTCCAGTCCTTCGGCGAAGCACTCGCAGGCAAGATCACCGAGGACCAGCGCAAAGACATCATCCGCAACTCCTGCCCCGGGGCTGGCGCCTGCGGCGGCATGTACACCGCCAACACCATGGCCACCGCCATCGAAGCGATGGGCCTTTCTCTGCCCTACTCCGCTTCCGCACCCGCGGTGTCCAAAGAGAAGATGCAGGAGTGCTTCAAGGCTGGGGCTGCCATCCGTACGCTGCTCGAGCGCGACATCAAGCCCCGCGACATCCTCACCCGTGCCAGCCTCGAAAACGCCATGGTCACCCTCATCGCGCTCGGCGGCTCGACCAATGCCGTGCTCCATCTATTGGCCATCGCACGCGCTTTCGACATTCCGCTCGAAATCGACGACTTCCAGAAAGTCTCCGATAAGACCCCGCTGCTCTCCGACCTCAAGCCCTCCGGCAAGTACGTCATGGAAGACGTCCACAACGTGGGAGGAATTCCGGGGGTCATGAAAATGCTCCTCGAAGCTGACATGCTCGACGGCGATCAACTGACCGTCACCGGCCAAACGCTCGCTGCTAACCTCAAGAACGTCCCCGACCTCACCCAGGGCCAGGACGTCGTCCACTCCATCGACAAACCCATCAAGCCAACCGGCCACATCCGCATCCTTCGCGGCAACCTCTCGCCCACCGGCGCCGTCGCCAAGATCACCGGCAAGGAAGGCACCCACTTCTCCGGCCCCGCTCGCGTCTTCGACTCCGAAGAAGACATGATCGCCGGCCTCGAAGCAGGCAAAATCCAAAAGGGCGACGTCATCGTCATCCGCTACGAAGGCCCCAAGGGCGGACCCGGCATGCCCGAAATGCTCACCCCCACCTCCGCCATCATGGGCGCCGGCCTCGGCAAAGACGTCGCCCTCATGACCGACGGCCGCTTCTCCGGCGGCTCCCACGGCTTCATCATCGGCCACGTCACACCCGAAGCCCAGGAAGCCGGCCCCATCGCCCTCCTCCACGACGGCGACAAAATCACCATCGACGCCGATGCCAACACCATCAACGTCGCCCTGACCGACAACGAACTCGCCCAGCGCAAATCCGCCTGGAAACAACCGCCCTATAAGGCGACACGGGGCACGCTGTTTAAATACATCAAGATGGTCAAAAGCGCCAGCGAGGGCTGCGTGACGGATGAATGATCATGCTGTGCGGTGACGGTGCAGACCGAATGCGAGCAGACCAACCAAAACCGCTAGAGTCGCCGGCTCGGGTACCAATCGTGTTGTGTCGAAGGCCTGAAACCACATGCCGCGCATGTCGAACTGAATGTTCACACCATCAACAGTGCCGCTGAAATCGGTCCCGTACTGAGCAGTTCAAGCTGCGTTGGGAATCCATTAGAGAATTCAATAAGAATTCAATAGGGTCTAGAATTCAATAGGGTCAGAATTCAATAGGGTCTGACCCTTTGACTGGGGCAATGCCGCATCCAGGAAAAGGCCATACGCCCCCCACTTCCGGGGGAATCCTGCCGGCGCATGAGGCCTGTCTCCTTTCCGGGTTAACCTGTTCAGAATATTCAATAGGGTCTGACCTGCCCTGTAGAAAAGCTCAATATTAAATAGGGTCTGACCCTTTGCTCGGAGCAATGCCATATCCAGGACAAGGCCAAACGCCCCACTTCCGGAGAATTCAATAGGGTCTGACCCTTTGACTGGAGCAATGCCGCATCCAGGACAAGGCCATACGCCCCCACTTCCGGGGGAATCCTGCCGGCGCATGAGGCCTGTCTCCTTTCCGGGTTAACCTGTTCAGAATATTCAATAGGGTCAATATTCAATAGGGTCTGACCCTTTGCTCGGAGCAATGCCACATCCAGGACAAGGCCAAACGCCCCACTTCCGGGGTCAACTTCCGGGGGCGGGGGATGAGGTGAGCTTGGGTGGCGGGTTAACCTGTTCGGGGGATGGCCTGGGTGAGGTTCAGGGAGCGACAGGTCATGTGCGGATGATGCTTGACCTGCGACGCGTAGCGTCGCGACTGGCGCGGTAGTGGTGCGGCTGGCGCGTGGCGTGGCGGTCGGCGCGGTAGTGATGCGGCTGGCGCGGTGGCGTTGCCTCTGGCGCGGATACAGAGTGAAATCAGCTTGATCTTTCCGCCTTAGCCGGGCCGCTACGCGGACCTGGTCTGGGGGTTATACTTGTTTCGTGCCTTGCTACATCTTCACCTATCACGCGCGCGGGTCGTGGCTGCCGGACCATCGCAGAGGATATGTCAGGCGCGGGCGGGGGATTCAGGCATCCGATCCGAATCTCGCCAACGCTTATCGCGCCAACATGCAGCAGCAGCCGATTGAATTCACCGCTGATATGCAACGCATCCTCGTGGAAGCGGCGCGCGAGGCCGGGATTCACCTCAAGGCGATGATACATGCGGTAGCCACAGAGCCGACGCACGTGCACGTTCATCTGAGTTGGAAGCACGATCGGCTGTGGAAGTCGATGCGCAGCAGCATACGCTCGGCCATGTCCCGGGCGATGAATGCTGCATTTACCCGGCGCGACTGGTTTGCGAGTTCACCTTCGCGCAAGCGCGTGGGAAGTTACAGCCACTTCGATCACCTGATGCTGACGTATTGGCCCAAACACCGCGGCCTGGTGTGGCGACGAGAGCAGAGCGTACGTGCGGCGGAGAGCCGGCGCGAGTCGGGAAGGGGAGGACCAGCGACGCGATAGCGTCGCGGCTGGCGCCATGTAACTTGTCCCCTCTGCCCCCTCCAAGCCGGGCCGCTACGCGGCCAAGTTCGAAACAGAAACGGGGTCAACTCCCGCTATTTCACCGCCTGCCAAACGCCCCGCGGGGATCACGTCTCAGCAATGCGAGCAACGGCATCAGCGCCATCATCGCCGTGGTTGCCGGCTCAGGCACGGGCAGGCCGGCCTGGGTAAGCGCCTGATCAAAGGCGATATCAGGTGCAACGCCGAAGCCCCAGTTATCGCCGAGGATTTGCAGATCGCTGAGGTTGACCAGGTTGTCGCCGGTGAAGTCCGCCATGGACCAGTCGGCGCTGTTGTTCAGCCAGTTATCACCGAGGATTTGCAGGTCTGCCAGGTTGACCAGTCCATCACCGTTGGCGTCGCCGGGATGCAGATCGAACATGACGTGGCCGGTGACGATGGTGAAGTTGTCGAAGAAGGTGTTGTTATCGGTAAGCGTGATGCCGCTGCCGCGTGCGCCGAGCGAGACATAGAGCGCGTCAGCGTTCCAGATGCTCTGCACGGTGTCATTAAGTGCGTAAGGCGAAGTGCCGGTGACATTGGAGGCGAGGATCAGGTCGTCGCCGGCCGCGTTGTAGGTGATGATGAACGTGCCTGCGGTGAAAGGCGCGGGTGGGAACAGGCTGCTGAGAATAGCCTCCGACTGGACGTCATCGGTGCGGCTGGCGCCGACGAGCAGCGGCGTGGTGAAAGCGCCGAAGCCGAGGTCGATATGGACCGGCCCGACGCCAATGGCCGCCGAGTCTGTGCCGTCGAGATCGCGGCCGACGCCGAAGACCAATGCCAAGCCTTCGAGATTGGTGATGCCCGTGTCGTCGTAGCTGCCGAAGTTGTAATCGAGCGTGATCTGGAAATCCGCATCGGTGGCCAGTCGGAAGCCGGCCGTGCCGTTGGACAGGTAAAGCGCATCGGTACTGGAACTGGCCGGGTCGGACGCAGCGACCTGCACGCGGCCGGCGATTTCAGCGAGGCTCAGTTCGGAAGGTGAATCCTCGAGCAGCGACCACTGCGGGCCGCGCACGTTGTCATTGAAGTTGTCGCTTTGCCCCAGCGCGGAGACGGCTGTCGATGCCAACAGCGCCAGCACCACGCCCGCGGTGGCATAGGCGCGCCCAGCAGGCGCCAGAATCCGTGGTTCACGACATGCCATGCGTTGCTCTCCAAAGTTTGAATGTGGATACCTGTTTCTTGACAACCATTGTCCCTGTAACTTGCAGCAGATGATGTGTGACTTCGTGACACACGGATGATCTGTATCCTAACCACGACAGCCGTGATACGAAGTGAAACAACGCCATGCCGAAAAGCATACTGCGCAAACTATAGCACCACATATCAATGCGGTGCCACAGAGACAATATTTCAGCCGCTGCGTCCTCGCTGCGGTCGCCCGCTACCTCTCATCCCGGGGTCCACCAAATACAAGAACATATTTAACTTAAAATATGTTCTGATAATGCTGATGTCTGGCAGCGCATCTGTCGTGGGTTACCGCCGCATGAGCGCGCACAGAATGGCCAGCGATTTTCATTTTTTTGAAGGTCGTGCGAAAAAATTTCTATTGCTGATCCTGCCTGCACTTACGCTCATTTTCACCCCCTCAAAACTGCCTCCGGCGCGCACAAACGTTGCGCTGCGTCCCTTTATAGGAAGGCCGTCCGGTTTCGGATGAGGCTCAATTGCTTGATTACCCCCAGTCGCCTGAGTGGAAAAAAACACTCGGCACGGACGCGACCGGGCCCAAGTGAGTGAGTGCTGCTTCGACGCCATCGGCTTGACGTACGTCCGCCCGTGCCCGGATTCCAAGCGTTCAGAAACCCCCGGAAGTGTAAAACACCAAGGGGGCTCACAGGCGCGTCGCCTACCGGCTCTATGGGGCCTTGCCGACGCTGGCCTTCCTGTTGTGTCGCTTCGCTGCGCGCGTGGCGGGTCTGGGCCGATCGGATCCGTCACGCCGCCAGCGGGCGAATTTGTAGATTTTAGAATTTAGATTTTATATTTTCGATTGCTCGCGCAGGATGACCAATGTTTTTCAATCGCAAATCTAAATTCTAAAATCTAAAATCGTATCCCCCTCACCCTCCCAAGTATTCTTGAGCGCGCAAGATCACCGAGTCTGCTCCTGCCTGCACCTGCTCCGGCGACGCCTCCACGACGACGTCCGGGTCGATGCCGTTGAACTCGATCGGCTGACGGTCGTTGCGCCAGCGGCTGCGCACCGACAAGGTCAAGGTGGCGATGCCGGAGGGAAACGTCCACGAGCGCTTGGAGCTGGACGAGCCGGCGGTGGTGGAGCCGAACAGTCGGGCGTTCGCCTGCGATTGAAAGTCTCTGGCCAATGTCTCGCCTGCCGACACGCAGCCGGCATCGATCAGCACCGCCACCGGCCGGGACATTTTCTTGATCTGTTCGATCAGTTTGTCGTCGTAGCCGCCGCCGCCGTTGCCGCGCAGGTCCACGATCCAGCCCTTCGCATTGGGCTGCTCCCGCAGCGCCTGCTCGATGCCCTGGGTCACGGACTCGTCCACGCGACGCAGGTACATGTACCCCACGTCGTCGGCCAGTTTTGTAAAGAAGAACGAACGTCCGACCTGCTTCAGATCAGAAGGCGTGTTGTACGTGTGCGGCCAACCGCTGGCTTCGAGGTTGCACTCCAGGTCGAGTGTTCGTTCACCGTCGGCCCCCTGGTAGCTGATCGTGTGTTTTCCGCCTTGTTGGCCGCACAGGGCGAGGCGGTATTCGAACAGCTTCGCACGTTGCGGACTGGAGAAGAATCCACCCGCCTGCCAGGCCGCCTCGCTGCGCTGATCCAGATAACCGCGGGCATGCTCGCCGTCGATCCTGGTGACGATCGTTCCCGTCTTCAGCACAGCAGAAAGGGAGCGCGGCGCGTACATGACGATCACGCGGTTTTCCGTCGCGGGCAGGAAACTGACGCCGGGATAGTAAGACTTCGGCGGCGGCGGTAGTGTCGCCTTGGATTGGGTGATTCCCATGTGCCCATCGCGCAGCACGCGGATAGCGTCGAGAACGATCGCCAGGAACTGTTCATCAGTCTCGCACTGCCTGGCCCTCTGCATCAACTGCGACTTGGCATGCTGCCAATCGTCGCCAACGTGCTTCAATTCGAAAAAGGGATACTCATTGTCGATCAACTGGAAGAACGCCGCCAGGTCCGTCTCATACGCAGCCCGACTCGACTCCGCTGCGGCAGCGGAGAAAGTCCAACTCGCCGCCAGCAGCGCGAAAACCAACCACCATCGCCAACTTTTGCAAGACCTCATGCTCGTCTCCATTTTAAGGGACAATTTGCTCTTCGGACGATCGCCAGCCGCATTCGGGGCAATAGCCGGGCGTGCCACGCAGATCGTAATCGCATTGTGGACACAGCCCGGGACGCGACGAACGTTGCCACCCGCGCGGCCAGCCGTCACTGGAAGTCCAGGCAGTGAACGCGAACACCACTGCGTATGCAATCAGCGCAAACATCACACCCTCCACCCGCGCCATGGTAAAACCCATCATGAAAATGTAGCGCAGCAACTGGCAGAACGTAACCGTCAGGAGGAAGAGCGGCAGCAGGGCGAGCAGGCAGGCCAGGATCCGGTAGGCGATCCGCACCCGGCGTTGGGTGCGATCGACGAGCCAACGAACGACCAGAAGGCACAGGCCGACGATGACGGATGAATAGCAGAACAGGAAGAAGCCTTTTTGCAGACTGGGCTGATCGAGCGCTCCGCCGGTGACGACAGGACCGGAAAAGAGCTTGCCGCGAAGCACATGCAACGTCCCCCAATACAACATAGGCCAGAGAGGCCACAGAAAAACGATGAGCCCGCCCAGCAGCAGCGCCGCCGTCGTGAAGCGGACGAAACGTCGCCTGCGCATGACCAGCCGGGTCAGGCCGGCCAGCAGCAGGCCCATCACCGCGCCGGCCGCGGCCCCGATCAGGAATGGAGAGGGGAATCGAAGCTGGGGGTAATACCGATCCAGGTGAAAGCCCAAGATGACCAGACCGATGCAGGCCGCCAGCAGAGCAAAAGGAAACACGAAGGCGAAAGTTCGCCTCGCGGCGCGCCAGGGACGGGCTTCGCTGCAGCATAGCGCTCCGGCCACGGCCAGGCCGCTGATCGCAGCCGCCGGCGTCATCGTGAGCAAGATCGCCCCTGTCAGAAGCTTCAACATGCGTCCGCCATCTATACGATCCGATCGGCTTGCGGTTCGCAGATGCAACGGCAGTCAATCAGAGCCGGGGGCTGCGACCCCGGTCCGATACCGCAGTGTCATGCGGGACCAGCGCCCAGCCAGCGCCCGATGGCCATGATCGGAAAGTACAGGCGATAAAGGTGATAGCGCAGATAGAAAACGCGCGGGAAGCCGGTGCCGGTAAAGTAGGGCTCGTGCCAGTTGCCATTTTCCAGTTGCGTGTCGCAGAGCCACTGAATGGCGCGCTGCACGGCGGAATCGCGGCGGCCGAAGATGCTCATCATGGCCATGGCAGCCCAGGCGGTCTGCGAAGCGGTGGAGGGGCCGGTGCCGCGAAGCGTGGGATCCTCGTAGCTGTCGGCTGTTTCGCCGAAGGAGCCATCGGGTTTCTGATGATCTTTGAGCCACTGGCCGGCGCGCTGCACCCAGTCGGCTTTCATGTCGTAGCCGACTTTTTTGAGGCCGCCGACGACCTGCCACGTGCCGTAGATGTAGTTAACGCCCCAGCGCCCGAACCAGCAGCCGTCGGGTTCCTGATGCGAGCGAATGAACTCGATGGCCCGCTGCACGTAAAAGTTGGAGGTGTCGATGCCGTGCGTGCCGAGGCACTCGAGCGTGCGGCCGGTGATGTCGGGGCAGGATGGATCCTGGATCGCGTTGTGGTCAGCAAACGGCACGCAATCGTAAAGAGGGCGGTTGCAGGTGTCGCGGTCGAAAGCCGCCCATCCGCCGTCGTCGTTCTGCATGGCGAACACCCAGGCAAGGCTGCGCTGGGCCGGGGCGCGGGCGGGTTCGTAACCGAGGTCCGCCAGTCGGCGCAGCACCATCGACACCATCACGGTGTCGTCGACATCCGGGTACCAGGGGTTGTTGAACTCGAAGTACCAGCCGGAGAAATCGACCTCGCGCTCGATGTTGTTGACCCAGTCGGCGCGCTTGCGGCATTCCTTGGAAATCAGCCAGTCGGCAGCGCGGTGCAGCGAAGGATGCGAACTGTCGAGGCCGGCGTTGACCAGAGCGTAGGCAGCAATGCCGGTGTCCCACACGGGCGATTCGCACGGCTGAAGATGGATCGTTTCATCACCCGGCGGGGCGTCGGCGGGGCAATTGCGCGGTGAACCTTCGCGGCCGTGGATGAAGTAGTTTTCCAGATGGCGATGATTGTCACGGATGATCGGATGCTCGTCCGTATAGCCGCAACAATTGCACAGGGCGATGATCAGATACACGATGGGCGGGAAGATGGCGCCGGGGCCGTCGGAGCCCTGACAGTGATCGACCATCCAATGTTCCATCTGCTGCAAGGCGCGGGTGCGGCCGAGCTTGAGCAGGCCGATGCGATCAGCGATCTTCAGCGCCTTGTCCATGTAGAGGAAAAACTTCGTCCAGCCGGGCGACTTGCCGAAACCGGTCGGCAACAGGCGATCTCGGTTCTCGGACCTTGCGAACAGCTCGCTGATATGCAGGTGTGGCGGAAGATCGCGCACCGGCTTGCAGGTAGTGACGATCGACAAAGGCACGATCATCGTGCGCGACCAGGCGCTGACTTTGTCCAGGTGAAAGTAAAACCACTTGGGCATGAACACGAGCTGCGGCGGAATGGTGGGCACGGCGTCGTAGCTGACTTGGCCCAGACACGCCAGATAGAATTTGCTGAAGCTGTTGATTCGTTCGGCGCCCCCGGAAGAAAGAATCCGTTCGCGTGCCCGGCGCATGTGGTCAGCTTCCGGGGAGTCGCCCATGAGCTTGAGGGCAAAGTAGCCTTTGACCGTAGCGCTGAGGTCGAGCTTGCCGCCGCCGACCCGGCCGCCGGGGTACTGACCCCAGGAGCCGTCCGGCCGCTGCTGGTCGCGCAGGTGGTTGGCGATTTTGACCAGCCGCGGATCATCCTCCTTGCTGATGATCCATTTCATCAGGATGTATTCGCTCTGGAGGATGGAGTCGCCTTCAAGCTCGCCGCACCAGTAGCCTTGGGCGTGCTGCAGGCCGGTCAGATGGTCGACCGCAGCGTCCAGGCAAAGCTGTGCCGCCACACGCAGGCTGTGGGCCTGCCGAGGGGAGCTGACGGCGGTTTCCGCGGGATTGTGATCGAGAATACTAGTCATAATGGCGTATTATGCCTGAACTTAGGCTATCCTGTTGAATTATACATAACATATATTATCGGTCGTCGTAGGGCGGTCAGACGGTGCTGCGGCGGGCTGGAATCCGGGGGCTGCGGGAGTCCGCCAAGCGTCTGCTCTGCCGACGGACCGAGCCTGCACCAAGCCATGCTGTGGCAAGCCTGCAATCATATCCTCTCCCGTCTTGCCGCTACCCGGCGAGGGCCATGCACGCTATTCACCAAATACTAACCCGTTCCACATTAGAGCAACTTGTAAGCCTGACATTCCCTCGTTATTTTTGACGCGGCTCACAGCCTGATCCTAACCACCCACCGAGAAGGAGAATGCCATGACAGCTCACCGCACACTGGCTCGATGCGCGGCCACTGCGCTACTTACACTGATCTCTGTCGCACCGGCCCTGGCCCAGTTCGGCCAGGATGACATGGTCGTCGGCATCAGCACCAGTCCCGACACGTTCCTCGTTTATGATGCCGGCACAACCACGTGGTCCAACGGGCCCGGTTGGTCAACGGTTTTCATGCAGACCGTGACCTTCGACAACGCCAACGGCATCAGCCACAATGCCTCGGGCAACCTGCTGGCCGCCAATTTCGGCAGCAGCTTCACTGGCTTCGAAATTCATAATCTGGCTACTGACGGCAGCGCCAATTCGGAATCGATCTGGGGCATCAAGACACTCACCGGTGGAGCCGACACCGAGCGCGGCTCCGGACTGTCGGTAAACCCCTCCAACAATAAGATCGCCTGGGCCGCCTATGACACGGGCTCCATCTTCGTACTGGATTACAACGCCGGCGCGACGCCCGGCAGCGGCTCCGGCGCCAGCGCAGGCGGCACACGCAAGACGGCATGGGGCAATGGCAGCGGCGGTAACGGCGTTCTGCCCGCCCTGCTCACAGCCAAGACTCAGGGCACGACCTGGCTCAACGACGACGTCGTCCTGGCCTTCAAAGGTGACGGCAACCTGGTCAAGTGGGATGTCTCCGGTGTCGCGGCGGGAACCGATTCTCCCTGGGCGCCCAACGACACCGCTTCCAACTGGGAAATCATCAACACCGGCATCAGCTTCGATGCCGCCATGACCAGCATCCTGTACAACCCTGCGATCGACGCCAACCACATTTATGCAGCCGTGACCCGCGCCGCTACGCCCTTCTTATCAACGTTGTACGCCTTCGACTACAACAGCGGCACCGGCGCCATCACGCTGAACACCTCGCTGGATCTGGGTAACGATCCGAACAACGGCAAAGTGTTGGAAACGCGAGAAATCGCCTTTGATTCGCAGGGCAATCTCTACTTCTCTTCCTTCGCCGGCGGTAGCGGCAACGACAACATCGTTGGCGTATTCGAGAACGCCACCAATCTCGCCAACTGGGGCGCTGGCGCCAACATACATGCTTTCTTCGTGGACCCCACCTACGTCAACTACAGCGGATTCGACATCGGTTCCGGCGCGTCCGCTGCCTTGCATCCCGGCGATGCCAACGGCGACGGCCTGGTCAACCTTTCCGACCTGCAGATTCTCGGTGACAACTGGCAGTCCACCACCGCGGCCTGGGCTCAGGCCGACTTCACCGGCGACGGCGTGGTCAATCTGGCGGACCTGCAGATCCTCGGCGACAACTGGGGCTTCGGCACAGGGCCGGACATGAGCTTCGACGAGGCCCTGACTCAACTTCCGGGGGCCGGCGTCGCCATCCCTGAGCCGGCCGGCATCGCCCTGCTCGGCTGCGGACTGGTGGCGATCGGCCTGCGCCGCCGCGCCGCCTGAGTCGTCATCACCACGTTCGATCCCACCCGGAGAGGGGCCCAGGTTCCTCTCCGCTTTTTTGTTTTCCGGTGTATGATGGTGTTGAATTTTGCTGTTAAAGCAGGGAATTTGTGATGAGTTGCACCCGTCGCCGCGCCGCGTCTTTCTGGGGCGCCTGTCTGCTTGCAGCGATCGTCACCAGCCCGACCGCGGCCCAGTTGCGGGTGGTCAGCTACAACACCAAGGGCGAGCCGAGCACCACCAGCGAACTGAACAACTACTGGCAGCCCATCCTCCAGCAGATCGGCAGCGAGTCGGTCAACGGCATCGCCAAGCGCATCGATGTGCTGGCCCTGCAGGAAGTTGATCAGTCCGATCCCCAGGCCCAGGACCTGGCCAACAAGCTCAACCAGATCTACGGCATCAGCAGCTATCAGACCGTCGTCGCCGGCAGCGGTGACGGCTTCAACACCCAGGCTTTTGTCTATGACAGCAGCACGGTGCAACTGCTGCAGACGCAGACGGTTTATCTGGCCGGCGTCCGCCCCGCTCTGCGCTGCAGGTTTCAGCCGGTGAATTACTCCAGTCCCAATGCGGCGGTTTACATCTACAACGTCCACCTAAAAGCTTACCCCGACTCCACCGCCAAGCGGGCCGATGAAACCGCCGCCATGCGCAGCAATGCTGACAACCTGCCCGCTTCAACCAACATCATCTATCTCGGCGATTTCAACGTCACCGAAGGCGCCTCTGAACAGGCGTACCTGAACATGCCGGCACCTGGCAACGGGCAGGCCTTCGATCCTCGCAACGGCCAGTTCATCCAGGACAATCCCGGCAACAACGCGCTCAAAAACTTCGCCACCTACAGCTCCACCAGTCTCTACTCGCGCATCGATCTGCAACTGCCCAGCACGGAACTGGGTGACGGCGAAGGACTGGACCTTATCACAGCAAACTACCACACCTTCGGCGTCGTGCCCGGGTCAGGCGGCAGCGCCCCCACCATTTCACCGGGCATCCTGGCCGACGCCAGTGATCACCTGCCGCTGGTCGCCGACTATCAACTGCCGGCGAAAATGCAGGTGAACATGGGCGCGTATCCGAGCCAGGTGATTGTCGATGCCCTGGCCGGTGTCAACGTCACGGTGTCCAACGCCGCGGCTGTGGTGGCGGCCAACGGCGCCGACGAACTGGATTACACCGTCACCGGCAGCGGCGGCGTCCTCGGCTCAAACTCCGGCACCGACAACGCACTCGGCGGCGGAAACTCGCATCAACTGTTCCTCGATACCAGCATGATCGGCGGTCGCAGCGGACAGCTTTCGGTCAACAGCACCAGCCATGCCGTCGAAAATGGCAGCTTCTCCAGCAACATCAACTACGACGTGCTGGCACACGCCAACGCCGCGTTCGACCTGGCTGACAGCAACACGTTGACGGTCGATTTCGGATCGCGCATGCTCGGCGCTTCGTCTGCCCAGCAGAACGTATCCATCTACAATCTCGTCGGCGGTTCCATGACCGCGGCCCTGGACTTCGATCAGATGTTCGCCAGCGGCGATACCAGCGTCCTCAGCCTGGGCGAGGATTACTTCAGCAACCTCGCCCCCGCCCCCGGAAGTAGTGCCCTGCTGGCGGTAAGCTTCTATCCGTTGTCCGTCGGCTCGTTCTCTGCCAACTACGTCCTGTCTTTCTCCGATCAGGACTTGCCCGGCGAAATCACCGGCCAACTTCTACTGCTGCAACTGATCGGCCGCGTGCTTCAACCCGGCGACGCCAACGGCGATGACATCGTCAACCTCAGCGACCTGCAGATCCTCGGCGACAATTGGCAGCAGTCCGGCATCGGCGTGGCCGGCGGTGACTTCAACGATGACGGCATCACGAACCTGTCCGACCTGCAGATCCTCGGCGACAACTGGGGCGCCGGCGTCGCAGCCGACCTCAGTTTCCAGGACGCACTGAACAGGCTGGGGATCGATGTCCCCGAACCGACGACCGCCCTATCGCTGCTCCTGCTGCTGGGATACCGGGGATTTCCGCAGCGGCGGCGATAGTGAGAGATTGTTGTGCGTGTCGCGGCCGCGCATCGGTCGTGTGATTCGGATCACGTTTAATCCTTGTGCGATCCTCACCATTAGCCCCCGGCTCTGCCGGGGGTATCCCCGGGCAAAGCCCGGGGCTAACGGGAGATTGGACGCACAAGTTGCAAATGGAATCCGTCTGATAGATCCGGCACTGCCGCACGCGGCAGTGGCACCCGCAGCGGGTTTTCCCGCGGCGCGGGCCGCATGCTTGCCGGGCATGACCACGGTTGATACCGTAAATAGTCGCAGCGTGAGCATCGCGCTGCCGGCAACGGTCCGCGTAGCTCAGTTGGATAGAGCGGCTGCCTCCGGAGCAGCAGGTCAGAGGTTCGAGTCCTCTCGCGGATGCTTGATAAGTTAAGCTGAGGCCCAATGTTACGGCCTACACTGCTGAGGCAGGTGCGGCAATGAGGCGAAAAAGCGCGGTATATACCGCATTTCTTCCCGAAAGGAGCCGCAGCATGTCACGCATTTCCCCGAAACTTCGCCGCCACAAGCGATCCGGTCAGGCAGTGGTTATCCTGCCTGATTACCGCGCAGGACGCCGGAAGGACTTTTACTGTGGTCCGTGGGGATCGGCTGAGGCGCACGAAACTTACGCCCGCCTGATCCGAGTTTGGAAGGCTAGCCCATGACGAGGCGCATTTCCACAAAACGCTCACAAGTGGGTGAAATCGGCAAGTTGTCTGCATCCTCATTGAGTGAGAACGGCGCAGGTCGGGCAACACCAACCGGCGTCACGGCCGGGCAGGCGCAGAGCGAAGACGGGGTGGGCGCAGCGGGGGCAATCCAGCGGCTCCAGCACTTCGAGCAGCGGGTCCCACGTCAAATGCAATTCGATCGGCTCAGACGACGCCGGCCGGGCGAGATGCGCGGTGGTACGCAGCTTGGGCTGATGCACCGTCAGCAGATTGGATAATCGAAGCTGCACACGCAAGGCGGCCTTTTTGCGGGCTTCCGCCAAACGGATGTCGCGCTCGCGCTCGATGTTGCGTCGGCGATTGAACTCTTTGACCGGGTCTTGCTGCTTCTGATTGGCGCGGATCAGGCGGGCGTCGGCCTCGGCCAGCAGATCTCGATAGTAATGGGCCATGCGCTGAAGCTGCCGTTCCGTGCGCTCGGCTAACTCGCGCCGGCGGAGGTTGGCGGCCGCCGCCACCGTGGCCGTCACTTGCTCCCGCGCCATGCGGTAACCGGTCGTCAGCGAGGCGCCTTCGCTGCTGTCCAGTTGCTGCACCGGTTGATCGCTCAGTGTCGCCTCTTCGAGCAAACGCTCCAGGTGCCGCACATGGCGAAGCTGGTGCAGGTCCACCGCCGCGTGGAACACAGCCTGCTCCTTCTGATCGCTGATAAAGGTGGCCTCGAACCAGAACACCGCGATGGTGACGTGCACGGGTTGCGGCGGAGTAAACGCCAAGCTCACCTTGGGCGGCAGGTCGAGCGACCGGCGGATGCGTTGTTCCAATCCGTAGGGGTGCAGGTTCAGGCCGTGGACGTAGCCACCGGCGTATCGGCCGCGTCGTCGTGCGTCCTCGAGCAAACGATCAACAAGCGGCGTGCCCAAGGTCATAAACTGGCTGCCCGGATGTTCGGGCAGGGCCTCGGGGTCAAACACCACGCGCGCCACGTCCTGGTCTTCCTGGAGCGTCTCGGGCAACAGCAGGTCGTACACCTGCGGCTCGACACACTCCCAGACGCCACCGGCCTCAGGCAGGTACTGCCGTATGAAGTGCTCGATGGGGTGGTGTGAAGTGGTATCGGTCATGGGAATCACCATGTCGGCAGCGGGATCATGGCTCGGGGCGGAAACGGTCGGCGAAGATGCGGTCGTCGATCGCCTGTTGCTCGGCGTACGCCCGCTTGGCGGCGACCAGCCGGTCGCCCAGTTGCTCCATGCGGTGGGCGAAGTCGTCCAACCCCGACGATGCGCCCCACAGGTCCGCCACCACATCCGCGAAATCCGTCTCCTCGTCGAGATTGCCCAGCACCATGTCGATCTCCCCGATGACCATCTCGAACATCGCCAGCTTTGCTTCCAGCAGGTGCAGGATCGCCGCCTCCACCGTCCCGGCCGCGACCAGGTTGATCACGTGCACGTCGCGCGCCTGGCCGATGCGGCTCAAACGCCCGATCCGCTGCTCGATCCGCATCGGATTCCACGGCAGATCGAAGTTGCAGATGGCGTTGCAGAACTGAAGGTTGCGGCCCTCGCTGCCCGAATCGGTCGTCAACAGCACCCGGGTTTGCCTCTCAAAGAGGGCGATCTGGCGCTCCTTCTCCAGGCGGCCGAGGCCTCCGTGGAACACCGCCGCCTCGATGCCCGCGCCCATCAGACGCTCCTGTAGCATCTCCTGCGTCCCCCGGAACTGCGTGAACACCACCAGCTTGTCATCCAACTCATCCAGCAGTTCGAGCAGGCGATCGGCCTTGACGTTGCCGTTGACCCGCCCTGCCTCGTCGGCCAGGCCGTGCAGTTGCGCCCGCACCTCGGCGGACAGCTCTTCGTGGCCGGCCAACTTCCGCAGCGTCGGCGCGGCGGCTTCCGCCGAACTGCCCATCTGCGCCTGCAACGACAACAACGCCATCCGCGACAAGCCGCGTTCCGGTTGGTTCAATTGTCGCCTCACCAGCTCGGTCACGTACTCGTACAGTCGCCGCTCGTCCTCACGCGGCGCCAACTGTTCCGTCCGCGCGTAGCGACGGGTGAACTCCAGACCCACCGTGCTCCGCCGGTTGCGCACCATCACTTCCGCCAACAGTTCGTGCAACTCGTCCACGTTCCGCGGCGTCAGCTTGTCCCGACGGTCCACGAAACGCCGCTGGAAACTCTTCGACGTGCTCAGCAACCCCGGCTCCAGCAGCGTCACCAGGTTGAACAGCTCCTCCAGGTTGTTTTGCACCGGCGTCGCCGTCAACAGCAGCGTGAACCGTTTCGAGAGTTGACTGGCGAACTTCCACAACTGCGTCCGGCTGTTGCGCATGTGGTGCGCCTCATCAATGATCACCACGTCCCATGCCTGGTCCAGGATGGCCTCCCGATGCGGCGAACGCTTGGCGGTGTGGAACGAGGCGATGAGGCGCTCGTGCATCCCCCAGGCGGCGGCCCCCGACCGCCGCAAACTCTCCCGGAACGCCGGATCGTCGTGAGTCGTCAGCTCGATCGAGAACTTTCGTCGCATCTCCCCCTGCCATTGCTCGATCAGCGATGGCGGCGTAAGCACCAGCACCCGACGCACCAGCCCACGCATCATCAACTCACAGAGGATCAGCCCCGCCTCGATGGTCTTACCCAGTCCCACTTCGTCGCAGAGCATGGCTCGGCCGCGCATCCGCTGGAGCACCGCCTGGGCCGTGCGCGTATGATGCTCCAGCAGCTCCATGTCGCGGACCATGGGCAGACAGATCAGCCGATCAAACCCGGGTGCGAAGCCACTTCCGCCGCCCGCAGGCTCAGCCGAAACTGCGCCAGGCTCGCTGAAGAGCTGGGTAGCGATTCGAGCAATTGACGATCCGCCTCGTTGAAGTGGATGGTCACCCCCTGCGGGCTGACGAATTGCCGGGGCAGGTCGTCGAAGTCGTCAACGTGCTGAGGAACACGCAAGCGATCAGATGCATCGGTTCCGCGGGAACTGTCGGAGGCTTGCGGAGACTGCGGGGGGAACTTCCGGGGAAACTTCCGGGGTCGGGGGCGGGGGTCGTCCATGACCATGCTACGCTTCGACTTCATGTCATTAGCTCGTCGCTACCACGGGGCCGGAGACTTGTGAACCAGTTTACGTCCTGGTCGGGCGGGTGCAACGATGATTTTGCCCGGTTTTTACAATCAATGGGTTTTCTAGGACGGGGAGTGTGGCGCTTACGCTAATGGATTGTCGATGCCGCAGGCCTGGCCAGATTCGTGTTGGCGCTTCTTCTGCTTGGCGATCTGCAGTGAGTCGGTGCGGAGTGAAATTTTCTTGCGTCTGCCTCCGCAGTAGAAGCGGAGATAGTAGGTGCGGCCGCGCTCGATGAGTTCTGGCATGGTGACTCTCCAAAAGGTGTGGAAGATTCCTTCTGGCGAGTCCATCTTGCCCACGGGGTGGGGCCCAAAATTGGCCCCAATCTGGCAATTTTGGGCCAAAAAAAGAGGGACTCGCGTTGCCGCAAGTCCCTTTGGGTCAAGAAGTAGCGGGGGCTGGATTCGAACCAGCGACCTCCGGGTTATGAGCCCGACGAGCTACC
>JADLFV010000061.1 GCA_020849625.1 Phycisphaeraceae bacterium
AGTCGGCATGGTTTTGGTGCGCACGAGGAAGTTGGACATGCCGACTGAAGTCGGCACGCCGGGGGCAGGTGAACGTTCTGAGAGAGCCTCGTTTTACTCGGTGACGCATTGCTCATCGCCGACGGCATTGGGGTCCTGGCCGGCTTCGATGCTGGCGATCTTGCGGTTGCGGCGGGCATGGCGGCCACCCTCGAACTGGGCCCGCAGCCAGATCTGCACGATGCGCTCGATGACCGACGCGCCCATCAGGTCCGCAGCCAGGCAGAGGATGTTGGCGTCGTTGTGCCGCCGGCTCATCTCGGCGCCCAGTTCGTCATGCACCAGGGCGGCGCGAATGCCCTTGACCTTGTTGGCGGCGATGGACATGCCGATGCCCGTGCCGCAGATCAGAATGCCGCGATCAGCCCGGCCCTCCGCCACCGCCGACGCCACCGGGTAGGCCAGATCAGGATAGTCGCAGGTCCGCCCCTCGCAGACCGTGCCCGGCTCGATCACCTGGCAGCCCTCGGACTGGAGGATGAGAACGATGTGCTTGATCACGCTCGATCCGCGATGGTCGGCGCCCACGGCAATTCTCATGGTTCGATCTCCGCTAATCGGGCCGCCACGCGGCGGCGAATCATCTCGGCGGTGCGCTGGTACATTGTGGCATCCGTACCTAAAGGATCGTCGATTTCACCCGATTCGTCCAGCAGGCGCACCTTGGCCTGGGCCGAGGGATCGATGTCCAGCACGGCCCGGCGGTGGGTCGCGGTCATGCAGAAAATCACGTCCGCTTCGTTGATCAGCTCCTGCGTGAGCGGGCGCGAGCGGTGGCCGTTCAGGTCGATGCCCTGTTTCCGCAGCGCTTCGACCGCCAGGTCGCTGGCCGGTGACTGACCCGCCGCGAACACGCCGGCACTGGCGACGTTGTAGCCGGCTTCTTCCAGGCGATCGGGCGACACGCCGCAGCGCTCGGCCAGCATCTGCCGCGTGATGGCCTCGGCCATGGGCGAGCGGCAAGTGTTGCCGGAGCAGATGAAAAGGATCGTGTATCGCATGATCTTGTGCAGGTATGACGCATCGTACACGCCGGGCCGCTCCAGGTCGATCCGCATTCCGCCCGCTGGCTGGCTCACGCGCACGATGGCCGAGGGTTGCGCGTAACGGCAGCGCCCGCCGTCGAGCACCAGGTCCACCTGATCGCCCACGGCCGCGGCGGCGTCGGCGGCATCGCGCGGCGGCGTTTGCCCCGGACCGTTGGCCGAGCCTGCGATCACCGGACTGCTCACCTGCTCCAGCATCCGCCGCGCCAGCGGATGATCCGGACAGCGCAGGCCGATCATCCCCTGCCCGAACAGGCGCGGCCGCACCACATCGGGAAGTTCCAGCAGATGCATCGCCTGCTCGATGTCCTGCGGCGTCAACTCCACGGCCAACGTGACCGGCCCCGGCAGCAGGCGGCGGATCAACCGCTGCAGGCGAGGCCGGGCCTGCGGCAGATAGCGCATCGCTTCGTCGGCACCGGGCACGTGCACAGCGAAAGCGATCGCATCATCCTCACCGTGACCCTTGAGCCGGCCCAATCGTTCGACCGCCTCATCCTGATCGGCGCAAGCCGCCACGCCATAGACCGTTTCCGTGGGAAACACCACCAGTCCGCCGCGGCGCAGGACGTCGGCCGCCTGCTGCGACTGCTTGCGATAGACCATCTCGGCGCTGGCAGTGGGCAAGTGCGGATTCCTCTGCGAAAAGTTTCACCCCATCTCCCTTGGGGAGAGAGCTGGAGTGAGAACGGAGAGCTTCAGCGCGTGTACAAAATCCCACGCCGAGCCCCGAGGAGTCGGCGACGAAGGGCCGGATCGAGCGGTCTTGTGCATTCGATCCGGCCCTTCGTCGTCGTGGACTCCTCCTCAGGGCTCGGCTTCCGTGTTTTCATACACGTTGTTGGCGGACGTTTGCGATTCTCAATCCACTTTCGGCTCGACCTGGTTCACGACGGCAGTCAAAAACGACTTGAGGTAGTCGCGGCAGAAAAGCTCCACACCCTGTGCCGTCAATGCATGATCCATGCCCCAGATGCACACGCGCAGATCGGTGAACTCGGGGTCCAGTTGCAGCACCACCTGCGGCTGCTGCTCCTGCTCGGATTCGAGCGTCAACTGCTGGGCGAAGTAGGCTGACAGCGCGTTGACGCCGGGGCCGCCGATGCTGATGGTCGGGCGCTGCTGCAGGTGATCGTGGTTGAGGTACCACAGATCGCTGCAGACGATCGGTGTCAGGTCGATGTTGAGCCTGTCGGCATGACCGGCGAGCCAGGCCTGGATGCGTTTGCGCAGCCGGTTGGCCAGCGGGCGGTCGGCTTCCTCAGCCCGCAGGTGGGCGCCGACCACGATCAGCAGGAGGTTGTCGGTTTTGACCTGGGCCATGACTGCTAAATCATAGCCCGGGAATTGCTATCGGTCCGCTTTGACGATGGGCCGTTGAATCGCGACAATCCGTCCGCCCATGAGTTACGCCAGAGACAACATCGCGCGCCTGATCGCCTACGCTCCCGGTGAACAGCCCACCGCTGAGCGGATGGTCAAGCTGAACACCAACGAAAACCCCTATCCCCCTGCGGACGCTGTGCTTAAAGCTGTAGGCCGGGTCTCCGCCGACCAGTTGCGTCGCTACCCGCCGCCGCTGGCGCCGGCTTTTCGACAAGTGGCGGCCAGGTTCCACTGCCTCGAACCGGCCAACGTCATCGCTACCAACGGCGGCGACGAATTGCTGCGCATGGCGTTCACTGCTTTCTGCGGCGTCGGCGAGTGCGGCATCGGGCAGACGCAGCCGACCTACTCGCTCTACGAGGTGCTGGCCAACATTCACGACACGCCGATCACCACCGTGCCGCTGAACGAGGACTGGTCGATCCCCGACGACTTTGCCGCGCAGCTCAACAAGGCCGGCTGCCGGCTGGCGCTGGTGGTCAATCCGCATGCGCCTTCGGGACACCTGGAGCCGGTGGCCAAACTGGAGGCGATCGCCGGCGAGTTCCGCGGCGTGCTGCTGATCGATGAGGCGTATGTCGATTTCGCTTCCACCAGCGCGCTGCCGCTGGTGGGCCGGCGCAACGTGCTGATCCTGCGCACGCTCAGCAAGGGTTACTCGCTGGCGGGTTTGCGTTTTGGTTACGGGCTCGGACATGCTGACCTGATCGCCACGCTGGACAAGGTGCGCGACAGCTACAACACGGACATCCTGGCCCAGGTGGCTGCCATCGCTGCCATCGAGAATGCTGAGACGGCCCGCGACAACGCCACCAAGGTCATCGCCGAGCGGCAGCGCTTGACTTCCGCCCTGATCGAACTGGGCTTCATCGTGCCGCCCAGCGAAACCAACTTCCTGCTGGCCCAGCCGCCGGATGGGATTGAAGCGGAGTCGCTGTACCAGTCGCTGCGCGAGAAGGCGATCTTCGTGCGCTACTTCCGCCAACCGCGACTGACTGACAAGCTGCGCATCACCATCGGCACGCCGCAGCAGAACGACGCTCTGATCGCTGCCCTCAAGAGTTTGCGATGACACGCCAAGCCACCATCAAACGCAAAACCAATGAAACCGACATCGATCTATCGCTGTCGCTGGAGCCCGGCTCCTACAGCAACAGCACCGGCGTCGGCTTTCTCGATCACATGCTCGACCACATCGCCCGCCACGGCCGCATGGCGCTGACCGTCAAGGCCGTCGGCGACACGCACGTGGACGATCACCACACCGTGGAAGACGTGGGCATCTGCCTCGGCCAGGCGCTGGTGAAAGCGTTGGGCGACAAGAAAGGCATCGAGCGCTACGGCTTCGCTTCCGTGCCCATGGATGAATCGCTGGCCCAGGTGACGCTCGATCTGTCGGGCCGCCCGGCTCTGGCTTTTGCCGTGGAATTCAAGGGTTTCGGCGACGATCCACCCGCCATCGGCCGCTTCGACGTGCAACTGATCGAAGAGTTTTTCAACGCCGTAGCCAACAACGCCCGCATGAACCTGCACATCGAGGTGCCGTGGGGCGAGAACAACCACCACATCGCCGAAGCGATCTTCAAAGCCTTCGGCCGCGCCCTGCGCGACGCGGTGCGGGTGACGGGGGATGAAGTGCCGAGCACGAAAGGCAGTCTGTGAGAAGGCTTGAGACATAAGGCTTGAGGCTTGAGTAACAAAACACCGTGAGGGTAACCTCACGGTGTTTTTCATTGATCGCACGATTTTGATTCGGCACCTCTTCGCAAAGCGCCTCACAACTCAAGCCTCATCCCTCAAGCCTCACTTATACATCGCCGGCTCTGGAGCGGGCCCGGCGGGGGTTTCGGGGGCCGGGGCGGGCTGTGCCATCGGGGCCGGCGCGGCCGCGGCCGGCACCTGCGGGCTGCGGCTGGAGGCGACCAGGAAGATTTCCACGCGGCGGTTTTCCTGCGAGCCCTTAGGGCCGTTGGCGGCCACCGGATCGAACTCACCGCGGCCGGCCACCGTCATGCGCTGCGGGGCGATGTTGGACCTCAGCAGCACGCGCATCACGGCGATGGCGCGGCCGGCGGACAAGCCCCAGTTGTCCTCGTACTTCTGCTTGTTGGCGGGATTGGTCACCGGCACGTTGTCGGTGTGGCCCACCAGGCGGATGTCGAAGGGCTGGGCGTCGGCGCTGTTGAGCACGCCGGCCAGGCGGTTGAGCGTGGCGGCAGCCTCGGGGCGCACGGTGGTCGAACCGAGGGCGAAGGTCAGGTCGCTGTGCAACTGGATCATGCCGCGGGCCTTGTCGTAGGTCATCAGGTCCGGGTTGGCGGCTGCCAATTCAGCCAGGGCGTCGCTGAGTTGCGGGGGCAGCGTGGTGCCCAGTTCGCGCAACTGGCGCTCGGCTTCGGCCAGCATGGCGGCCAGCTTGTCGCGCTCGGCGGTGATGCGGGCCAGTTCCTCGCTGCTGCTGCCGGCAGCGCGGAGGGCGGCGATCTGGGCGTCGCGCTCTTCCAATTGTGCCTGCAGGTCCAGCACCTGGCCCTGTGACTTGCGGTAGAGGGCCCGGATGTCGTCAGCCTCTTTCTGGGCCACGCACCCGCTCATTCCCACGAACATCGCCATGGCCAACAGAACCGTCAGTTTTGATTTCATCGTCGGCATCCTTTGCGTTTGTCTCGCGATCCCTGATCCGCCCTGGCCCGCCGGGGCAACTTCCGGGGGCGATTGTAATCTTTCACAGCGCCGCTTGGAAATCGTCGGCCAAATCGGTTATGACCGACGTATCAAGGAGTACTATCGGCCCATGACCGCTTCAAGCTCCAAACGCCGGCCCACGCGCATCCTGGTCGCCGCGGCCATCCGCGACGCGGCGGGTGTCAACGCCCGCCCCGGAGCCGTGGCTGTGCGCGACGGTCGCATCGTATCCAGCGGACCGGCGGACCTGGTGCTCAACGACAAGGCCCTAGACCCGTCGGTGGTCCGCACGCTGCCGGGGGTGTGCCTGTTGCCGGGGCTGGTCAACGCTCACAGTCACCTGGAGCTGTCGCGCCTGGGTCCGCGGCCGTATGACGCATCACGAGGTTTCACCGGCTGGGTGGCCAAGCTGCGGCAGGCGGCCGGGCCGTTGGACAAGATCGCCTCGGCGCGGCAGGGAGCGCGGGCTTCGCTGGCGGCCGGGGTCTGTGCCGTGGGCGACATCGCCTCCAGCCGCGCGGTGATCGAAACAGTGCGCGATGCGGGACTGACGGGTGTCGGCTACCTGGAACTGTTCGGACTTGGTGAAACGAAGGTGCCGCCAGTTGATCCGGGGGTGGGTGCCGAGGGCGTCGGTTATCAACCGCACGCGCCGTACTCCGCCGGGCCGGGCCTGTTCAAGGCGGCAGTCGAGAGCGGGCTGCCGGTGTGTACGCACCTGGCGGAGACGTTGGAGGAGCATCGCTTCGTGCGCGACGCCGGTGGGCCGTTCCGTGAACTGCTGGAGGATCTGGACAAGTGGCGCGACGAATTCGCGGTGATGTACCGTGGCCACGCTTCCAGCATCCAGTGGATGCGCCCGCACCTGGAGGCCCGCCCGTGGCTGCTGGCACACTGCAACTACGTCAGTGATGACGACATGAAACTGCTGGCTGACACCGGGGCATCGGTCGCTTACTGCCCGATCGCCTCGGATTACTTCGGCCACAGCGGGCACCGTTACCGCCAGATGCTGGAGATGGGCGTCAACGTCTGCCTGGGCACCGATTCGATCCTGTGTCAACCCAAGGGCGAAACCAGTCCGCACGGAATACTGCCGCAGATGCGCTATCTGTTCCAGCGCGATCGCACCGATCCTGACCTGCTGCTGAAGATGGCCACCGTCAATGGCGCTCGGGCCCTGGATTTGCCCGATGATTTCGCAACGCTGCGGCCGGGGGCACAACTTCCGGGGGCGCATCTGTTGACGGCAATGATCGACCCTCATGATGAAACCGATCCTCTGCGCCAGTTGCTGCGCGAGGATCAGAACTTGGAGGTGTTGCATGTCTGACGAACCGATCCGCCGCGCCGGCTACGTGGGGCTGGGCATCATGGGCTCGGCCATGGCCGCCAACCTGCTGAAGGCGGGTTTTGCGCTGACGGTGTGGAACCGATCGGCGAGCAAGTGCGAGCTGTTGCGGCAGGCCGGCGCGAAAGTGGCTGCTTCCCCGGCAGAAGTCGCGTCTGCCTCGCAGGTGGTGTGCATTAACGTGACCGATACGCCGGACGTGGAGGCGGTGCTGTTCGGGGACAAGGGCATCGCCACTTCCGGGGCCACTTCCGGGGGGGCGGGCTTGATCGTGATCGACCATTCGACCATCAGCCCGGCCGCGACGCGCGAGTTTGCGGCACGGTTGGCGAAACAGAATGTGACGCTGATCGACGCGCCCGTTTCCGGCGGCGATGTGGGGGCCAAACAAGGCACGCTCAGCATCATGGCAGGCGGTCCACAGCAGGTATTCGATCGCTGTCTGCCACTATTACAGGCGATGGGCAAGAACATCACGCTGGTCGGCGACAGCGGGGCGGGTCAGCTCTGCAAAGCGTGCAATCAGATCGCAGTCAGTTGCTCGCTGATGGGCGTGGTGGAAGCGATCGCCCTGGCGCGGTCGGGCGGGCTGGACGTGATGAAGATGATCGAGGTGGTCAAGGCCGGGGCGGGCGGTTCGTGGCAGATATCGAACCTCGGCCCCAAGATCGCTCAAAACGACTTCGCTCCCGGCTTCATGATCGACCTGGTGCTCAAGGACCTGGCGATCGTGGCGGACTACGCCGCGCAGGGCGGATTGGATCTCAAGGGCGTGCAGCAGGCACTGGCGTACTTCCAGCAGGCGGCGGATCAAGGCGCAGGCCGCGACGGCACGCAGGCGATGGCGAAGGTGTTTGGGGGGACGTTCCACTGAAGTGGAGCGGCCTCGTTCCATTAAGGCCGCTCCAATTCATTAGAGCGTGTGCGGTCACCGCTCCGGATTCTGATAGCGGCGGTACAGCACGCCTCGCAGATAAGCGTTCAATTCATTGGCGCGGCGGATAGCGCGCTCCAGTTCGATGTTGACGTGCGTGTGCGGATAATCGCGCCAGTCGGTGACGATGTGGTGGCGTTGCGATTGCGTCAGCGTGTAGCGGTAGGCTTTGCGGGCCTGCATTTCATCACGGATGCAGCCGTCGAAGTAATCGTGGTGACGGCTGTCGCGCCAGAAGGGCAGGCGCCGCTGCGGCAGCAGGTCGTTAACCAGTTTGGCGATTGAGCCATGAATGCGGCGCATCATGGGGCCGAGGTTCTGGCCGTGTTTCAGGTAACCAAGCGTGTGGTAGTGGTTGTCGATCAGGGAACTGACCCAGGGGACGAAGCCGAAGCGGGCGGTGTAGTGGTTGAAGCGGACCCAGAAGATCTGTTTGGCTTGCTCGGAGGCAAAAGCCGGAACGCGATCGCGGCAGCGGGAGGTGATGAAATAGACCTGGTTATCGCGATACCAGTGTTGCAGCGGGCGTTGGTCGTTGAAGTGTGCACCGCCCCCGGATTTGCGGGTGTGGGACATGGGTGGGAGTGTAACCGATGCGCGCTGCACGCTCCACTAAAAGTGGAGCGGCCTCGTTCCATTAGGCCGCTCCAATTCATTGGAGCGTCAGCTCTGTGCGAAGATATGCTCCAGTTGGGGCTGGAACGGGGCGGTGGCGGTCTTTTGCATCAGGGGAGCGGTGGCTTGGTTTTCTTTGAGTTTGGCGATCAACGCGGACATGCCGATGCGGCGCAGGTAGGCGCCGAGGTCTTCGTCCTCGAGTTTGTGGGCGGCATGGTCGTCGAAGAGAAACGCGCAGACGGCAGCGACCTGATCGCGCGGGACCTGGCGCAGATACCACTGTTCGTCTTCGACCAGCCACTGGCCCTGGTAGCGGGCATCTTCGGAGCCGCCGATTTTCAGGCCGTACATGTCTGGCCCCTGGCCGATCCACCCGAGGGTCTTGGTGGCGGGGCGGAAGCACTGGCGTTCGCAGCCGGTGATGCCGATCGATTCGTTGACATCGCCGTAGCCCAGTTCTTCGAGCTGGTCGATCAACTCGGGCTCGAACTGCTCGCTTTCGGTATAGGACAGCCGGCAGGTGGGCAGGCCGACGCAGGCGCCCGAGAGCACGCGCAGCCTGGAGTATGGTTTGCCTTTGCGCGAGCCGTGACCAAACTCCTTGAGTCTGGCGTCAAATTCGTCTTTGGCTTCGGGCTCGATGTTGGCGAAGATCAGGTCCTGGTTGGGCGTGATCAATAGTTCGATGCCCATGGCCTCGAAGTGGTCCATGGTCCGGCGGACCATGCTCTTGAGGGGCCCGCTGCCCTGAACGTCGCCGAGGCCAGCCTTGTCGGTGAGTCGGCCGCACTCGACGTAAGCGCCGTAGGCCAGTTTCTTGTTAGGCAGCGTCATCCAGCCGTGGTGCAGCATGCGCGCACCCGGATCGAAATCCGGCAGCGGCATGGAGAATTCAGCGCCGCGCTGGCGCACCTGCTGGCGATACCAGTCGATGCCCTGGGCGTTGATGACGTACTTGAGCCGGGCCCAGTGGCGGTTCTTGCGATCGCCCCATTCCTTGTGGACATCGACGATGGATTTGAGGCCGAGCATCAGGTCTTTGCGTTTGAACACGCCGAAGGGCAGGCCGTGGCCGGCGAAGGTGGGCTTGCCGTTCTTTTCGCCCTGCCCGCCGCCGACGTAGAGCATGAAGGCATCAACTCGGTCGGCCTTGGGATCGTAAATCGGTGCGATGCCCACTTCGTTGGTGCGCAGCTCGACGCAGTTGTCGTACTGAATCTCACCATTGCTGGGGTTGCGATGGACGGCGGAGAAGGCGAGCTTGAACTTGCGATTGAGCAGCTTGGGGCCGTAGTCGTATTGCTGGGCCTCGTCGCGGATGGCGTTGGGGTCGATAGCGAACACCTGAATGTGCGGTGCGGCGGGCAGTCGGAAGTAAGCAGCGTACTGCCGCGCCAGATCGTTGGCGTTGTAGAAATCGGAATATTTGGACAGCGGGCAACCCATGACGTTGCGGACGTTGTCGCCGCAGCCATTGAGGGTGTAGAAGCCGGTGGCAGCGATCTCCTGGACCAGGGGGATGATCTGGGGTTTCTTGACCCAGTGGTACTGCACGTTCTGTCGCGTGGTCAGGCGCAGGGAGGGCCCGCCGGCGGGATTGTGGTCGGCGTACTTGTTGGCGATCTCGTCAAACACGCGCCATTGGGCCGCGGTAAAGGCGCCGCCGCCGGGTATCGACACGCGGACCATGAACATCCAGTCTTTTTCCCGGCCGGTCCTGGCCCGGTTGTATTCCAGGTAGATGCCGTGGCTCTTGGATATCTGTTCGGCGCAGTCAGCCAGATCGTCGTGGCTCAGGTCGCGGTATTGGCGCGGCAGGTCATCGACCAGGGCCGAGTCCTGCTTGTAGCGCTCGACCTTGTTGAGCTGGTCGTCGGGGGTGTGAAACAAAGGTTCCGGGGATTTTCCGGGGGTGCCGGGCATGTCGTCTCCTGGTTTGATGGCTGTCTTGGGCCGATATTCTAGTAAGGTCGTCAGGGTGATTCCAAGCCGCTACACTGTACGGCCCACTGAAATTGGCCGAAGATCATCAGACGGCCTGTTGCGGGGCATGGTTCTGATAATTACAAGGCTCACGAGGAAATAGATCATGCGTATCACCATGGTGGGCACCGGCTACGTCGGACTGGTCACCGGCACCTGTTTCGCCAACACCGGCAATGACGTGATTTGCCTGGATATCGACCCCCGGAAGATCGAAAAGCTGAATCGGGGTGAAAGCCCCATTTACGAGCCGGGCCTGGACGACCTGATCCACCGCAACGCCCGGGCTGGTCGGCTCACTTTCACCACCGACAAGCAGAAGGCCTACGAGTCAGCCGAGGTGGTGTTCCTGTGCGTGGGTACGCCTTCGGATGAGGTCGGGCGGGCTGACCTGCAATACGTGCTGGCGGCCGCGGCGGACCTGGGCAAGGCCATGACATTGGCTCCCGGCGCCACCGGCGGCGATGCCGAGGAGCGGCGGCGCAAGATTATCGTGGTCAAATCGACCGTGCCCGTCGGCACCAACACCAAGGTCCGCGCCACCATCGCTCAGCACACCGACAAGCCCTTCTTCATGGCTTCCAACCCGGAGTTCCTCAAGGAAGGTGCAGCCATCAACGACTTCATGAAGCCCGACCGCGTGGTCATCGGCGTCGATGATGAATCCGCCGGCGGCCGACTCAGCGCGCTCTACGAGCCTTTCGTGCGCAACGGGCATCCCATCCACGTGATGGACATCGCCTCGGCGGAGATGGTCAAGTACGCCTCCAACGCCATGCTGGCGACCAAGATCAGCTTCATCAACGAGATCGCCTGCCTGTGCGAGGCTTACGGCGCCAACATCGACGAAGTCCGGCGCGGCATGTGCGCCGACGCTCGCATCGGTCACCAGTTCCTCTACCCCGGCCTGGGCTACGGCGGCTCGTGCTTCCCCAAGGACGTGCTGGCCTGCATCGGCATGGGCATCGAAGCTGAGCACCCCGCCACGCTGCTGAAAGCGGTGCACGAGGTCAACCAGGCCCAGCGGCAGGCATTCATCCAGAAGATCGTCGCCCACTTCGAGGGACGACTGTCGGGGCGCAAAATCGCTGTCTGGGGCATCGCCTTCAAGCCCGGCACGGATGACGTGCGCGAAGCACCGGCCGTGACCATCATGAAGCACCTGCTCGATGCCGGCGCCACGGTGACCGCCCACGATCCGGTGGCGCACGAGACGTGCCGGCAAATCAAGGGCGTGGGCGATCGCATCAGTTATGCTGACAACATGTACGACACGCTGGACGGCGCGGACGCGCTGATCGTCTGCACCGACTGGGATGAGTTCAAGAACCCCAACTTCGACGTGATCCGCCAGCGCATGGCCGAGCCGGTGATCTTCGACGGCCGCAACCTGTACAAGATATCGATGATGTACGACGAGCGCTTCGTCTATCACTCGGTGGGCCGTGCCTCGATCTGGCCGGCGTCAGTCAAGGCGTAGCGCACCCTCACCAACTGCCACAACAAAGAAGCCCACGGATTGAATCCGTGGGCTTCGTCATTTTGCGGTATTTTGCGGGGTTTTTACTTCTTGGCGGCCATGTAGTTGATCAGGTCTATCACGCGGTTGGAGTAACCCCATTCGTTGTCGTACCAGCTCACGACCTTGAAGAAGGTGCTGTTCAGTTCGATGCCGGCATCGGCGTCGAAGGTCGAGCTGGCCGGGTCGGTGATGAAGTCGCTGGAGACCACCGGCTCGTCGGTGTAGGCCAGGTAACCCTTCATCGGGCCTTCGGCCGCCTTCTTCATCGCTTCGCAGATGGCCTTGTAGCTGGTTTCCTTTTTGGTCTTGAAGGTCAGGTCAACCACCGAGACGTCGATGGTGGGCATGCGGAAGGCCATGCCGGTGAGCTTGCCCTTCAGTTGCGGCAGAGCCAGGCCCACCGCCTTGGCGGCGCCGGTGCTGGCGGGGATGCAGTTGACGCTGGAAGCCCGGCCGCCGCGCAGGTCCTTCTTGCTCGGGCCGTCCTGCGAGGGCTGAGTGGCGGTGATCGCGTGCACGGTGGTCATCAGACCTTCAGCCAGGCCGAAGTTGTCATCGATGACCTTGGCGATCGGCGCCAGGCAGTTGGTGGTGCAGGAAGCGTTGGAGACGACCTTTTCGTCGCCCTTGAGCGTGTTCTCGTTGACGCCCATGACGATGGTGGGCACTTTGTCCGGGCTCTTGGTGGGCGCGGAGATGACCACGTGCTTGGCGCCGGCAGCCAGGTGCTTGGCCGCGCTGTCGTAGTCGGTGAACAGGCCGGTGGACTCCACGACGTACTCGGCTCCGACCTTGCCCCAGGGCAGGTTGGCCGGGTCGCGCTCGGCGCAGACGGGGATCCTCTTGCCGTTGACGATCAGACAGCCTTCGCCGGCCTCGACCGTGCCGTCGAACTTGCCGTGGACCGAGTCATACTTGAGAAGGTAGGCCAGCGACTCGGGGGGGAACAGGTCGTTGATGCCGACGAACTCGATGTTGGGATTGCCGCAGGCCGCCCGGAAGACCAGGCGTCCGATGCGTCCGAAACCGTTGATACCGACCTTGATGGACATTTTCGATCGCTCCTGACGTAAGTTTGAGGGAAAAACGAGGCGGGTAAAGTGCAAAATATAGAGCCTGCAAAATCCGCGGTCAAACGGAACTGGCCACGCAAAGCCCCCGATCTCTCGATCGGAGGAACCGGGCAACGGAACCCGGCAACGGAACCGGGCAACAGGAGTTGCCGGGCTTTTGTTTATGTGGGTATCAACCGCGCCAAGTGTTTCAAGTCTCGCCCAGCGTCAGCGGCACCGGTTGCGGGCGAACCGCGTGCGTGCCGGGGATGGCGATGCTCAGCGGCTGACGAAGTCCGTCAGGGCCTTTGGGGGGGATGCCGTCGTTGTCGATGATCCGCTGAATGGCCATGACGCCTTCCATCAGCGTCTCGGGCCGCGGCGGGCAGCCGGGCACATAGACATCGACCGGGATGAACTGATCGACGCCCTGCACCACCGCGTAAGTATCGAAGATCCCGCCCGTCGAGGCGCAGGCGCCCATCGAGATCACCCACTTCGGCTCGGTCATCTGCTGGTAGATCCGCTGCAGCACCGGCAGCATCTTCACCGCCACCCGCCCGGCCACGATCATCAGGTCCGCCTGCCGGGGACTGAACCGCATCACCTCCGCTCCGAAACGGGCCAGGTCGTAGCGGCTGGAGGCGGTGGCCATCAGTTCGATTCCGCAACAGGCGGTGGCGAACGGCATGGGCCAGATCGAGCTGCGCCGCGACCAGTTGACCAGCTTCTTGAGCTGCGTGGTCAGCACCATGTCCTGCGGCAGTGCGGCTTCAAGGCCCATCGAATGACTCGCTTATGTTCAGGGTCCGTTAACGGATTCTTGCAGCTCCGGGCACAATCACTTCCGGGGGCCGCTTGCGGCTTCGCGAAGCCGCCCGTCGCTCCATGCGTTCCGCCAAGCCACAAGCGGCGTTCGGGGGACGCAACTTTTCAATCTTAGACGAAACTTGGATTACTTCCAAGCGATTGGCCGACATTAACCAAGTTGCATGGGTCCAGAACGCGACAATTCGCATTTACTGGTCTTCGCTGACGACTGGGGTCGCCACCCCTCCAGTTGCCAGCACCTGGTGCGCCATCTGCTCGATCGTCACCAGACGCTGTGGGTCAACACCACCGGCACACGCACGCCCCGCCTGTCGCTGAGCGACCTGGTCCGCGCCGCCGACCGCCTGCGCCGCCGCTTCAGTAGCCGCGAACCGCTGCCCGAGCATCTGCACACCCTCAGTCCCCACATGTACCCCGGCTTCCGCAGCCCCTGGCAACGCCGCTTCAACTGCAACCTGCTCACCGGGCAGATCAACACCGCCCTGTCGCATCATTTCGGCCACAGCGATGAAAAGCGCATCGCGGTCACCACCGTGCCCATCGCCGCCGACCTGATGGGCCGGCTCGACGTGGATCGCTGGATTTACTACTGCGTGGACGACTTCTCCGTCTGGCCCGGCCTGGACGCCGACGTGCTGCGCGACATGGAGCGGCAACTGGTCGCTTACGCCAATGCCGTGATTGCTGTCAGTCCCACACTGCAGCAGCGTTTGGCGGACTTGGGCCGGCCCGACGCGCCGCTGCTGACTCATGGCATCGACCTCGATCACTGGTACGGGCCACAGGCACAGGCCGCGCAGTCGCAACCGTTGCCCAAGTGGTGGCACACGTTGGTTTGCGCTACCGGGGGCGGGCCGGTGTGTTTGTTCTGGGGTCTGATCGATCAGCGCCTGGACATCGAATGGTGCCGCAGCCTGGCGGAAGCATTGATCCCGCAGCGTGGCTCACTGGTGATGGTCGGCCCGCAACAGAATCCCGACCGTGCACTGACGCAACTTCCGGGTGTGCTGCTGCCCGGTGAAGTGCGCTATGAGCATCTGCCGCGACTGGCCGCGGCCGCCAACGCCCTGGTGATGCCCTATGCCGACCTTGACGTCACCCGCGCCATGCAGCCGCTGAAGTTCAAGGAATACCTGGCCACCGGCAAGCCCGTGCTGGCCCGCGACCTGCCCTCCATCCGCGACTGGGCGGACGCCACCGACCTGCTCAGCGACGCGGCCGGGTTCGTCCGCCGGGCGTTACAACGGCTGACCACCGGCACTCCGCCCGAGCAACTGGCCGCCCGCCGCCGCCTGATCCACGAATCGTGGTCCGAGAAGGCGCGGCAGTTCGAGGCGCTCCTACAGGATTGACCGATCTAATCCTTGATGGGCAAAAGTTTGCTCAAGCTGTCGGGCTATGCGTTGGGCGCCCTGCGTGCGCTGCCGGTCTGGTGCGATTACCAGATCATGCGCCGCCTGGTCGGTGACGAGATCGCCTTCCGCGGTGCGGCTGAACGTCTGGCTGGCGTGCCCGATCAGTTCGGCGTCTTCGCCCGTGCCTGGTTCTATCGCCGCACGCTTGCCGGCGTCGGCCGCGATGTGTTCATCGGTTACCAGACTCTTTTCAGCAAACTCGCCGCCGAACTGGGCGATCACGCCTACGTGGGCCGTTACTGCTCGATCGGCTGGGCGAAGATCGAAGAAGACGTGAAGATCGCCGACGGCGTGCAGGTGCTGTCAGGTCGTCACCAGCACGACCAGCAGCAGTTGCAGTTCCAACAGGTCACCATCGGCCGCGGCGCATGGATCGGAGCCGGCGCCATCGTGATGGCCGACGTCGGCCCCGGCGCCATTGTCGGCGCCGGCGCGGTGGTGACCCGACCGGTACCCGCCAACACCACGGTTGTAGGCGTCCCCGCCCGCGCCGTCATGCCTCTAGCCAAAGCTGCATGATCCGCACCCTGAACCAACTCGACGACGACACCGCCGCCCAGGTGCTCGCTTTGCCCGGCGCCTGCGGCGAGCACGACCCGCGCTGGCTGCGCGTATTGGAGGAAGGGCTCGGCCATCGCCCTTATGCCCTGCTGGCTGAAAGCGACCTGGGCGCCGTGCGCGGCTACCTGCCGCTAGCCCTGGTGCAAAGCGCCCTGTTCGGCCGCTTCCTGGTCAGCCTGCCCTATCTCAACCAGGCGGGCATCCTGGCTGACAGCGTTTCGACCGCAATCCAACTGCTGGACAAGGCCGTCGAACTGGCCGAGCGCCACAACGTGCAGTACCTGGAGCTGCGCCATGCGGGCAACGTGTTGGAGCACGACACCTTCACCCATCGACGCGACGATAAGGTGCTGATGATCCTCGACCTGCCCCCGGAAGATGAAGCACTTGATCGTGCGATCGGTGCCAAGGTGCGCAACCAGGTGCGCAAGGGCGACAAGTTCGACCTGCAAATTCACTTCGGCGGGCGCGAACTGCTGGATCGCTTTTATGAAGTATTCTCCGTCAACATGCGCGACTTGGGCACGCCGGTCTACCCCCGGAAACTGTTTGCCTCGATCCTGGAAAACTTCCGGGGGCGGGGGGAGGCGGAGTTGGCAGTGGTGACGCAGCACGATCGTCCGCTGGCCGTCGCGTTGCTGATGCACCAGGGCGGCCAGACGCAGGTGCCCTCGGCTTCCAGCCTGCGCAGCTTCAGTCACACCAACGCCAACATGTGGATGTATCGCCGCCTGCTGTCGCGTGCCATCGAGCGCGGGTCGATTCGTTTTGATTTTGGTCGCTCATCGCCG
Source organism: Phycisphaeraceae bacterium (assembly GCA_020849625.1). Lineage (GTDB taxonomy): Bacteria > Planctomycetota > Phycisphaerae > Phycisphaerales > Phycisphaeraceae > JADLFV01. The sequence goes on from JADLFV010000061.1 coordinate 16,215, forward strand.
GACAGTGGAACACACCGGTTCAAGAAGCAGTGGGGCGCGCTCGAACATCCGACGACCTGGCAGTACGTGCTGCGTCGTGGCGAACTGGGCGCGGTGCGTCCCGATTCACCGAAGATGCAGCGCCGCATCAACGCCTGGCGCAAACTGCCGGTGTGGGTCACCCGCCTGGTTGGGCCGGCCATTGTGCGAGGGATCCCATGAACCGCCGCGGGGTCCACCTGATTCTGCTGTCCATTCTGCTGCTGCTGGCGGTGTTGCTGTACCTGTCGATGGACAGGGCGGCCGCCGACACGAGCCTGAGCCTGGAGCAGGGCAGGCAAATGGTTCATCAGTACCTGCAGATCGGTGAAACCGCCCAGGCTGAGACACTGGCCCGGCAACTGATGAGCGAACGCGATAATCCGACCAGTCTGGCGTGTCTGCTGGCCGAGGTGCTGCTGGCCGATCAGCGTGCCTCGGAGGCGGTGGCGTTGCTCAAGCCGATCCGCGATGCCCAGGCCGGCGGTGAAGTGTGCGAAATGTTGGGCAAAGCCTTGATTGCTGACAACCGCGGCGCGGCCGGCCAGCGCGAGTTGGAAACCGCGCTGAGCATCGACCCGCAGCGCATGGGCGCGATCGCCGCGCTCAGTCAGTTGTACCTGGCCCAGCAGCGCGAGGATGATGCCGCCCGCTGGTTGCTTCCGCATGCCGACGAGCCGCGGTTGCAACCGATGCTGGCCGCGCTGGCGATCAGTCGCTACGACCCGGCTCTGCTGGCGCGCTTTCTGCAACCGCTGGATGCGGCGACCGTCGGCTGCATCCTGGCGATGCTGTGTGACAACGATGATTGGTTGAGCCGACTTTCACCGCCGGACTGTTCGACGCCGTGGAGCATGTTGGCTCGAGCCTGGCGCGAGCAGCCCAACCGCGATGCGACGCGCACGCTGCTGACGCTGGCACTGGATCAACTGGACGATCCGCTGGCTAGCGCCCAACCATTGCCGCGCGTCCATGACGAGCCGACGCGCCTGTGGCAACTGGCCAGACAGCGCTGGCCCGCCGAGCGGATGTGGGATGAGCTTGTCATCGAGCCGCAACCGCAGCCGGATGTCGCGGTGGAGATCGGCAGCGCCGCCCTGATCGCCCAGGTGCTCAACCTGGACGCGGCCCCGAGGCAGTGGGATGCCGCCATGAATCTGCTCATCGAGCAGATCGGCCCGCAGGCTTCGTCCGTGGTTCTGGACCGCAGCACCCGCAGCGGAGCGCTGGCATCGACTTGGCGTGCCCGCGTGGCCCTCGCCCAGAACGACCGGGACGAGGCGAAGCGCTGGATCGAACTGGCCGCGGCCGAATGCCCCCGCTCGCCGCGCGTCCTGCGCATCATGGGCGAACTGGCCCCGACCTCCGCCAGACTGGATTAGAACAAAGGATCGGACGTCCCCGGCTGGACCGCCCGGCGCGGTATGATGGCGGTGCTGCCCCTGTAGCTCAGTTGGATAGAGCAGCGCTTTCCTAAAGCGCAGGTCGCAGGTTCGAATCCTGCCGGGGGCGCTTGGGGTTAGGAATGGCTGATGGGTGATTGCTGATTGCTGATGTCAGAAAACGCGGCCGATGGTTTTTACATCAGCAATCCACAATCAGACATCAAACATTCCCCGTCGCGCCCGTAGCTCAGTTGGATAGAGCAGCCGCCTTCTAAGCGGCAGGTCGTGCGTTCGAGTCGCACCGGGCGTATTGACGCGAGGGTTGAACAGTCCATCTGCCCGCCGCTATCCGGATTGCCCAAGCCAGCCGGCCGTATGGCATTTGTTCATATGTGTCGCCTCACGGGCATTCGCTGGAAAATATAAACATTGAATTAAAAGTTGCTTGAAATAAATTAGAACTATTCTTGCATATTGTGTTTTAATTGTTAGATTGATGAGCACGTCCTTTCAGGATCAGGCATGGCAGGCGACATTTCGGTGGCTTCCCGGGGAGGAGGTCAAAGATACGTGCCATTGTCACAGCGCCAGGGCGGGCAGGTCAGCGGGATACAAAACAACGTAGTCGAAGCTCTGCCGGTGCAGGGCGATCGGGGACACCACCTGGTGGGGGCCAGCGCGGCCATGCAGAAGTTGCGCGGGCTGGTGGCTGCGGTCGCGCCGCGACGCTGCACGGTGTTGATTCAGGGCGAGACCGGCACGGGCAAGGAGCTGGTTGCCGGCGCCATTCACAGCGGCAGTGCGCGCCGCGACGGTCCGTTCGTGCCGGTGGATTGCACGGGCCTGCCCGAGACGCTGATCGAATCGCAATTGTTCGGCCATGTGAAAGGCGCCTTCACGGGGGCGGGCCATGACGCGATCGGCTTCATCCGCTCGGCTGACGGGGGCACGCTTTTTCTCGATGAAATCGGGGAGTTGCCGACCACGGCCCAGGCCAAGCTGTTGCGCTTCATTCAGGAGCGCCGCGTCACGCCGATCGGCGCGGTGCGAGCGATTGAGGTGGACGTGCGGGTGATCGCGGCCACGCATCGTGATCTGTCGGCCATGGTGCGGGAAGGCAGGTTTCGCGAGGACCTGTTTTATCGCCTGAATGCCGCCACGCTTGAAGTGCCGCCATTGCGGCAGCGGTCTGAGGACGTGCTGCAACTGGCTGAGCACTATCTGGTGCAGATTGCCCGGATGTATGAGGAGCCGGTGAAGCGGCTGTCGGATGAGGCGGCGGCGGCGCTACAGCGTTGTCCCTGGCCGGGCAACGTGCGGCAACTGGTCAACGCCATCGAACACGCGGTGGTGTTCTGTCCGCAGCGGACGATCGGGGTGGAGGATTTGCCGCGCGGGGTGGTGGAGCCGGCCGGTCCTGCCGTCAGGATCGAGGACTGTCTGACCACCCTGGCGGAAGCTGAGCGCCATCTGATCGGCAAGGCCCTGCACGTGGCCAAAGGAAATCTGACGCAGGCGGCGCGACTGATCGGGGTGGAGCGGCATCGCTTGCGGCGGAAGATGAATCTCTACCACGTTCAGTGGTCGCCCGTGGCGCAGCCGCTAGCCAGGTAAATTTTCACAATTTTTTCTTCTTTGCATACCGGTATGCCGGCGGAATTGTCTGCGCGCCGGGCGGTTCTGGTTCATTGTGTACCACATGGCGCATGGCGCACCGCGCACCTTAACCTCCGCACAGCGAGACGGCTGCATCAATACCTGTTGACAGCGCGGTCCATCGCGCACCGGTCATTTCATATTCGATTCGCGGGCCTTGAACGTGCTGATGTGACACAAGTCAAGCACGCATCGGAAGATGCTCCATCAACGAGACGATGGGCGCGGCTGTGGCACTGCGCTTGCCTTGTCAAGGGCACGATCACCACACGTGATCGGGAGACACGCACATGCAGCCCTTGCCGCCGACATCGCGAATCCTGGTCTTGTATAGCGAGCCGTTGAGCCCGGACTTGGACCATTTCGCCAGTGAGGAAGGCTGGTGGCTGCAAGCGTATGCCAGTCGAGCGGAGGCGTTGCGAAAAATATGGATCTGCCAGGCGCAGTGGCTTCTGTTTCAGGTGAACGAGCACTGCATGGCGGAAACGCTGGCGTTGCTGGCGTCCCTGCGCCAACTGCGCCGCGTGCCGCACGTGGCAGCCTGGTCCGAGTGTTACTCACCCACGCTGGAGCGGCTGGTTCGATCGACCGGAGCCAACCTGTATGCCGCGGGCTCAGAGGGACTGGTCCTGATCCGCGATGTGCTTATCGAGCAGATGAATCGCAGCGGTCCTTCTGCGATCCACGGCCCCCCGGTCCGAGCGCGATCGCCTGATCCATAGCCTTGGATGCGAGCCGCGCGCACATGCAATCTTCGGAAGTCTGATCTATTGCCCACCCCCATCCGTTTCAGTCAAACACCTCAGCGCCGCCGCCGGCGGCAAGGAGCAGGAATCATGCGACGTCACTTCGGTAAACAGCAGATTCGTGAATTGAGCGGTGAACAGCTTCTTCTCCTGGCGATCTTCGGCAACAGCCACCTGCGGTCGCTGATCCAGCATGAGCAGGCCCGCCGCTCCCAAGTCTGTCAGCGCATGCAGCGTTTTCACCTGGATCGTCTGAGCACGCTGCAGACTCACGCAGCTCGTGCCGCATGATGACCTGATCCGCCGGCGGCGCGAAACGTTACGGCCGACCGCGTTCTGAAATGGCATTCATGTTCGCATCAATGTGCATCATCACTGTTCTGTCTGAAAGTCAGCCAACACTCAAGTCCTCATGCAGACCGCAATGAGGAAGAAAGGTCACCACCATGTATCACAGGTACGCACACAACTTGCAGCTTCAGGTCCTGGTTACGGCTGTTTCGCTCGTTCTTGCCTTCATCGTCACGCCCGTGTGGGCGCAACCGACTTTTTCCATCGACTTCCAGAGTCCCACCTCGGGCCTGGTCAGTGAAGGTGACGTGCTGACGCCCGTGCCGCCGGGCATGTTTCCGCCTCCGCTGACGGTGATTCCCGCCGGCGTGGGTGGACTGGGCGTGTTGCCCAACAGCGCCGGTGTTCGTGAGGTGGATGCACTGTCATACGGCACGGATGCCCACCTGCTGCCGGACATCGTGCCGGGGCAGGTCTATTCCAACAGGTGGTTTTTCTCCGTGGATGAATACGCGGCCGGCATCCCCAGCGGCAGCGCGGTGACCATCAACGGCGCCTACGGGTTGACCGAAGCCTCGGCGGACGTGTACGGCTCGGTGACGCCCAACGGCGTGGTGTTCCCCTTTGCGGGCACCAACGTCGGATTGCGTGACGGCAACGGCGGCCTGACGCCGTTCCCCGCGCCGGGCAACAATCTGCGCGAGCCGAACCCGCCGACGCCTTTCTCGATGGTTGATGCGGCCGACAATCTCGACGCCCTGGATATCGATGCCGCACCAGGCAAGCCCGTTTACTTCTCGCTTGATTCCGCATACCCCGATCCGCTGGAAGCGCCCGGCATCAACTACGGCACCGCCATCGCCAACGGCTTCGTGGGCGGCGACGTGCTGGTCACCACGGCCGGCGGTCCGCCCGTCCTCTACGCTGCCGCCGCGCTGCTGGGCCTCGATCAGTTGGTCCCCGGAACCATCGACCACGATGACCTGGACGCCTTGGTGGTATGGGAGAACGGCAACGGTGTCTATGACGCGGTGATCGGCCCCTACAGCTGGCTGAGCGGTCAGACGGACATGTTGCTCTACTCGGTTCGTCGCGGCTCGTCGATCATCGGCACGCCCGATGCGCTGCAGGGCCTGGCCATCAGCGAAGGCGACATCCTGGTGCCCGTGCTGCAGACCAGCGGCGTGTTCGCTCCGGGCATCTTCGTGCCGGCCGAGGCGCTGGGCCTGGCCACCATCCGCACGCACGGACCCTACGTATCCTTCGGTTACAACGATGACCTGGACGCCCTCGACGTGCAGCAGTTCGCGGTTCCCGAGCCTGCCTCTGTGACCCTCTTAGGCATCGGCATCATGCTGCTGGCACGCGGCCGGCGCTCGCAGTCACGGACGATTTGACACAGCCACACCTGGGGAAACCCGCAGATCCTGCGTCTGCGGGTTTCCCGATTTTTTCACCCTCAATCTTCTGGAGACTCCTCATGACTCATCATCAGCGCTATTTATGTCTGGCCGCTATCTTCGCGTTTGCCGTATCTGTTGCCGGTCCTTCACTGGCCGTGCCTATCCAGGGCCAGTATCAGGACGATCCCCTGGGTTGCGACACGCACGGCCCGCAGTTTCTTAGCCACGAGCTGGGCGATGCGGCCGTCTTCCCCAACAACGAAGCCTTCCTTTCCACTTTCGTCAACACCAGCAATCCCGCGTATTTCACCTGCGATCCTGATGACGGAGCGCCCAACGATTTCATCGTCCGCATCACCAACATCAGCGGCATCGACTACAGGAACCTGTATTTCGTGGTCGATGCGGGCGTGGATGTGGGCAATCACGACGGCCACATCCAGGACCTGACGGCGCCTGGGTTCCACAAGGCCTACCGCATTGACGGGACGGTGACCCCCGGGCTCAACAATCCGCTGCTGTCCGAGAGCATCAACGCCAACGAGATCTTCGAGGCCGGTGAAACGTGGGATTTCGTGGTGATCAACCTGGTGTCACCGGCCAACCTGCCGCCGTTCCCATTCTTTGGTTCGGTGGGCAAGTTCTCGGTGTCCTCATCGGTGACCGTGGACAGCAACTCCAACGCCAGCATCCTGGCTGATCCGGTTCCGGAGCCGGCCACACTTGGACTGCTGGGACTGTCCGCGCTGCTGCTTTTGAAAAGGGAATCCCAGCCATGATGCGCACGACCATCACACTCATCAGTTTGCTCGCGTGTGCAATGCCTTCTTCGGCGGTACTGATCGATTTTGAAACCACGCCTACGGGCGTTATTCCGATCGATGACGCGCCGCTGCCCAGCAGCTTGCCCTACACGTTTGGCGGCCTGCAGATCTCTTTCGGGTTCGACACCAACACGGACGGCGTCGTGGACAGCTACGCCGTCTTCGAGCAAGCGGGCACCTACCAGGGTGAGCCGTTCTCGGGATTTGCAGGTTCGGTGGCGCGTGACACCGCTGATCCAGGCTTCACCGCACAGCTTGGCAACTGGTTTCTGCGCGGCCCCGTGGGCGGGCAGGACTTCGGCAGGTTCATCATCAAATACACCAGCAGTTTCACCGTCACGGACGCTTCGGGCGAAATCTGGGACATCGACGGCAACGACATCACCCTGGTCACCGAGCAATATCAGGTGCAGGCCTTCGACAGCGGAGGCAACCTGCTGGCCACCGTCCTGTCGCCGATCGGCACATTGAGCACCCCCACGGCGCCATTGGACGGTCAACCGTGGGTGTTCACCTTCAGCGGACTGTCGGCCGGCATCGATCGCATTGAGATCGACTTTGTCGGCACAAAACCGGCGGGCATCGGCCTGGCGTTCAACAATTTTAATCCGACCGCCATCCCGGATCCGGCCGGCGCATGGATTATTGCTTGCGCGCTGGGTAGCCTGCTGCTGCGGCGTCACACGGGCAGATCGATGCGGCATTACCCATGATGGCGAGTCGCCATCGCGGTGCGTGCTGTGTCATCGGTAAGGTGTGCAGGCAGAAAACCGAGTTGATCGTTTCATCAGGCCTGTTTGGATCTGGTGCCCGTGGTCGTAGTGCTGGCGGTGTTGGTGGAGGTCGAGGTGGTGTCGGTTTTTTCCAGACGGGCGGTCTGGTTCTTGTCCTGATCGATGGACTTCTGTACCTCGTCCTCGATGCCCGACAAGCCCTTCTTGAACTCCACGATGCTCTTGCCGAGTGATCGGCCGACCTCGGGCAGGCGGCGGCCGAAGATCAACACGCCCAGCACAGCCAGGAAAAAGATTTCCTGCCAGCCGAAGTTGCCGAACAAGGCCAGCACAGCGGAGTTGGCGTTCATGGTGTACCTCGGTGCAACGGTGACCCACCATCATTATTGCAGGTTCAGCCGCTCAAGGCGAATTACGGCCCGCCAGGCCCGGCCAGTCCCGCACAGCGGCCAGCAACAGGTCCATGTCCTCATCGACCAGATCCGCCCGCAGGCTCAGGCGCACCCGGGCCGCCGCCGGCGCCACCGTGGGTGGACGAATGGCGACCGCCAGCAGACCGCGATCTTCCAGATGCTGAGCAAGGTCCAGTGCCGCGTCGGGTCGGCCGGTGACCAGGGGCACGATGGGACTGGCAAGTGAGGTGGGGCGTGGGGCGTAGGGCGTAGAGCGTAGGGCGTCGCGCAAACTAGTCGCCAGTTCGAGCACACGTTGGCGACGCTGCGGTTCGTCACGGATCACATCCATCGCGGCCAGGATCACCGCAGCCTGGGCTGGGGGCGGCGCGGTGCTGTAGATGTAGGACCGGCCACGGTTAATGATCGTGTCGATCACCGTGCGGCGAGCGCAGACCATGCCTCCCAGTCCACCCAATGCCTTGCTGGCAGTGCTGATGCTCACGTCAATGCGCTCGACCACGCCTTGCGCGGCGGCCAGACCTTCACCGTGCGGGCCGTACAGCCCGGTGGCGTGCGCTTCATCGACGATGGTGATCGCGCCGTGGCGCTGGGCCAGCTCGACGATCGCCGGCAGATCGGCCGCGTCGCCGTCCATGGAGAAGATCGAGTCGGTGACCACAAAAAAGGGGCCTGACCCCTTTTTCGCCAGGCGCGTGGCCAGGTGATCGTAATCGCGGTGATGAAAGCTGCGCACGGTGGCGCCCGAAGCGCGGGCGGCATCGATGAGACTGGCGTGCGTGAGCTTGTCGATCAGGATGGTGTCGCCGCGCTGAGCGAGGCTGGTGAGCACGGCCAGATTGGCTGCAAAACCCGAGGAAAACAGCAGGGCGGCCTCGGCGTGTTTGAACGCGGCAAAGCGCTGCTCGAGTTGCTCGTGAAGTTGGTGGTGGCCGACGATCAGCGGGCTGGCGGTGGCGCCGACGCCGAAGCGCTCGATGGCATCGATGGCGGCGCGCTTCAGATGCGGGTGCCGGCTGAGGGCCAGGTAATCATTGGACGCGAGATTGATGAAGCTGCGGCTGTTCCACGCGACGGTGCGGCCATGACTGACCATGCAGCGCAGACGTCGGCGCAGCGATCGAGCCGCCAAGTCGTCGAGTTGCAATTGGAGTTGGTCGAACAGGTCGGCTGCGGGATGGTTGCTCATCATCAGCAGAGCGGAGCGCCGCTCAGTCGTCGGTGCACAAGGTCTGCTTCATCAGGCGGCCGACCTTGAACTTGACGGTGCGTTTGGGCGGAACTTCGACCGGTTCAAGTGTTTTAGGATTCTGAGCCATGCGGGCGCGGCGTTGCTTGACCTCGAAGACGCCGAAGTCACGGAACTCCAGACGGTTACCTTTGCCCAGCTCGACGATGATGCTGTCGAGAAAGCTCTGCACGATACTCTTGACGATGACGCGCTTCTGGTCAGAGGTTTCAGAGATCTGGTCAATCAGTTCCTTCTTGGTCACAGTGGCCATCTGTCAAACCCTTGGTTGAGGGGGCGTTAAGCGATTTTCACGATTCGGAAGCCGCGGCAGAAAACGCCGGACGGGTGTCTCGCGTCGGTATCCAAGCATGCCGGGCGTCCCCGACGCGATCCACGGACATTATGCGGACCCGCGGCGGGGCGGTCAAGTCCCAAACCCCGCTCTGTGCAAAATTTAGCGTTCATCTTGTCCTGCCCGCCCCTCCGCTTTAACATCCGCATATGGCCACAGCCGCCCCCCAGCCTGCGCAGCTTCGCATTGTCCACTACCCGGACCCCGCCCTGCGCCTCAAATGCAAGCCTGTGGGGGCCATTGACGACCGTATTCGGGCCATTGCCGCCCGCATGATCGAGTTGATGCACGAGGCTGACGGCGTGGGCCTGGCCGCCCCCCAGGTGGCCCTGGACTTGCGGATGTTCGTCGCACACCCCGACCGCCAGGATCCCGACGGGGCACGGGTTTTCATCAACCCCGTCCTGAGCAACCCCTCATCCAGTACCGGCGAGCACGAGGAGGGCTGTTTGTCCATTCCGGGGGTCTTCGGCCAGATCACCCGCCCCCTGGCCATCACCGTCCAGGCTCTCGACCTCGACGGCAAGCCCTTCACCCTTACCAGCGACCAGCTTCCCGCCCGCGTCTGGCAGCACGAAACCGATCACCTCGACGGCGTGCTCATCATCGACCGCATGACCCCGATGGACCGCCAGGTCAACAAGGTGGCGTTGAAGGAGATGGAAAGGGCAGGCAGTAGGGAGTAGGCAGTAGGCAGTAGGGGGAGAAACTGCCGCAACGATCTACGCTCTACGCCAACTTCCTGTCTTTTTCCGATACCCTACTCCCTACTGCCTACTCCCTACTGCCTATTCCCCCATGCATCTGCTCCTGCTCGGCTCCGGTGACTTCGGCCTCCCCACTTTCGAGGCATTGCGCGCACAGCACCAGATCGCGGGCGTGGTCACTCAGCCGGATCGGCCGGCCGGTCGCAAGCGCATCGACACGCCCACGCCGGTGGCAGCCTGGGCGGCTGAGCATGAACTGACCGTACACAAGACGGACAACGTCAACAGCGACCAGTTCGTGCGGATGGTGCGGCAACTGGGCGCGGATGCTTCGGTGGTCATCGCGTTCGGGCAGAAGCTTTCGCCGCAGTTGATCGATTCACTCGGCAATCTGGCGGTGAACCTGCACGCCTCGCTGCTGCCGCGCTACCGGGGGGCAGCCCCCATCAACTGGGCCATGATCCGCGGCGAAAAAAACACCGGCGTCAGCGTCATCGGCCTGGCCCAGAAGATGGACGCCGGCGAGGTTTACGCTACCGCCTCGTTGGCCATTGATCCGCACGAAACCGCCGGCGAACTGCACGATCGCCTGGCACTACTCGGGCCGGCCGCCGTGCAGCGGGTACTCGATGACCTGCAACGCGGCACGCTTCAGCCGCAGGTGCAGGATCACAACCTCGCCACGCCGGCGCCCAAGCTCAAGAAATCCGACGGCACCGTGGACTTCAATCAGCCCGCTGAGGCGGTGCGCTGTCGCATCCACGGCCTGACACCCTGGCCCGGCTGCCGCGTACAGTGGGGCGATCAGGTGCTGGCATTGCACCGCGCGCAGGATGAGCCGAACGTAACGCACGGGTTCGAACCCGGCACGATCATGGGTGGTCTGCGCGTGGCCTGCGCTTCAGGCTGCGTGCGTTTGCTTGAGGTGCAACCGCCCGGCAAAGCACTGATGAGCGCCGCCGCCTTCGCCCGCGGCCATGCGATTCAATCCGGCCAACGCCTATCGTCGATTGCCGAGCCTTGAAGCAATTCGTTTTGAACCGCAGAGACGCAGAGGACGCAGAGGAAGACAGAATACTCATTGAAGAAGGAAACCAGGACCTAGGAAACCATGAATAAGATCGTGTGAATTGTTTTGTATTCCTGTCTTCCCGGTTTCCTTCTTTTATCATGCCTTCCTCTGCGTCCTCTGCGTCTCTGCGGTTCCATGTTTTCGTTGGATCCCTTGCGGAAGCGAGATGGGCGCATAAAAAAACCCGCAACGCGTAGCCCCTTTATTTCAGTTTGCCGGCTTGCGGCTTACTGTGGGTGTTGGGCAGGGTTGCGGGCCTGATATCATTATCGAAAGAATGATAGCGCCAGACAAACTTTTTCTTCGATTTGTGTAATTTTCCCCCCGGTTGAATGGCGCACGCGCGATTATCGGCATGTGTCAGTCAGCCAATTCCTTGATTTTTCCGATGTTACGCAGGCGATCGTAGCGGTTGCGCAGCAGGTTCTCGATCTTGTAGCGCTTCAAGTCGCGCAGGGTCTTGGTCAGGTATTTCCCCAGGTTGTCTGCAGCAATTTGCGGATTGCGATGGGCCCCGCCCAGCGGTTCCTCGATCACCTCGTCGATGGTGCCCGCCTTCAGGTTATCCGCGGCCGTCAGTTTCAGTGCTTCAGCCGCCTGGGCGTTGGTCTCCGGGTTGGCGGTCTTCCACAGGATGGCGGCACAGCCTTCGGGGCTGATCACGCTGTACCAGGCGTACTGCATCATGGCCACGCGGTCCGCCACGCCTAGGCCCAGGGCGCCGCCGCTGCCACCTTCGCCGATCACCACCGCCACGATGGGCGTCTTGAGCCGGCTCATCTCCAGTTGATTGACGGCAATCGCTTCCGCCTGCCCGCGTTGCTCAGCGCCCACGCCCGGGTAGGCGCCGGCCGTATCGATCAGCGTGACCACCGGCAAACCGAACTTCTCGGCCATTTTCATGCAGCGCAGGGCTTTGCGGTAGCCCTCGGGATGGGGCATGCCGAAGTTGCACGCCACGCGCTCCTTGGTGTCCTTGCCCTTGTGGGTGCCGACGATCAGGCACTTGTGCGGGCCGATGCGACCGAAGCCCGCCATCACCGCCTTGTCATCGCCGAAGCGGCGGTCGCCGTGCAGCTCGGCGAAGTCTTTGACCACCAGGCGCAAGTAGTCGGTCACCTGTGGCCGGCGGGCGCTGCGGGCGACCTTGACGGTGTTCCAGGCCCCGAGGTTGTTGTAGATTTTCTTGAGCATGGCCGTGTGCGACTGGCGCAGCTTGCGCACCTCGGCCGCCAGGTCGACCTGCTTGTTCAATCCTGCCTCACTTCCGGGGGCACTTCCGGGGGCGGGGGCGGCAGTTTCCAACTCGGTGATCTGCTGCTCCAAGGCCGCCAGCGGTCGCTCGAAGTCCAGGTCCAGGGCTGCGTTGTAGGTGCTGTTCAACGTGCTCATGAGCGAGGGTCTTTCGAGGGTTGCGGGAACTTCCGGGGGTTGCGGGAACTTCCGGGTCAAAACAGATATTCTAACGCACGAGCGCCACGATGGATAACACCCTGAACAACGTGCGGCAGATGGCGATTGTAGGCACGGGCCTGCTGGGGGCCAGTGTGGGTCTGGGGCTCAAAGCCGCAGGATTCACCGGCCGCATCATCGGACTGGGCCGGCGCATCGAGACCGTGCGGCAGGCTGCGGATCGCGGAGCGGTGGATGAGGCGTGCGAGGATTTTTCCGTGCTGCGCGATTGCCAGCTCGTGCTGGTGGCCGTGCCGTTGGGGGCTTTTGCGGGCATCTTCGAGAAGATCGCGCCGCACGATCACGAGGCGTTGGTCATCACCGACGTCGGCTCCACCAAGACGCAGGTGGTGGCGTTAGCCGGGCAACTGCTGCCTCACCCAGCCCGATTCGTCGGCTCACACCCCATGGCCGGCAGCGAGCAGCGCGGGCCCGAAGCAGCCGAGGCACAACTCTGTCGCGGCAAGCCCTGCATTCTCACGCCGCAGTCGGACACCGACCCGGCCGCCCTGCGCCTGGTCGATGCACTGTGGCGGACGCTGGGCATGAAGATGCTGAGCATGAGCCCGCAGGAACACGACCGCGCCACCGCGGCCGTCAGTCACCTGCCGCACGCCGCGTCGGTGCTGCTGATTCACACAGCCGCAAAACTCGGGGGCTTCGACGTCGCCTCCACCGGCTTCCGCGACACCACCCGCCTGGCCAGCAGCAACCCTCCCATGCGGGCTGACATCATGCTGACCAATCGCGACTGTCTGCTGCAGGCCCTGGAGGCGTATGAGAACAACATCGGCGAGTTGAAACACCTGCTGCGGGCAGGCGACCAGGAAAAACTGATCGCCTGGCTGACCGAAGCCCAGCGGGTGCGCGATCAGTGGAACCAAAGAAGGGATTAACCGCAGAGACGCAGAGGACGCAGAGAAGATCAAATCAAATTGGTATGTTGCCTTCCTCTGTGTTCTCTGCGTCTCTGCGGTTCAAACAGAACGAGTAACAGCATGATGCACACACTGGGATTCATCGGGGCCGGCAACATGGCCGAGGCGATTGCGCGGGGGGCGATCGACAAGGGGGTGCTGCCCCCGGAAGGGATGATCGCGTCCGATCCGTCCGCAGCTCGCCGCGAGTTGTTCAAGTCGCTGGGCGTGACGGTGACGCAGGACAACGCCGAGGTCGTGAGGCTCAGTCAGCAGATCATGCTGGCGGTCAAGCCGCAGATGTTCAGTGCCGTGGCCGGGCTGCTGGCCGAGCAATTGCGCGATGAGCAGATCGTAATCTCCATCATGGCGGGCATGAGCACGCAGGCCATCACCATGAAACTCTCAAGCCTCAATCCTCAAGCCTCACCGCCTCGCCTCATTCGCGTGATGCCCAACACGCCGATGATGGTCAGTCGCGGCATGGCGGGCGTGTGCGTGGGCGAGAATGCCGTGGCCGGCGACGAAACGTTGACCATGAAGCTGTTCGGCTCGGCGGGCAAAGCGGTGCTGGTGCCCGAGTCAGCCATGGACGCGATCACCGCCGTCAGCGGATCAGGGCCTGCGTATCTCTACTATCTTGCTGAAGCCATGCAGGAAGCGGCCGCGAAACTGGGCTTGGCCGATCAGGCCGCCCTGCTGGTCAATCAAACCCTGCTGGGCGCCGCCGAGATGCTGGTGCGCAGCCACGACCCGGCCGGCGAACTTCGCCGCAAGGTCACCAGCCCCGGTGGGACCACGGAGGCAGCGCTAAAGTTGATGGAGCAGCGCCAGGTGAAGGCCGCCGTGGTGGACGCCATCGCGGCTGCGGAACAACGCGGTAAAGAATTAGGAAGCTGAACCGCAGAGACGCAGAGGGCGCAGAGAAGACAAGCAGAATTCTGGTTCTTTGCATTCCTCTGTGTACTCTGCGTCTCTGCGGTTCAAAATCATGCCTTACAACGATCTGCGACAATTCGTGACCGCACTCGAGCAGGCCGGCGAGCTTCAGCGCATCACGGCCAAAGTCTCGCCTATGCTCGAGATCAGCGCCATCGCCAATCGCGTGAGCAAGCAGGCGTGTCCGCATCCCAGTGAACATGCCCGCAGTTTTGATCCCCACCACTTCCGGGAGGGTGGCAAGGCACTGCTGTTTGAGAACGTCGAAGGCTCAAGCTATCCGCTGCTGATCAACGCTTTCGGCAGCTACCGCCGCATGGAGATGGCGCTGGGGTGCGTGGAGGGCGGCTTCGCGCAGATCGCGGATCGGCTGGGTGAACTGGCACGCCCACAGCCGCCGTCGGGTGTGATGGCCAAGATCCGCAAGGGCCTGGACCTGATGAAGGTCGCTTCGCTGGCGCCGAAAATCGTCAGTAACGCCCCCTGTCAGCAGGTGGTCAAGACCGGCGACCAGATCAACCTGTTCGAACTGCCCATCATCAAATGCTGGCCCAACGACGGCGACCCCCGGAAGGTGGGATACGACGTTACCCCCGAAGACGCGGGCACGGCTTCCGGGGCAGGGCGATACATTACGTTCGCCGGCATCTACACCATCCATCCCGATGATGCGGATAAACCCGACGGCCAGCCGCGCCTGTCGCGCAACGTGGGCATGTATCGCCTGCAACTGATCGACCGCAATCACACCGCGTTTCATTGCCACATCCATCACGATGGGGCGCGACACTGGCGGGCGTGGAAGGAAAAGCAGAAAACGCAGGAATCGCAGAAAACGCAGGAAATTAAAGGCATGCCGTGTGCGGCGGTGCTCGGTGGAGAAAGCGTGCTGCCCTACGCCGCCTCGGCGCCGATGCCCCCCGGAATGAGCGAGCTTCTGCTGGCGGGGATTCTGCAGGGGCGCGCGATCCCGCTGGTCAAGTGCAAGACCATCGACCTGCACGTCCCGGCCAACGCGGAGATCGTCATCGAAGGATACGTGTCCACGCAGGCTGAGCCCGCGGGAATGACGAATGACGAAATTCGAATGACGAAAAATGGCTGTGGTCCCGGCGCGGTGCTGGAGGGGCCGTTCGGCGATCACACGGGTTTCGATTCGCTGCCTGATCGCTATCCGATTTTCACCGTGACCGCGATCACGCACCGTCAGAATCCGATTTATCCGACGACCATCGTGGGCCCGCCGCCGCAGGAAGATTACTACATGGGCAAGGCCACCGAACGCATCTTCCTGCCCCTGCTGCAGACGTTGATTCCAGACATCATCGACTACGACCTGCCGATGTTCGGCAGCTTCCACAACTGCGCCTTCGTCAAGATCCGCAAGGAGTATCCGTTGCAGGCCCGCCGCGTCATGCACGCGATCTGGGGGGCGGGGCAGATGGCGTGGACCAAGCTGATCGTGGTGGTCGATCACGATGTCGATGTGCACGACTACGAGCAGGTGCTGTTTCACCTGTGCAGCAACTTCGACCCCGGAAGGGATGTCGAGATCGCCCAAGGTCCGCTGGACATTCTGGATCACGCCGCCCCGCGCCTGGGCGCCGGCGGCAAGATGGGCCTCGACGGTACGCGCAAAATCCCGGGCGAAGCTTTTGCAGGTCACCCCGTGCGCGATTACCCGCAGGTGCTGCGCATGCCGACGGAGATCGTTTCACTGATTGAGAAGCGGTGGGGGGAGTATGGGATGAATGACGAAATTCGAATGACGAAACAATGACGAATGCTCAAATGTTCAAATGACGAACTTTCGTCATTCGTCATTTGGACATTGTTTCGTCATTCGAATTTCGTCATTCGAATTTTACCGCTCGCCGGTATCCACATCCTCAGCATCGAGTTCGATGCGGCCGATCTGGGCCCCGGCGCGGTGGATCTTTTCGATCAGGGAGTTGGTGTTGCGACCTTTGTCTATCATGTCCTCGGCGCTGATCCAGCCCTTTTCGTAGAGCGACCAGAGGTGGTCGTCGAGAAGCTGCATGCCGAACTTCTTGCCGGTCTGGATGGCGGAGTCGATACGGAAGGTCTTGTTCTCGCGGACCAGGTTGGCGATGGCGGGGGTGACCACGAGGAACTCGTAGGCAGCCACCATGGACTTCTTGTCGATGCGCTTGAGCAACTGCTGGCTGAGCACGGCCATGAGGGAGGTGGCCAACTGCACGCGGATCTGGGCCTGCTGGTTCACGGGGAAGGCGTCGATGATACGGTTGATGGTGCCGGCCGCGGAGTTGGTGTGCAGCGTGCCAAACACCAGGTGGCCGGTCTCCGCGGCGCGGATGGCGGCTTCGATGGTTTCCAGGTCTCGCAGTTCGCCCACCATGATGATGTCGGGGTCCATACGCAGAGAGCGGCGGAGGGCTTCGGAGAAGGACGGCACGTCGTTGCCGACCTCGCGTTGATTGACGATGGACTTTTTGTGCGTCTGGTAGTACTCGATGGGGTCTTCGATGGTGATGATGTGGCGGTCGAGGGTCATGTTGACGTGATCGACCATGGAGGCGAGGGTGGTGGTTTTGCCCGAGCCGGTGGGTCCGGTGACCAGGAACAGGCCGCGGGGACGACGGATCAGGTCCTTGACGATCGGCGGCAGGCCGATCAGGTCAATGGAGATCATTTCGTTGGGAATGCGGCGAAGGGTGAGCGAGACGTTGCCCTTCTGCTTGAAGATAGCGACACGGAAGCGGGTCTTATCGCCGAAAGCGAAGCCGAAGTCGGAGCCGCCTTCTTCCTGCAGCTCGTTCTGCGAGCGTTCGGGGGTGATGGCCTTCATCAGTTGGATGGTGTCCTCGGGTTCGAGAACCTTGGTGCGCAGCTCGATCAGGCGGCTGCGGACGCGCAGGGTGGGTGGCTTGCCAACAGCCAGGTGCAGGTCGGAAGCGTCCTGGCTGACGACGGTGTCCAGTAGCCGGTCAATGTGGATGGCCATAGGTCAAACTCCTGTAAACGTCGCGGGATTGAGCCCGCCGGCGTTGATTGCTTTTCAGCCTTCCGTGGCGGCGATTTCAACAGACCGCTCTTCATCCGCATCCACGACGCCCTCGATCTGGGTGATGCGGGCGATTTCCTCGAGGGTGGTCTGCCCAGCCAAAATTTTGAGCCGGCCGTCACCCAGCAGGTTGCGCATGCCGGAGTTTTCCGCCACGTCGCGGATTTTGCTCAGCGGAGCGCGGTTGAAGGCCATTTCGCGCAGCTCGTTGTTCATCACCATCAATTCGTAAATGCCGCGTCGGCCGCGGAATCCGGTGCCGCCGCAGCGTTTGCAGCCCACGGACTTGTAGATGGTGTGGTTGGCCAGGTCTTCGCGCTTCAGGCCGACCAGGCGCATGTAACGCGGGTTGGGATTCACATCGGGCTCTTTGCAGTGTTCGCACAGGATGCGCACCAGGCGCTGGGCCAGCACCGCCTGAATGGAGCTGGCGACCAGGAAGGGCTTCATGCCCATGTCGATCAGTCGCGTGATGGCTGAGGGGGCGTCGTTGGTGTGCAGGGTGCTGAAGACCAGGTGGCCGGTGAGGGCAGCCTGCACGGCGACTTCACCCACTTCCTTATCGCGGATTTCGCCGACGAGGATGATGTTGGGCGCCTGTCGCAACATGGCGCGGAGGATGCGTTGGAAGCTCAGGCCGATCTGTTCGTTGACCTGGCACTGGTTGATGCCCTTGAAGTTGTATTCGATGGGGTCTTCGGCGGTGATGATCTTCTTGTCGGGGCGGTTGAGCACGTCAAGGGCGGTATAGAGGGTGGTGGTTTTGCCCGAG
>JADLFV010000062.1 GCA_020849625.1 Phycisphaeraceae bacterium
AGGATATAGCAATGCCACTTACCGGAATCCAAATCTATAAACTTCTACCGAAGACGAACTGCAAGGATTGCGGCCTACCCACGTGCCTGGCCTTTTCGATGAAGCTGGCAGCCCAGCAGATCGAGCTATCGGCCTGTCCGCACGTCAGCGCCGAATCGAAGACCCTACTGGCCGATGCCTCTGAGCCGCCTATCCGGCTGGTCGCGCTGAAGGCCAATGGTCGCGAGGTCAAGTCCGGCAACGAGACCGTGCTGTTCCGGCATGAGAAGACGTTCTTCAACAAGGCTGGGCTGTTCGTGCGGGTGCGCGATGACACCGCCCCTGCCGATATTAAGGCCAAGGTCGCGGCTGCCGACGCTTATAACGTGCGTTACGTCGGCATGGACCTGTCTCTAGACGGTTTCGCCGTACAAGCCTGCGACGGCGGCAGCCCAGCGCAGTTCGCCGCCGCGGTCACCACCGCCCGTTCGGCCAGCCCGCGCCCGCTCATCCTCATCGCTTGCGACCCAGCCATCATGGCGGCAGGCCTGCAAGCCCTGAATGGCGAAAGCCCCTTGATCTACTGCGCCGACATCAATAACTGGGAGGCGATGGCCGACCTGGCAAAACAGCACAAGGCTCCGCTGGCGGTGCGCGCTGACACACTGGACGCACTGGCTGACCTGACCGCGAAGATCAAGGCCAAGGGCGTCAACGACTTGGTGCTTGACCCGGCCTGCCAGCACCTGGGCGACTCGCTGGTGAAGCACACTCTGACTCGCCGCCTGGCGCTGAAGAAGAACTTCCGTCCGCTCGGCTACCCCACCATCGCGTTCCCCGGCGACGCGGGCGACCCCTCACGGGAAGCGGTGGCAGCGGCCCAGGCGATCACTAAGTACGCGGGCTTCGTCGTGCTGGAGCGCTTCGCGCCGGAGATGGTGTACCCGCTGCTAGTGCTGCGGGAGAACATCTACACCGACCCGCAAAAGCCGATCCAGGTGCAACCGGGCCTGTATGAAATCAATAATCCCAAGACGGACGACCCGGTGCTGGTCACCACCAACTTCAGCATCACCTACTTCAGCGTGGCGAACGAGGTGGAGAGTTCCGGTATGCCGGCCTGGCTGCTGATCGTGGACGCGGAGGGCATGAGCGTCCTGACAGCATGGGCCGCGGGCAAGTTCGATGCGGACCGCATCGCTAAGGCCGTGAAGGAGACCGGCGTGGCGAACAAGATTTCGAACAAGCGCATCGTGCTGCCGGGCCACGTAGCGGTGCTCTCGGGCGAGATCGAGGAGGCGTTGCCGGGCTGGGAGATCCGCGTCGGCCCGCGCGAAGCTGTGGACCTGCCGGCGTTCATGAAGCAGGCGCTGTGATCGGCCGCCGACGCTGAACTGCAAGTAAACGAGCATGGCCGAACACACAGTTCGATTCGAGAGTGCCCACGCGCCCGTGCGCGTCCCCACCGGCACGCTGATGATTGAGGCGGCGCGGCTGGCCGGGGTCGATATTCAACAACCCTGCGGTGGGCAGGGGCGCTGCGGGCGCTGCGCAGTGCAGGTGACCGAGGGAAGCGTGCGCCGCCGCAGCACCCTGCGCTTGTCTACAGAGGATATTGCGGCCGGCTATGCGTTGGCCTGCCAGTCGGTGATCGAGGGCGACTGCGCCATCACCATCCCGCCGCAGCAGAAGATCGAGCGATTGCTGACGACCGATCGCATGATCGGGGAAGTCACGGCGCCACCGGGTTACTCCACGGCTGCGCAACCGATGCGCCGTGTCGCCCTCACCCTGACGCCTCCTGACATGCAGGATCAAACCGACGATTGGAGCCGTCTGCAGACGGCACTACGCCAGAAGACCGGAATCGGCACATTTCAGGTTTCATTGACGCTGCTGAGACGGATTGGGGCTGTGTTGCGGGCGGGTGACTGGGTGGCTACCGCGCTGATTGAAACCGACACCTGGGACTGCCCCAACGGCCCGGCGCGGCTGGTGGACCTGCTGCCCGGCCATGTGCCCAGCGATGCGCCATTGTGGGGGGTCGCGATCGACATTGGCACCACAACGGTCACGCTGTGGCTAGTGGACTTGCTGAACGGCGCAGTGCAAGCTCAGGTAGCCGACTACAACGGCCAGATCGCGCGTGGCGAGGATGTCATCTCGCGCATCATCTACGCCGACAGGAAAGGCGGCAGCGAGGAACTGCGTGAACTGGTGTTGAAGACGATCAACTCGCTCCTCGCGACGGCGTGCAAGCGTGTCCAAGCAGAGCCGGCGGATGTGGTGAAGGCGACTGTAGCCGGGAACAGCACCATGATTCACCTGCTGCTCGGCATCCCGGCTCAGAGCATCCGACTGTCACCATTTGTGACAGCCATGAATCAGGTGCCGACGCTGCAAGCCGGCGAGGCTGGCCTGAACATCCACCCCGAAGCGACCGTGGACTGCCTGCCCGGCGTCGCCAGCTACGTGGGCGCGGACATCAGCGCGGGTGTGCTCTCATCCGGGCTCGACGATGCCGAGTCCATGACGCTGTTTGTGGATGTGGGCACGAACGGCGAGACGGTGCTGGGTACCCGCGAATGGCAGGTGACATGCGCATGCTCAGCCGGGCCGGCTTTCGAGGGGGCGGGCGTGCTGCACGGCATGCGCGCTACACAGGGCGCCATTGAGGACGTCTGGATCAATAGCGACACGTTCGAGCCTACGTGGCGCGTCATTGGCGGCGTCGCACCGCGCGGGGTGTGCGGCAGCGGGTTAATCGCGCTGCTGGGCGAGTTGTTCCTGACCGGAGTGATCGACCGCAGCGGCAACGTCAAACTGACGCTGCCCACGCCACGCGTGCGGCGAGGTGAACACGGCCCTGAATATGTGATCGCATGGGGCCACGAGACCGCAGAGGGCCGCGACATTGTGCTCACGCGCGTCGATATCGACAACCTGCTGCGAGCGAAGGCCGCCATCTACGCCGGCTTCAGCGTGCTGGCCGAGAAGATGGGCATGCCGCTGGAGGCGACTGAACAGGTGCTCATCGGCGGCTCGTTTGGAAAATACATCAATGTCGAGAAGGCAGTCCTGATAGGGTTGCTACCGGACATGCCCTGGGAGCGCTTCCGCTTCCTGGGCAACACGGCGGTGCGCGGCGCCTATCTGGCGCTGCTGGACCGTGCTGCGCGGACGCGCATCGCGGACATCGCGTCGCGCATGACCTACATCGAGCTGTCGGCTGATAACTCGTTTTATGAGGCGTTCACATCTGCGCTCTTTCTGCCGCACACCGACATCGAGCGGTTCCCGACAGTGCAGGCCGTCATGGGTAAGTAACATCAGGTAACGTAGCGATTTACAGGAGACGAAACATGTACATCATCGGCGAAAATATCCACATCATCTCTCCGCGCGTCAAAGAGGCGCTGCAAACCAAGGATGCGAAGTTCTTCCAGGAGCGCGCGGTGACGCAGGTGGAAGCAGGAGCACAGGCGCTGGACCTCAATCTGGGGCCGCGCAAGAAGGACGGCGAGGAAGTCTTTCCCTGGATGGTCGAAACCGTGCAGGCTGTGGTGGACGTGCCGCTCAGCTTCGACAGCACAAACCTGGCGGGCATTGAGGCCGGGCTGAAGAAGGTCACCAAGGCGCAGCCCATCATCAACTCCACCTCGGCAGAGCCGGAACGGCTGGAGAAGGTGCCGCTGCTGGCGAAGAAGTACAACGCCCGCGTGATCGCGCTGACCATGGGCGCGAGCGGCATCCCGGTGGCCGCCGACGCGCGCGTGACCATCGCTATCGAAAAGTTGATCCCGCGCATGCTGGAGATCGACTACCCCATATCCAATCTGATCATCGACCCGTTGGTGCTCACTGTCTCCGGTTGCCAGGAGTATTGCCCCGAGCTGATCGAGGCGATCCGCACACTGCAAGTGGCTTGGGACCCAGCACCCACCATCTCGGTTGGCCTGTCGAATGTCTCGAACTCGGTGCCACACGAGAACCGCCCGCTGATCAACCGCACCTACTGCGCGATGTTGATGGGCGTTGGGCTGAACACAATGATCGCCGACCCGCTCGACACAAATCTCAAGGAGACCATCCGCATCATTGAGCAGCGCGACGACAGCACACCCATAGGCCGCCTGTACCTGAAGATAGCCGACCGCATTGCGGCCTCGGAAACGCCCGCCATCGAGGACGTGGACATGAGCGATCCCGAACAGGCCGCAATCTGGAAGACCGTGCAGATCCTGCTGAACAAGGTCATCTACGCCGACGCGTATTTGCAACTGGCATGAAAATCGCAATCACCGGCAAAGGTGGGGTGGGCAA
>JADLFV010000063.1 GCA_020849625.1 Phycisphaeraceae bacterium
CCTGGTTCAAGGGCTACTATTACGCCACCTGGCAAGCCACGCCCAAGGACGAGGATTCCGACGACTCGGTGGCCGTGTTCAGCCGCAGCGCCGACGGCAGCAACTGGTCGGCTCCGCAGGTGCTGGCTCCTGCATTGACCGGCGGCATTTACCACGCCAGCGGCGGGTGGTGGACCGATGGCGAGACTCTTGTCTGTCTTATGCTGCGCATGGACACCGCCATGCCTGGCAGAACCAAGCAGACCATCATGCGCACCACGCATGATGGCGAGCAGTGGACACCCATCGAAGTTCTTTTGCCTGACTCGATCGCCAGCGCCAGCCCCCAGACCTTGTCGGATGGACGCATCCTGTTTGAAACGCACGGGGCAGTGGACTTCAAAGGCGACGGCAACATGGATACCGTGGGCACCCGTATCTGGTACAGCGACGACAAGTCCATCCTCAATGGCATGAACGAGGCCAAGGTCGGCCTGCATCCGGTTCGCCGCGAGTGGGTCAGCCCGGACGGCAAGGAAACCCGCAACCTGACCTACGGCACGGAGCCGAGCATCTTCGAGCGCCCTGACGGCAAGCTCACCATGGTCGGTCGCCAGTCCGGCGGACGCGGCAACCGCACGCATCGCGTGTGGGCGTTCCTCAGTGCTGACCGCGGTGAAACGTGGTCCGCTCCCGTGATCACCAACATGTACGATTCCGACAGCATGCAATGTGCTGGCAACCTGCCCGACGGCACAGCCTTCATGATCAATTGCCCCAACATTGAACTTCGCCGCGTGCCCCTGGCCATCTCGCTCAGCAGCGACGGCATCCACTTTGATCGTGCCTACCTGGTCCGAGGCACGCCCCCCGAGCGACGATACGAAGGCAAGTCCAAAACGCTCGGCTACAGCTACCCCGGCGCGTTCATGCACGAAGGTTACCTGTGGGTTTCTTACGCAACCAACAAGGAAGACATCGAAGTCACGCGAATCCCGCTCGACGCGCTGTCGAGCAAGTAAGCCGATATCGTATGCGCAGAATATCAATGGCGACTCCTACACCTGAATATCCATAAATATAAGGAACCGACCATGCGGCATGACCTGTTTATTGCAGCCTTGGGCATGGCATGCGCACTATCGACCAACGGCTTGGCGCAGAGCACGGAAACACCGGTTGAATATTCGCCTCTGCTGGTTATGAAAGAGGGATTGTTCGACATGTCTGACAGTGAGACGCGCGGTCTGGCCGAGGTGCCCGGCACTGAAACCATCACAATATTTCGGGCGCAGGACGACACGCGCAAATTTGCTAACCACCCCAACCTCACGTGGTTCAAGGGGCATTATTACGCAACCTGGCAGGCCACTCCGGTCAACGAGGATTCCGATGACTCGGTGGCGGTGATCAGCCGCAGCGCGGACGGGCACAACTGGTCCCAGCCGATTGACATCGCCCCGGTGTTGGAGGGCGAGGTCTATCATGCCAGTGGCGGGTGGTGGACGGATGGTGAAACGCTCGTCTGTATGATCCTTCGGATGGAGCTGGCCCAGCCGGGCAAAGTCAAGCAGACGTTCGTCCGCACCACGACTGACGGCGAGAACTGGACGCCGATGCATCTACTGTTCCCCGACACCGTGGTGGATTCCAATCCACACGTGCTGCCCGAGGGGCGGATGATTCTGGTCGGCCACGGAGGCGTGGATTTCACGGGTGACGGCGAGATCGACACCCTCGCTGCTCGCATCTGGTACACCGACACGGCGGACGTCTTGGGGGCCTGGAAGCAAGCCCAGATGCCTTTGTATCCGGTCCGAAGGGTATGGTCGAGCCCGGACGGCAAGCTCGAGCGCAACCTGACCTACGGCACGGAGCCTGGCATCTTCGAGCGCCCCGACGGCAAGCTAACGATGGTCTTAAGACAGTCGGGCAAAAGAGGCGAGCGAACATTCCGTACCTGGGTCTCGATCAGCGAAGACCGCGGCCAGACGTGGACCATGCCCGCCATCACCAACATGCTCGACTCCTGCAGCATGCAGCGAGCTGGTAACCTTCCGGACGGCACGGCCTTCATGGTGAACTGTCCGAACGTGGAGCTTCGCCGCGTGCCGCTGGCGCTGACGCTCAGCGACGACGGCATACACCTGGACCGCTCGTACCTGGTACGTGGCGCGCCGCCCCCGCAACGCTACAAGGGCTGGTCGAAGACCCTCGGCTACAGCTACCCCGGTACGTTCATGCACGACGGCTATCTTTGGATCATTTATGCGACCAACAAAGAGGACGTTGAAGTGACGCGAATCCCGCTGGAGGCACTGGCGAAGAAGTGACGTGCCGATGATGTGGTGCTAAGCCAAGCTACCCGTCTTGTTGTATCTGATGACGCAAGAAACCGAGATACCATGATTCTCTATTATGAAAGTGACTGAACATGCCATACCTGAAAGCTAAAACGGTCCTGTTGATGGCTTGTGTGCTCAACGCCACTGTCCAGGCTCAGACCACGCAGGCAACCGAGGATGTACCTTTGCTGGTCATGAAGGACGGACTGTTCGACATGTCCGATGCGGACACGCGCGGCTTGAGCGAAGTGCCCGGCGCTGAAACCATCACCATCTACCGCGCCCAGGACGATACGCGCAAATTCTCCAATCACCCGCAGATCACCTGGTTCAAGGGCCACTATTACGCGACTTGGCAGGCCACGCCCAAGGACGAGGATTCCGACGACTCCGTGGCAGTGTTCAGTCGCAGCAGCGATGGATCCACCTGGTCTCAACCGGTCGAGTTGGCCCCAGCGCTGACGGGCGGCGTCTATCATGCCAGCGGCGGGTGGTGGACGGACGGTGAAACGCTCGCCTGCCTGATCCTGCGCATGGACGTGGTTTTGCCCGGGAAGGTGAAAGAGACGATTATCCGCACGACCAGGGACGGCCAGGAGTGGACGCCGCTGGAGGTGTTGTTCCCCGATACCATCGCCAGCGCCAGCCCACAGATGCTGTCGGACGGACGGATCATCTTCGAAGGGCACGGGCCCGTCGATTTTGACGGCGACGGCCAGAAGGACACCCTGGGTGGACGAATCTGGTACACGGACGACATGACCATTTTCGGCCAGTGGAAGGAGGCCACGCTTCCGATGCATCCGGTCCGCCGGGTATTCATCAATCCCGACGATGGCACGGAGCGCAACATCACCTACGGCTCAGAGCACAGCCTGTTCGAGCGCCCCGACGGCAAACTCACGATGTTATTCCGACAATCGGGCGCCCGCGACGATCGAACCTACCGCGTGTGGGCTTCGGTCAGTGACGACCGCGGCCAGACGTGGACGGTGCCCAAAGTGACGAACATGATCGACTCCTGCAGCATGCAGTGCGCGGGCAATCTGCCCGACGGCACGGCATACATGGTAAACTGTCCGAACGAAACGTTTCGCCGCGTGCCGCTTGCTCTGACGCTCAGCGACGATGGGATTCATCTCGACCGCGCGTATCTGATACGCGGCGGGCCGCCCGTCAGACGGTACGAAGGCAAATACAAGACCGAAGGCTACAGCTATCCCGGCGCTTTCATACACAACGGCTACCTTTGGGTCAGTTATGCTACGAACAAGGAGGACATCGAGGTTACTCGGATCCCACTCGACGCAATCATGAAATAGCAGGAACGGCAACCTCTGTCCTTCGATTGAACACGGAGAATATCACTTGAACCACCACGGCGGACAAATCATCGCAGGTCGCCCGTCGTCTGAAGGACAGGCGACATTTACCGCACTCGATCCAGCGAAACGCCAGGCGCTGCCTACTGCTTTTCATGAGGCGACCAGGAATGAAATCCATCGCGCAGCGACTTCAGCGGCTGTCGCTTTCCGGGACTATCGCTGCCGCTCGCCGCAGGACAGGGCCGGCTTCCTCCAGCGCATCGCTGATCAAATCGAGAACCTGGGTGACGTGCTGATCAACCGGGCCCAGCAGGAGACGGGTTTGCCTGCGGCGAGGCTGATCGGTGAACGTGGGCGCACCACGGGACAGTTGCGATTGTTTGCCCAGCTTCTGATCGAAGGCTCCTGGGTCGATGCGGTTATCGATCGTCCTTTACCGCAGCGCGAACCTCTGCCGCGACCCGATCTGCGGAGAATGCTGATCCCCATGGGTCCGGTGGCGGTGTTTGCAGCCAGCAACTTTCCGCTTGCTTTCTCCGTGGCCGGCGGAGACACCGCTTCGGCGCTGGCTGGGGGCAATCCGGTCATCGTCAAGGCTCATCCCGGTCATCCCGGGGTATCGGAACTGGTGGCATCCTGCATCGTCGCTGCCGCTGACGCCACCGGCTTGCCCGAGGGTGTGTTCTCGCTGATTCATGGCCCCAGTCATGACGTTGGTTTGGCATTGGTGCAACATCCAGATATCAAAGCGGTGGCGTTCACAGGCTCCTTGCGCGGCGGCCGCGCCCTGTTCGACGCAGCCATGAAACGTCCTGAGCCGATCCCCGTCCACGCGGAAATGGGCAGTACGAATCCGCTGTTCGCACTGCCCCAAGCGGTTCGCCGCCGCGGTGCCGCCATCGCACAGGGGTTTGTTCAGTCCATGACCCTGGGCGCCGGCCAGTTCTGCACCAAGCCAGGCTTGTTCATCGGTGTTCACAGCGCAGAGCTCGAGCAACTGCTTGAAACCGTGGGAAAACAGATCAAGGCGCTGCCCTCCATGACCATGCTCTCTTCGGGTATCTGTGGAGCGTATTTCAGCAGCCTCACACGAACAAAATGCAGCGAAGGGATCCGGATACTGGCCGACTGGGAATCTGAGTCCAACTCGCATACGGAACAACACGGTGCGTCAACAACATCCAAGGCGGCTGCCCTGGTGGTTGAAGCCCGCCGCTTCCTCAAACTTCCCCAGTTGCACGAAGAGATATTCGGCCCCGCATCCATCTTTGTGATTTGCAGGTCGAAACAAGAGCTCGAAGAGGTCGCCGAATGTCTTCAGGGTCAGCTCACCGCCACGATCCATCACGAGGGCGACGATCTGAAGCAATTCGACGGCCTGGTTCCTCTGCTGCAGGAGCGTGTCGGACGACTGATCTTCAACGGATACCCCACGGGCGTGGAAGTCTGCCACGCCATGCAGCATGGCGGTCCCTATCCCGCGACCACGGAGGCCCGCAGCACGTCGGTGGGCAGCGCAGCCATCGCCCGCTTTGTGCGGCCCATCTGTTTCCAGAATTGCCCGGCATCCTCGCTGCCGCCGGAACTTCAGGATGATAATCCGCGCGCCATCTGGCGACGGATCGACGGCCAGTTGACGCGCGATCCCGTATGATCTCGTGGGGCGACCAAGTGTCCTGGACACAGGACGCAGCGTCACACGCTGGCCCGGGTGACACAAGACTTTTCGAGCGTCCACAACACCATGTTCAACCGCAAAGCAAGGAGCTTGTCCATGCTTCTGAGTCGAGATAAGCGGGGCGTGATCGTGGAAATCGGCAATGCCGCCTGGCTGGTGACGGATGCGGATTGGAACACGCTGCTGTCAAGTGACACGCTCGACGAAGACCTCGCGGAGCGTGTTCCCGGTAACGGGATGCCTTGTAGTATGCCTGCAAACACGGATCTGCTGGCGCCGATCGGGCATCAGGAGGTCTGGGCTGCCGGTGTGACGTACTTCAGGAGCCGAACCGCACGCATGGAGGAATCGGCAGCCGCCAGCGGTTCGGCATTCTACGACCACGTCTATTCAGCCCCACGACCGGAACTGTTTTTCAAAGCCACCTCCCAACGGGTGATGGGCCCGGGCATGCCGTTGCGGGTCCGCAGCGATTCGACCTGGACCGTGCCTGAGCCGGAGCTGGCGCTGATTGTGACTCCGAATGGGAAACTGATCGGCTATACGATCGGCAATGATATGTCCGCTCGTGATATTGAAGGCGAGAACCCGCTCTACCTCCCACAGGCCAAGGTCTATACAGGAAGCTGTTCCCTGGGCCCCAAGGTCCTCATCCAATCTGAGCCTCTGCCTGCGGACACGGCCATCACCATGACAATCGCGCGCGACGGCAGAACGCTGTACGAGGATTCAATCACACTGGCAAAGATGAAGCGAAAGCCGCAGGAGCTGATCGAATACCTTTACCGCGACAACTCATTTCCATTCGGCGCTGTGCTCCTGACCGGCACAGGCATCGTGCCCGATTCTGACATCAGCTTGCGGTCGGGTGATCAGGTGAGCATCAGCATTGACGGCATTGGCGTCCTGCGGAATCCCATCGCCTGAGCAACCGCGCGGAAGCTGTACGATGTCCAGTGAATGGGGGACATGTCCGAACACGGTGTTGGTCCGCACGCACCCCACCAATCAGATCCGGATCAACCGGCGTCATTTTCTCCACCAGCCGGGCCCCGAACGCGGTATTGACGACGGGGATCGCGTAGCGATTCGGCTGAAGACACGTGCAGAATATTGAACCGTTGCTCCGGTGGTATGTCTGTATTGGCCCTGAACAGGTGCTGTTCGAGGGTTTTTCGCAGGCAGTGCCGCTGCATGTTGTCTGTCTCAGCACCCCTCAAGACTCATCCGGGTGCAATTAGCCAACGAAACTGTTTCATCAATGATATATTACAAATATACAACATTTGTATCTTATTTATACACATATATTAATATTATTTTATGGGTAATTTCGTTAATTATAACCAGTATTTACTATTGTAAGTTAGATTGAAAAGGATAAACTGGGTACATGGCACTGGAAGACATTGCTAAAGCGGCAGGAGTGTCCACCGCCACGGTTTCACGGGTGATCAATGACCAACCTGGTGTGTCCAACGAACGGGCCAGCAGAGTTCGCGCCCTGATCAAAGAGATGAAGTATGAGCCCAAGCGCCGCCGGCGGAGCGGCGTCCAACTGGTGAGAAACGCACGCCAGTTAAAGGGACTGACTATTGCGCTGCTTGCGGTGGGGCCCGGCTATCAACTGCATACCGGTCATTTTGTTCGAACGATCGAAGGCGTTACCGCTGCGGCATCTCGCTTAGGCGTCAATGTGATTGTCTATGCCGTGCCTGATTGCCGTGTCGAGGCTCTGCCGCCGGCCGTGCGCCATGGACAGGTTGCCGGCCTGCTTCTGGCTGGTGACACCGACAACGAAGAACTGCTGGAATTCCTGAATCGCTTTCCCCATATTTGGTTGACCACGCACACCACAGCCAAGACCGGCGTCAGGGTGTTGATGGGTAATGCCGAAGCCGGCCGACGCGCAGCTCAGTATCTGCTGGAAGCCGGGCACCGGCACCTGTGCTGCTTCAATCCGCTGCCGATGTTGGGCAACTTCCGTCGCCGCCAGGAAAGCTTTGTGGATCATGCGAGGAAGAACGGCGCGCGGACTTTTGTGCTCAAGAGTCCCGAATGGCTGCATGTGCGGGAAAACGACCGATCACTGCAGAGGATCGTGCCTCACCTGGAGGCGGCCATCGTCCAGTTTGCCGCCATGGAGGACCGGCCCACAGGCATGTTCTGTCTGTCTGACTTGTACACCGCCTGCCTCTACCCCGTGCTTCAGGATGTCGGCATCCGTCCCGGGCCGGACCTGGCGATCATCTCCTGCGGCAATGAGCATGCCTATTTGATGGCTCTGAATCCCATACCACCCACCATTGACCTGGGCGTGGACAGTGTCGCAAGACACGCGGTGGAGCAGCTCACTCGTCGCCTTCAGTTCCCGGAAGAAGACGATCGGGTGACTCTCAGCATCGAACCGTCACTGGTGGAGTCTGATATTCGACCCCTGAACCCTCGTGCCGCTGCCCCCAAGGCAGAAGGTGGTGACAACAATCATGCATAAGAGTCGTGGTTCAATCTGACGTGGCTAGTGCATCTTTAACCCCTTTTCTTCGAACGGAGGAAGACCCCATGATTGGAAAGACGCATCAAGGTTGTATTGGTTTGGGCGTACTCGCGTTGGCTTTGCTGTGCGGCCATGCTGACGCAGCTCTCGTGGCGCAATGGAATTTCGACGACAACACCTACAACGACCAGGTCGGCTCGCTGCACGGCACGGCCAATGGCGCTACTTCCATCGTCGCGGCTGGCAACAATCAACTTGGCAATGACATGGGCAAGGCCCTGCAAACCGGTGCCACCGCCGGCACGGACTATCTCGAAACCGGCGACCTGAACACTCTCGGTAACACCGGCGACTATACCGTCACGGCCTGGCTCAAGCACAGCACGGTGGGGGCCGCTGTCAGCCCCGAATGGTGGGATACCGACGTCTCCGGCACAGGTGGCGCAGGCGGCGGCTTCCTGGGCACCATCCGCCGCAACGACGGCACCGGTAACACCGCCCTGGTGTATGCCAACCACCGAGATACCACCTCGGGTGCCCTAAAGCTGCTCAAGCCCAGCCCACGCGTGGACGACGGCCTGTGGCACTTCATTGCCATCACATACACCCCCGGTGGCGCCTTCAACAGCAGCATCTACCTCGACGGCGTCCTGTCCGGCGACCACGAGCTGGGCACCTTCACCCTCAGCATGACCGACGGCGGCAAGATCATGCGCCTCGGTGATGGTTTCGACGGCATGATCGACGACGTTCGTGTCTATAGCCATGCCCTCGAGGGCGCCCTGGATGGCAACAACACCTTGATCTCCGGCGAACTCTACGACGTCTGGCACGCTATGGTCCCGGAACCTGCCGCCCTGGCCCTTGCGGTGGCGGGCGCTTCGGTGCTTTTAGTTCGACGCAAATGAAAACTCGTTACGCCAAGGCTTGACGCCCAACCGCGTCAAGTCTTTTTCGTATGCCGGTGGTCAACCGCTGGGCAGGTCAGTGAGCAAACGTGAAATGAACACAGTCAGACTCATCGCCAATGACGAATCTCGTCGGATGTATGAAGGAGCGAACGCAGCAGATTCGAGTTCTTCCTGTAACGGATCATGTTCACCCTTGTTCTCTTGATTGGAGGATCCCATGCCTTGCAAGACTCATCTCGTCAGCATCGGAGCATTGATCACATCACTGATGGTTGGATCGGCACACGCAGTCCTTGTCACGCAATGGAATTTTGATGATGACACTTTCAACGACCAGATTGGCACTCTGGACGGCACCGTCGAGGGGACGGTCACTATTGTCGCCGCAGGTACCAATCAATTCGGCGTGGACATGGGTAAGGCTATGCTCGGCGGCGCAATCCCCGATGTTGATTTCGTCAACATGGGTGATCTGAACACCCTCGGCGTCACCGGCAGCTTCTCGTTCACCGCATGGCTCAAACTGGATCCGCTACCGACGAACAACGCGATCAGCGCCGAATGGTGGGACAGCCGCTCCACCCTCCCGGGGGACGGCAACTATGGCGGTTTCCTGGGCACCGTCCGCCGCGGTGACGACCTCGGCAATGGCGGTAAACCCTACGTCAACATGCGCGACATAGCCATCAACGGTGACAAGCTGCTCAAGCCCGAGCAACGCATCGACGATGGTGAGTGGCACTTCATTTCGGTTGTTCACGACAGCACCTTGCAGAAATCCAAGGTCTATCTTGACGGTGTCTATCACGTTCGAAGCGATCTGTACGAAAGCGGTCCCCGCAACCTCAGCCAGACCGGCCCCTCCGGCGAGGGCGGCAAAGACCTGCGGCTCGGCGACGGATTCGGAGCGGTGGGCGGCATGATCGACGACGTGCGCATCTACGACCATGCCTTGTCGGTCACCATCGACGGAAGCAACATGTTGACCGCGGGCGAACTCTATGACATCTGGACTGAGGGCGCCGTGATCCAGCAACCCGGTGATGCCAACAACGATGGCATGGTCAATCTGTCCGACCTGCAGATCCTCGGCGACAACTGGCAGTCCACCACCGCCACCTGGGCGGAAGCGGACTTCACCGGGGATGGCACCGTCAATCTGGCGGACCTGCAGATCCTCGGCGACAACTGGGGCTTCGGTCCCGGCCCGGATGTGTCGTTCGATGAAGCGTTGGCCGGCGTCGTGATCCCCGAGCCCGCCGGCCTGGTCCTGCTGGCTGTCGCGGCACCGTACCTGCTGTATCGGCGACGTATTCAAAGCTGACTTCGTTCCTCCTCCGCAAGGATCGCCTGACAGCGACCCTTGCGTTTATTGAGCATGCGCGGTTTGTCGAACCACCCTAAACGGAGACGTGCAACATGCAACGCGGCAAAGGTTTCACCCTGATCGAGTTGTTGGTCGTCATATCCATCATCGCACTGTTGATTTCGCTTCTGTTGCCGGCTTTGACCAAGGCCCGCAAACAAGGTGAATACATGCAATGCCTGGCCAACCAGAAGTCACTCGGGTTTGGTGCGCTTGCTTACGCCAACGACTCCAATGACTACATGCCGTATAACGTGACCTATCCTGACATCCCCGCCGACCCTAACAACGTCTCGCTGATGTACTACTGGCACGAGGCTTCGCTGGTGAAGCCGCTGAGTTATTACATTGGCTCTCTGAACTACACGGACCTGAACTTTGCAGGTATCAAGGCGCTGCTGGGTTGCCCAAGTATGCAATATGTGATGGCTAACGTGGGTAGTCGTATCTGGGAGGGGCCGGATTATCGATATACCGCTCGTCAACTGTATCTGCCGGGCATGGCTGATAAGCGCCCCAACCAGTTTTACGATAAACCTCCCACCGGCGCCAGTCAGCGTGTCGTTGACAACAATCCTCCCCGACTCATCGTGGTCGAAAGAAATATCTATTTCAATCTGGCACTGTTTGACTCCAACTACACGTCAAAAGGCTATTCGGGTGCGCCGCTGGAGGAATTCCTTGCAGAGCTGAAGGCGGGCGGAGGCAGCAATCGCTTCTATACAGATGGCCATGGAGAACGGGCCCCATTTGACGAGTTGGGACGAGACTATACCACACCAACCTCAAATCCCGAGGATTCACACTATAGCCATAGTGGCTCCAGTCGGCCGTATTACTGGTGATCATCCGCCCAGGTGCAAAGCTAAAACAGATGAGGCGCGGGGCTGTCACCGTGCGGGCGCTATGCCTGCCGACTCAGATGATCGCTGAAATAGTTACGGATGAATTGTCTGGTGTTATGCGTCCTCTGCAACCCGTGCGGTAAGAATCACGTATTGGAGTGACCTGGCTGATTATCAATCGTC
>JADLFV010000064.1 GCA_020849625.1 Phycisphaeraceae bacterium
CTGCCGCACCCGCGACGCTTTGTGGAGCACCATGCAATCGGTGCTGGACCAAGTCACCGCCGCCGACGCCCAGCACTGCTTCACCCACTGCGGCTACACGCTACACTTGGAATAGGAATGCTCTAGTATTAACTTAATAACTGCTCATGCCCGCCCCGCCCATGGCGGCTGGGGGCTGCCGGGATGAAGGTTGGCATAAGGAATCAACTCGTGCCTGTGCCCCCCATCTCCCTGATGGCCGCTCTCGTGCAACCGGAGGATGGAAGTGTGCATTAATTGAGGATAGGCCAGGTACTGAGGTGGGCCACAGAGCAAGCCATGTCAATCGGATTCGGTCGCGCCGACTTTGCAGCAACGCGCCGTAAAAACTCGCGCGTGTCTTGCCTCGCGGCTCTTATCGGTTGCTCGCCGCGGCAGAATCAGTCGCCCCACGTCATGGGCGCAAACGGTTTGCCGGCGCGCGTCGAAGGGTCCGCCAGCCGCACGCCCCCAACAGCACCGCCAGCGTCCCAGGTTCCGGCATCGACTGTGTGCTGGCCTCATACCCGGTCGCGTAAAGGTGAGCGTCGAGCATCGCCGCGGCGCTAACGTCGGCCAGTGGCGCGCTCGCACTCAGGTCCACCGCGGCGGCCCGGGCCATCCGTGTGATAAATGGCTCGATCACGTCGATGTAATCGATGGTCCCGCTGGGGTCCCAGTCTTCTCCCAGGTTGCCGGTGCGTACCACGACCATATTCGCGCTGGGCATCACAATGACCAGACTCTCGTGCAGTCCCCACGCCCAATAGGTGTCGGTCGGCACGCGAGACATCACGCCGTTAGCATTATTCCACCATCCCATGCCGGAGTGCGCCGGCGCGTCGCCATATTGATCCGCGTCCGATTCGGTTTGATCCACGGCCAGCGTCTTGGGAGCGGCGACGGGCGCGACGGCCTTCCTGACGTAGCTGCGCGGCAGGAGTCGCTGAGAGTTCCACTTGCCCTCTTTAAGCCAGAGATAGCCGAATCGCGCCAGGGCATCGGCGCTGGCGTTGATGCCCGCGGCGAATTCGCGACGCGGGTATTCAGTGCCCGGAGTCTGGGGGTCGGCGATGGTCATCGGACGAGAATGATTGTTACGCCACGAGAGTTGACCGCTCTTGATGCCGATCTTGTCGAAGATACGTTTATTCATCATGTCCCGCAGGTCATCTTCGTGAGCGACGGTCATGACGTCCGCCAGCCAGTTGTGGCCGCCATCGGAATAAGACCACTTGGTGCCGGGAATGAACAGCAACTCATGGAAGCCACCGTGCTTGGGGAACCCGGCCATGTGTCCGGCCAATTGTCGGAGCGTGATGCTGCTGAGTCGATCACCATGCGTGGTTGCATTGCTCGCCGGCGGTGTGCCCAGGCTGGGCAGATAGGTCTGTGCGGAGGCGTTCAGACGCACGCGGCCGTCGGCGATCCCCAGTCCCAGGGCCGTGGATCCGAATGCCTTGGTCACTGATTTGACGTCATACGTCTGAGCCATGTTGCCCCAGGACCAAACCAGCTTGCCATCCTTGATCACGCAGCCCGAGCCGCCGGTGGATGTTCCTCGTGTTTTGGCAAAACGCCGAGCCTTCTGGAGCAGATCACGGTCCAGGCCCACCTGTTCAGGCGTCGCCGTCGTCCACTTAGTCCCCGGGAATGTGCCCGCTGGGGCGCATGGCCCGTGGAAGCCCATGCCCGCGATCAACACGGCCGCCAGAGCGAGACGCCTAGAAGACCAATAAGGTGATTTCATGCCCCGTATCCATAGGCCTCGTGTGAATGAATGTCATCTAAGGACGTCAAATTTCCTTCGGCTCACCAGCAGGTGTTGCGGCACGTTCCGGGGTCATGAGTCGCGCGGTGCCACAAGAGGCTCAAGTGGGAATGTCCCATGTCCAGGATCAGCTTCTGGATCGGGCGACTCATGGAAACGCGGAAGCCATCTGGGAAATCCGGGTTAAATGAATACCCATTTCCCTTCCGGTGATCGGGTCTTTGCTGCTGTGTCACTTACTGGCGATCGGGGGCTGGCGGTGTTGGTATGATACCGCCTTTCAAGGAGCACCATCATGCCAGTCACATCGCGCCTCGCTGCGGTCCTCATTCTGCTCACCGTCATCGCCGCCTGGCCCGCGTCCGCCGCGGCCCAGGTCGTGGCCCGGGAGAACTTCGATTACCCCGTGGGAGAGCTGGTCGGTCGCAATGACGGCGAGGGCTGGCGCTCGGCCTGGGCTGGCAACCTGGAACTGACCAAGACCAGCGGCACGAACAATCTCAAGATCACCGCGCCCGGCGATGCTTACCCCGACGGCAGCCGCGCCGAAATGGGCGAGTCCGGTGGCAAGGGCGGCCTGCTCTATCGCGGCATCGCCAGGCCCCTGACCACCGGCCAGACCTACTACATCAGCATGCGCCTGCAGAAAATCATCCAGAACGACAAGTCCCGCTTCTTCGGGCTGGCCCTGTTCGAGGATGACGATGAGCGACTGATCATCGGCCAGAACAGCGGCACCGCCAACTTCGACGTCGGCAACGTCCGCGTCACGGAAAAGAAAACCAGCCTGATTTCCGACGTCAAGAGCACGCTGGCCTCGCTGCTGGTGGTGCGACTGGACCTGACCGACGGCATGGACGGGGTCACCTTCTGGGTCAATCCCGACCTGAGCAAGCCCGAATCAACCAACACCGCCGTTGGTGGCAAGGCTTACCCCACCATGGAAGACTGCGGCTCGATCAACGGCGTGCGCATCGGCAGCGGCGGCTCGCTGGAGGACGTCTCCAACTCCCCGCACTGGATGGACAACATCCTGATCAGCACCGACAGCCCATTTGCTCACTGACGTATCGCAACAGCGCGACTGAACCAGACGTTTCAGCCTCATCAGCCGTGTTGTGCCTCTGTCCCGGTGTGGAATCGGGCATTGTTGTGGGTCAGCGCGCACAAGTTGTCTGTGCGACGGGGGTGATGCGTTGGCGGCAGCGGCGGGTCAATAGACCAGGCCGCGGAAATTTTTGATGCGGTGGAAGGTGGTGATGTTGCCGTTGTGGGCGCTGGCGGAGTGCTGATCGCCGCTGCGTGACATGATCACCAGGTCGTCGCCGTCGATGTCCATGCAGGCATAGTGGCGGGCCCCGTCCATGTCCGGGCCGACCGCCACTAGGCCGGCGAAGCACCAGTCGATCAGGTTGCGCGAGAAGTGCAGCACCATGCGGTGGCGTTCCTGGTTGGGGATGCCGTAGCGCCGCGGGTCCAAGCGATCGGGCTGGATCATGCTGTCGGTCGGCTGACTGCCCAGCAGCCAGTACAGTTTCGTCTGCTTGTCGTACAGGATGAAAAACTTCATCTGGCCGCCCGGCAGCGGCACGAACAGCATGTCCTTGCCGGAGGGGGCTTTTTCCAGCATGGTGGTCATGGTGCCGTCAGCGTTCTCGACCACCTTGCTGATGGCGGCGATGTTGGTGCCGCCGGTGTTCATGCGCGAGATCAAGTGGAACGTGTGGCCGGTCGGGTCGTACCAGACGTGATTGGGATCGACGATCTGCACCACGTTGGTTTCCAGCCAGCCCATGGGATTCATCTGGCGATTGGGCGCATCAGCGATACGCAGGCCTCGCCGCGGATCGGTCTTGTAAAACGGGATGCCCACGTGGTTGATCTTGTCCAGATCGACGATGTCCTCAAACACCAACTCGCTGGCGAAGGTCCAGTTCTCGCGCCGGGTCAGATCGTCGGTCAGCTTGCCGCGCATCAGCACCGGCGCGATGCAGGCCACGTCCCAGCCCTTGAGCCCGCGCTCTTGGCCGTAGCGTCGTTCCATCACGATGTAGATGTGCGTGTCGGTTTTCCAGTAGCCGCAGGACGACTGGTGCCAGACTTCGCGTTCGCTCAGCGCAACGGGATCGCTCCACGTGTCGCCATTGTCATCCGAGCGCATGATGCGCAGGTCGTCGTCGTGGCCGAGGATGTAGAGGTGGCCGTCAGCTTCGAAGGCTCTTTGGTGCGACATGCGATAGCGTTTGCGAAGCTGCCAGGTCTGGCCGTGGTCGTCGCTGGTCATGGCCACGGAGTTGAGCAGTTCGCCTTTCCCGCCGGTCCAGCCCTGCTGTTTGCACCAGTCGTTGAAGCCCGGCCCGCCCATGCTGTAGCCGCCGATCAACTTTCCGTCGGCCCCCGGAAGCGCCAGGACGTAGGGCACACCCTGGTAAACCTTTTGCGGATCGGGTGAGCGTCCGACCTCCACGAAGTCTTGCGCCAGCGGCGTGATCTTCCGCGGATTGTCCGGAAACTTCTGATCGATCAGGCTGTTGGGGTCCGGCAGGCGATCGCTCTGCGCCGCGGCGGCGCTACTCAATCCCATCAACAGGCCCAATCCAATCAGCAGTCCGACTGCACGCATGGCAGGCTCCTTATCCGAGGGTGATCAACTGTCCGGCGATGTTAATGGATTCGACGACGGCCCGCGCTTGCATGGCGGAGCATCGCAGATCATCATGGTTGCGACCTGGGGTTTTCTGGAGCGATGGGGACATGAACCGAAGAGAGTTTCTGCGCATGGTGGGGATCGGCGCGGCGGCAGCGGGGGGGCTGAGCAGCCGCGAGGCGCGTGCCGCGGACAAGCCGCTGTTTCAAGGCAACGATGCACAGCGTCCGCCCAACATCGTCGTGGTGTTGTGGCATGACCTGGGTGACTGGTTAGGGTGCTACGGCCGATCCGGGATCAGTTCGCCCAATCTCGATGCCCTGGCCGCGCAGAGCGTGCTGTTTGGCAACTACTTCTCCGTTGCGCCTACCTGCGGGCCCAGTCGCAGCAGTGCGATGACCGGCCTGTATCCGCACACCAACGGCGTCATGGGCCAACTCAATCGCGGCTTTACCTGCCATCTTGATATCCATCCCCTGCCGCGCCTGCTGGGCGATGCCGGCTACGCCACGCACCTGGTCGGCGTCACCGACAGCACCGATCCCAAGTGGTTCGGCTATCAGTCTTATCACAAGGGCAACGACGATCAGAAGATGGACACCGCCGCCCGCATCATCAGCGAGCACGGCCAGTCCAAGCAGCCGCTGTTCCTGATGCTGACCACGTGGTCAGTTCATCGTTCGTATCCGGACGAATTTGATGGATCGGTCGGCGATCGCAT
Organism: Phycisphaeraceae bacterium; assembly: GCA_020849625.1. GTDB lineage: Bacteria > Planctomycetota > Phycisphaerae > Phycisphaerales > Phycisphaeraceae > JADLFV01. The sequence goes on from JADLFV010000064.1 coordinate 5,158, forward strand.
CACCTTGCCGCCACATCTGCCCGATATTCCTGCCGCCCGGCGCGACATGGCCTCGTTCGCTGAGTACGTGCATCAGGCTGACGCCCAGTTCGGGCGCGTGGTCGAGGCTCTGGACAAGGCGGGCATGACCGACAACACGCTGCTGATCTTCACCACTGATCACGGCCCGGGCATTCCGCGGGCCAAGATGACGCTCTACGATCCCGGTCTGCGCATCGCCATGCTCATGCGCTGGCCCGGCGTGCTCACGCCCGGTCGCTGCGATGCCCTGCTCAGCAACGTGGACCTGGCCCCGACGCTGCTGGAGTGGGCGGGTGTGCAGCATCCCGCGCCGCAGACGCTGGACGGCCGCAGCTTTGTCCCCGTGCTCACCGGGCAGACGCCGCAGGTCCGCGATGTCATCTTCGCCGAGCAGTCCTATCACGCGCTGTACGATCCCGGTCGCACGATCCGCACGCAGCGCTACAAGTACATCCTCAACTTCGAGCCGCACGTGCCTTTCACCGTCGAGCCGCAGGCGGTGCATCGCTATGGCAAGGACGTGATTAACGAGTTGTATTCCGCGCCCGCTGCGGTGGAGGAGCTTTATGACCTGGCGGAGGATCCTCACGAATTTCGCAACGTGGCGGCCGACCCGCACTACGACCAGATTCGCCGCTCGCTGCATCAACGGCTGATCGCACAGATGCAGAAGGGCGATGATCCCCTCCTGCACGGGCCGGTGCCCAACCCGGACGGCAACGAAATTTCCCAGCGTAAGCACTTCGACAAGGTCTGGTCGCGCGACGAAGCAACGGGACTTTTCCACGTTGATCTGCCGCCGGACTGGGAAAAAGAGTCGTAACTTTCGCCTCGGGCTGGTAAAATACCGGTGATCGAAAAACGAGTGTGGGGAGCGATCCAATGTTGACGCGCTGTTTGGCGGGTGTGCTGGCAGGTCTGGGCTGGTCATTGCTGGGGGTCAGCGCCGCGCTGGCGCTGCCGCCGGGGCTCGGTGAGCTTGTCTGGTCCGACGAGTTCAACGGCAAGAGCCTCGACTCCAACAAGTGGTCCTACTACCCCTGGTCCACGCGCGACGATGCCCACGTCAGCGCCAACGCTGTCTCCGTTTCCGACGGCCTGCTGCACATGCAGGTGTACACCGAGAACGGCCAGCACTACACCGGCTTCATCATGTCGGCCGAACGCCTCTACGAAGGCTCATTCCGCAAGGCACTGTTCGAAACCGCCTTCGGCTACTTCGAAGTCAAAGCCAAATTCCACAGCTCGCCCGGCATGTGGTCCGCCTTCTGGTGCACCTCGACCTCCATCGGCAACCCGGTCGGCGACGCTGAGAACGCCGGCATGGAGATCGACATCGTCGAACACCGCGCCACCAGCAGCATCGGCAGTTCCGTGACCAGTCGCTACAACCTCGGCCTGCATTGGGATGGCTACGGCAGCGATCACAAGCAATCGACTTACCTCACCCCATCTCAACCCGGCCTGGCCAACGACACCTGGCACACCTACGGCCTGCGCTGGACGCCCGACAGTTACAGCTTTTACTACGACGACCAGATCATCTGGACCGCACCCTCGAACGTGCCGATTTCCCAGCGGGCCCAGTACCTGCTGCTGTCCTCCGAAGTCCGCAACAACAGTTGGGCCGGCGTCATTCCCGCCGCAGGCTATGGCTCCAAAGCCGACAGCCCCAACGGCATGTTCGTGGACTACGTGCGCGTCTATGAGTACGAACCAACCCCCGAGCCGGGCACGATGCTGCTTGTCGCCGGACCGCTGTTGATTCTGGCAAAACGGCAGCGCACTCGAGGTCAGGCGGATTCAATTCCGGCCCGCGCTAATGCCTGACAACCAGTTGTCTGAATCAGTCTGGTTCATGATGGATGTCCTCGTCAGGGTGGAGTTGGTCAATACATGCCGGTCCATTGGCGGATTCGACAGAGCACTGATATGCTGCGCCGATTCACATTTCAGGTTCCGCAGAGGAGGCCAATCATGTCGCACTGGCTGCTGGTCGTCTTGGCGATGGGAACTGCGGCCACGGCTGACCCGCCACCCACGGAACCGGCCGCGGACCTGACTCCCACCTCCAGCGTTCGCCTGATCGCCAACATCGATGTGAAAGATTTTGGCGCCGAAACGCTGCGCATCGGCGATCTGAACGCGGATGGGGAGCCCGACCTGTTGCTCGTACAGTGCGTGTATGGCAGCCGCCAGATCACCTGCCTGACCGCTCTTTCACTGCGTGGGGACGTGCTGTGGCAAAGCGGTCAGCCCTCCGCTGACAATGGTCGGATTTACTCCGATCTGCCTGTTCAGATCTATGATTGGGATGCCGACGGACACAACGACGTGCTGTACGTGCGTCAGGCCAAATACGTCTCGCCAGCCTGGGATGGCAAGTCACCGCGCGAGCGGGCCGATGAGTATGAGGGGCCCGCCGTGATGGTCGTGCTCGACGGAGAGACGGGCCGGGAGAAATCACACTTTGACCTGCCCGCACCAGCCGACGACTCCTTCCTGTTCGCGGATCTGACCGGCCAGGGTCGGCGGCAGGATCTGGTGGTGAAGGATCGCTACTGGAACATGTGGGGGATTTCGCACGAGGGCCAGGAATTGTGGCGTTACACAGGGTCAACAGGCCATTACCCAGCGATTGGCGACGTGGATGATGACGGCCGGGACGAAGTGTTCGTCGGCTTTGCCCTGGTGGACGACGAGGGGAAGGTGCTGTTCCAGAAGGATGCCGCAGATGCTCACCAGGATGCCTGTTGGATACTGCGTGCCCCCGATGGCAAGTGGAGGCTGTTGTTCGGCAACAGCGGACTGCATTGTCTGATGCCGGACGGAACCGAGTTGTGGAGCCGAGAACTCCGCGAGGCTCAGCACGTCGTGGCAGGCAGGTTCCGGCTCGATTCAGCACTGCAATTGGCCGCGGTGGACCGAAGGCCCGTACCGGGTCGCCGGAATGCAAGTGCCTGGAGCATGCTCTACCTGTACGACTTGGAAGGGCGGGAGATATGGCGACGGCAGCAGGAACCGGGCTCGTGGGCGAGTGCCATCGTGCCGGTCCACTGGTCGGGTTCGAGCGAACTCGACTCCATTCTGGTTTACGATAGGGGAACCGGCCGTCCGGTCGTGTTGTACAACGGTCAAGGTGAGATTACTGATACGCTGGCGATGCAGTATGCACCGTACAGGACCGAAACCGACCGTCAAGCCCACTTCTGTGCAATCGCTGCGGATGTCTGGGGAGATTGCCGTGATGAGATTCTGATCTTCGGTCCACGGGGGTTGTGTATCTACGCCAACACCCGTTCCCTGCTTGTGCCTACGTTATACAACGAGACGTTATACCCCGGGATGTGACTAACGAGGCCGCCGGCAATGAATGTTCACGAAGATGGGGTGAGGCGAGATTCCACATGGTGATGCCACCAATTGCGGGAAGCACGGTGGGCGCGAAGGAGCAACGCTCCGTTGAAGCGGAGCGGCCTTGGCGGGGGCAGTGTTAATCAAGCGACTGGGTTGGGTTACTCGGGCTTGGCGGGCTTTTCTTCCGCTGGGGCGGGGCTGGCGGGGGGCTGTGCATTTGCAGCGGGGGCGGCTACCTTGACGACCTGCATTTTGAAGATCAGGGTGGAGCTGGGCGGGATGGGGCCGTTGCCCTGGGGGCCGTAGGCCAGGTCGGAGGGGATGTAGATTTCGTATTCGCCGCCCTGTTTCATCAGTTGCAGACCTTCGATCCAGCCGGGGATGACGTTGAACTGAGTCGGGTCATAGATCAGCGGTTCGCCGCGCTCGAAGGAGCTGTCGAAGACGGTGCCGTCGATCAAGCGGCCTTCGTAGTTGATGGTGACGACGCTGTCAGCGGCTGGGGCGGGGCCGTCACCTTCCTTGAGGGTTTTGATCTGCAGGCCGGAGTCGGTGGTGGTGACGCCTTCCTTCTTGGCGTTCTCATCGAGGAAGGCGGTGCCGGTTGCTTCATTGGCCTGGCCCTGCTCCTGCATCTTCTGCATCATGGCCTGCTGCTGGTCCATCATGCGCTGCTGGAAGGCCGCCAGGGCCTGCTGCATCTGCTGGGCACTCAGTTGCGGCTCACCCTGGCCGAAGGCCTGACGGAAGCCGGCGGCGAACAGGTCGGGGCTCTGAAGCTCGATGCCCTGCTGGCGCAGGTTCATGGCGGTGGCGAAACCGAGGGCATAGCTGATCTGCTGGTCGAGGGTCAACTCCGCGGCGGCTGCATCGGTTGTCGCTTCAACTGCGGCGGCGGGTGCTTCCGTTTCGACAGCCGCAGCGGCTGCGGGCTCTTGACTACTTCCGGGGGCGGGGGAACTTCAGGGGGTGGCGGTGTCTTGGGCCAGGGCGAAGGCGGTGCAGGTCAACAGCGCAGCTAAGGTCACGATCGTGTTACGTTTGAACATGGGTGCTCCATTCGGGGGTGGGCCATAGGGTGGGGGAGAATCATAGCCGGTCCGGCCCGTGGCGTCATATTCAACACTGCGGCGGCAGGGCGGTTAAGATGGGTTTATGCCGCTGATCACATTCCTGTTCGGGCTGATCCTGGTGCTGGTGGGCGTGGTGTTCTACTCGCTGACCGAGACGGCCAGTTGGACGCCGCTGATCCCGTCGCTGTTCGGGGCGGTGTTTCTGATCTGTGCCCTGGCGTCGATCAAGCGCCAGTGGCGGATGCACGCCATGCACGCGGCCGTGCTGCTGGCGCTGCTGCTGGTCGTGGGGTCGATCATGCCGCTGCTGAAGCCGACGTTCGAGAAAGTGGCTGAGGCATTGCTGACGATCGCGCTGTGCTTGGCCTACATGGTCATGTGCGTGCGATCGTTTATTGCTGCGCGGCGGGCGCGGAAGGCGGAAGCGGCGCAAGCGGATAAGCCTGCCAAGCCTTAACATGGTTCTGATCCGGGCCTTCGCAGAGCCTCAGGCCTCGGCGTTCGCTGACAACAATCACAAACCCTACTGCCTACTGCCTACCCCCTACTCCCTAAAGCAAAAGACCCGCCGAACGCGGGGGGCATCGCTTCAGCGGGTCCGAGGGGGGATCTGGGTTACTCACTGGATAATAGGCAGCAATGGTGCGTTATTCCGCAGGCAGTCGAAAATATTTGCCCCGGGGTTTACACTACCAGCCGTGAAACGTAAATCCAGAATCCGCAACTGGTCACGTCTGGAAGACGAGCAACTGCTGGACCTGCGGGTGTGCGATCTGGGTCTGCGTCTGGAAGGCTCCTGGGTGTACCGCTGCGTTAAGCGGCTGTATCACGAGTTGGATCATCGCGATATCAATTTCCACCCCCACGTCTGGCTCTCCAGCGAATGGTTCAGTCCCGACGGCGTGCCGGGCATTGCCGTTCCTTTCTACCTGACGCACCCCCGCCTGATGAGGCTGGAGGAAAAGCTGATGCTCCAGTGCGAGGGCGGCACGGTGGCCTCGTGCATGAAGATCCTGCGTCACGAGGTGGGTCACTGCCTGGACACCGCCTACCGCCTGCACTTCAAGCGGGCCTGGCAGCGGGCGTTCGGCTCGTTTGCCGCGCCTTATCCCGAAAGCTATCACCCCCGTGCCAACAGTCGCCGCCACGTGCTGCACCTGGACTGGTGGTACGCCCAGGCCCACCCGGCCGAGGATTGGGCCGAGACTTTCGCCGTGTGGCTGACGCCCGGCTCGCGCTGGCGCAGCCAGTACCGCGGCTGGCCCGCTCTGCGCAAGCTGGAGACGGTCGATCAGTTGATGAAACAGATCGCCCACCGTCGGCCCAAGATCACCCGCCGCCGCCGCGTCGAACCGCTGAGCCAGTATCGCCTGACCCTGCGCCAGCACTATCACGAAAAGCGGCAGCGCTACCTGGATGAATGGCCCGAGTTCTACGATAACCAGTTGCGCAAGCTCTTCTCCAACGAGCCGCGCTTCGCCGAGCGTCCCACAGCCGCCAGCTTCCTGCGCCATCACCGCATCGAGATCCGCGACACCGTCTCGCTGTGGACCGGCACGCACGCCTACACCATCGACCAGGTGCTGCGCGACATGATCGATCGCTGCCAGGAACTGAAGCTGCGCCTGGCCCGGCCGGTCAGCGCCGCCCGCCTGGAAGTGATGGTCATGGTCACCGTGCAGACGATGAACTACATCCTCAGTGGAAACCAGAGAGTGGCGTTATGAACCGAAGGCACCTAGGCATCAAGGCACCGAGGCACCAAGAGTTTTTGCAGTGAGCCCGATGGCCAATCCCTCGATGCCTCGGTGCCTCGGTCCCTTGGTGCCTATCAATCATGAAAAAACTCCGCATTGTCATCCTGATGCACGAAGACCTGGTGCCGCCGGACTCGACCGACGGCATGACCGATGAGCAGGTGGCGCCTTTCAAGACCGAGTTCGACGTGTTCGCCACCCTGCGCGACATGGGCCACGAGGTGCATCGCCTCGGCGTCAGCAGTGACCTGGGCGTGATCCGTAAAGCGGTGCGCACCATCGAGCCGCACGTCTGCTTCAACCTGCTGGAGGAGTTCGACGGCGTCGGCGTGTTCGACGCCCACGTGGTCAGCTTCCTGGAGCTGATCCGCCAGCGCTACACCGGCTGCAATCCGCGCGGGTTGATGCTGGCCCACGACAAGGCGCTGTCGAAGATGATCTGCCGCTACCATCGCATCCCCGTGCCGCCGTTCCATGTTTTTCCCCTCGGCCGCAAGAGCCACCCCCGCCCCCGCAAGCTGGAGTTTCCCCTGTTCGTCAAGTCGCTGACCGAAGAAGGCTCGGTGGGCATCAGCCAGAAGTCGGTGGTTTATAACGATGAGGAACTGGCCGAGCGCGTCGCCTTCATCCATCGCACGCTCAACACCGACGCCATCGTTGAGCAATACATCGACGGCCGCGAGGTCTATGTCGGCGTCCTGGGCAATCAGCGCCTGACCACCATGCCCATCTGGGAACTGCACTTCAAGAAATTGCGCGAAGACGCCCCCCGCATCGCCACCGGCAAGGTCAAGTGGGATTACAAGTACCAGGAAAAAGTCGGCGTCATCACCCGCGCTGCCGAGGACCTGCCCGAGGGCGCTGAGGTCACCATCCCCCGCCTCTGCAAACGCATCTACCGCGCCCTGTCGCTGACCGGCTACGCCCGCATCGACTTGCGCATCGACAACGACGGCCACCCCTACCTCATCGAAGCCAACCCTAATCCGCAACTGGCCTACGGCGAAGACTTCGCCGAATCCGCCCATGCCGCCGGCATCGAATACGACGACCTGCTCCAACGCATCATCAACCTCGGCCAAGGCTACCAACTCACCGGCGTGGGTTAACCCCCGGAAGTTCCCCCCGGCGGAGACCGCTTCAGCGGCCGTCTCTTCCGGTTAAACTCCCCCCATGAGAAAAACCCTCCGCTACGGCATCATGGGCGCGGGCAACATCGCGCGGCAGTTCGCGGACGGCGTGCGCGATGCCCATCGCAGCACCATCACCGCCACCGCTTCCCGCTCGCTGGAGAAAGCCAAAGCGTTCAACGCGGGCACACCCTACGGCGATTACGCAGCCCTGTTGGATGATCCGCAGGTTGATGCGGTCTACGTGGCATTGCCCAATTCCATGCACCACGAGTGGACGCTGCGCTGTCTGGCGGCGGGTAAGCACGTGCTGTGCGAAAAGCCCATGGCCAGCGACGAGGCGCAGACGCGGGAGATGTTCGACGCGGCCCAGCGTGCGGGGCTGCTGCTGATGGAGGCGTTCATGTATCGCTGCCATCCGCAGACGCACGCGGTGCTCGAACAGGTGCGCAGCGGGGCGATCGGCAAGCTGAAGCTCATCCGCACCGCTTTCTGCTACAGCACGGGCAAGCCGCAGGGCAACATCCGCTTCGACGCCGCGCTGGCCGGCGGGGCGCTGATGGACATCGGCTGCTACTGCATCAGCATGGCCCGCCTGCTGGCCGGCTGCGAACCGACCGCCATGCACGCGGTGGGGCGGCTGGGTGCATCCGGTATCGATGAATATGCCACCGGCGTGCTGGATTTTCCCGGTGACGTCATCGCCGAGTTCTGCTGCGGCATGACGGTGCAGACCAACAACACCGCCATCATCTGCGGCGACGAGGGCTACCTGGAAATCCCCTGGCCCTGGAAGCCACAAGCTGAGAGAGCGGTCTTCATCCGCGACGGCCAGGTCCCGCCGCGCCAGGACAGCGGAAAGCAATCCCGTCAACCGCGCCAGGAGTTTGTGGTGAATGCCGGCCGCCCGTTGTATGCGGTGGAAGCTGACGATTTCGCCCAGTCAGTGCTGGACGGCAAACCGCTGACGGTGAGCAAGCAGGACACGCTGGGCAACATGCACGTGCTGGACGAACTGCGCCGGCAGGTCGGGGTGAAATTCTGAAATACAATTTGAACCGCTGAGACGCAGAGGACGCAGAGAAAACCAAAACAAGAATGAGAAACCACAGATTTCACAGATTGCGCAGATTCAAGCATTACACATCTGCGACATCTGCGTAATCTGCTGTTGTGTTTCTTCTCTGTGTCCTCTGCGTCTCTGCGGTTCAACCGGTCGTCATCGGTGCAGTCGGCGCATGCTTGGCCGGGCCAAGGGCTTCGGCCATGCGGCGGCGGCGACGGATGATCCACGACACGGCCAGCACCGCCATCATCAGCAGCAGCAGGCAGGCCACGATCGGTAGAATCACCGCCAGAATCGACAGCACCGTGGAAGTGCCCGCCTCGGTGGTGGAGACCACCGGGTTGCCCAGTCCGCCGGTGGCCAGTGAGCTGGCGGCTCGCACCACGACGGTGGCGCCTTGGACGACGGTGGCCGAACCGCCGCCGACGATCGCGGCAATGGACCACTGCCAGAGCGGATCGACGTTGAGCACCTGCCCGGTGGCCGCGGCGGTGGCCAGTGTGCCGGCAATGAACGCAGCGGGAGTGGCGATCGAGTCGAGCAGGTTGTCCAGCCAGGGCACGTAGTAACCGCCGATCTCCAGGGCGGTGGCGGCGCCGAAGGCGATCATGGCCGGCCAGGAAGCGGCCCATTCGAGGCTGGGGGCAAGTTGCAGATGCCCGCTGTGGGCGGCTATGGACATCACCAGCAGGGGCACGAAGACGCGGAACCCGCAGGCGGCGCTGAGGCCGATGCCGATCAGCAGAGCTTGGATGATGTCCATGCGAGGCCTTTCGGTAAGCGGTGACAGTCCCTCAATTGTAGCCGGGGAGGCCGGTGGACCGGTAATTTCGTCCACCCGGGCACTCCCGCGGCAGACTGTTCCATGTAGGATGTCGCAGAATCCCTTCGGATATTGGGCTGGAGCGAACAAAAATGCGAAAAATTCTGACGCCCTTGGTGGTGCCGGTTTTTGCTACCGGGCTGTATGCCGCGGCGGATCGGCCAAACGTGCTTTTGATCAGCGTGGATGACATGAACGACTGGGTCGGTTGCCTTGAAGGTTGTCCGGGCAAGGTCCACACGCCCAACATCGACCGCCTGGCCCAGCGCGGCATGCTGTTTACCAACGCCCACTGCGACGCCCCGGTCTGCAATCCCTCGCGCACCAGCATCCTCACCGGCCGCCGTCCCACCACCACCGGCATCTACAACAACAGCCAGTGGTGGCGGCCGAACCTGCCCGACGTGGTCACCATCCCGCAACACTTCCGCGCTGACGGCTACCAGGCGTTCGGTGGCGGCAAAGTCTTTCATCACACCGCAGGCTTCAATCCGCCGGATCAGTGGGATGAGTATTTCCAGCAGGTGTTCGACGGCCCGCAACCCGATCCAACCTGGCCTCCGCCGCCCAAGTCGCAGCGCTTCGCTTGGCCGGAAGGTTATCCACTGAACAACATTGAGAACGTGCGTCTCGGGCGCAAACCGCCCGAGAACTACGAGGAGTTCGACTGGGGTCCGTTCGACAAGCCCGACCTGCAGATGGGCGACGGGCAGATGGTGCAATGGGCGGTGCAACTATTGACTGAGACGCATGAGCAGCCGTTCTTCATCGCGGCCGGAATCTATCGCCCGCATCAGCCCTGGTACGTGCCGCGAAAGTACTTCGACATGTATCCGCTGGACGAAATCGTGCTGCCGCCCGCTCCGGCCGACGACCTGGATGACATTCCCGAACCAGGGCGCAAGATCGCAGCCTACCGCGGCACGGATTGGACATTGCTGGCCGATCTGGACAAGCGCGGGCAAGCGGTGCAGGCGTACTTGGCCTCGATCAGCTTCGCCGACGCCATGGTGGGGCGGATCGTCGATGCCCTGGATCGGACGCCATTCGCGGACAACACCATCATCGTGCTGTGGTCCGACCACGGCTGGCACCTGGGGGAAAAGCAGCACATGCACAAGTTCACGCTGTGGGAAGAGTGCACGCGGGTGCCGCTGATCATCATCGCTCCGGGCGTGACGCAGCCGGCTCAGCGCTGCGCCGAGCCGGTGAACCTGGTGGATATCTATCCGACGCTGGTCGAACTGTGCAGTCTGGCCGAACGTCCCGGGCTCGACGGCATCTCGCTTTTCCCGCAGTTGCGCGATCCTCAGTCGCCTCGCCCGCGGCCGGCCATGACCACCTACACCCGCCACCAGACCGCTCTGCGTTCCCTTCGCTGGCGCCTGATCCAGTACGAAGACGGCTCACAGGAACTCTACGATCACGACAACGACCCCAACGAGTGGACGAACCTGGCCGGCCAGCCGCAGTATGCCGAGGTGATCGCCCAGCTTCAGAAACATCTGCCGCCAGACCCGGCCCCCAACGCGCTGAAGAAGTCCGACTACGACTTCGATCCTGCGACCTACACCTGGACAGCCAAGTCACCTTGAACTTCCATTGCATGGTAAGCATGGGACTGCCATGCATACAGCCTGCCGTCCAAGCTATGGCTACCCGTTGATGTGCTGCTGGAAACCTGGGGATGATTGAATCACCAGGTTTCAGAGATCGATCCGCCATTCTTTGGCATAGCTGTAGTAGGTGTAGTCGAAATGGTCTGTCATGTAGTCGCCAATGACCAGATAAAAGTCACTTCCATCTGGCTCAAGGTGATATTGAATTGGACCATATTCGGTTGAGGGCGGTGTGATCGTAATAGCTTCCAGTGTGGGTGGATAGCTGCCATTCTCAGCGTGATATGCGTCAATGGCGTTGATGAGTGGTTCGAACTCAGCGGCCCATTGGTCGAGCGTCACTTGTGAGGGTCGCACGGCAAACAATTTTGATAGCGGGTACCGGCATTCCTTCAACACAACGGGGCTCAGAATCAAGCACAGCACCGGCAATGCCAGCCACCTGATCTTGATGTGTCTGGTTCTCACGACATCCATTGTACGTGCCATCAGTTTCGGCCCCGGTTGCTTTTCCGGGCAAATTCAGATGTGCGCGTAAGTGCTGGTAAAATACCTGGATACAGATCCCGAACGATCTGTACAATGGCAGTATGTTCGATCCCGACCAGTTGCCGCTGCCGGACCTGGGCCTCTGTTGCCGCAAGTGTGGATATTCGTTGGCGTATTTGCAGGAACGGCGTTGCCCGGAGTGTGGGTGGTCGTTTACAATGGATGATCTAGTCCCGCGGGGGGACTTTCCGCCGCTGTTCGCCGACGGCAAACAGGTCCGGGCGGAGCCGGATGTGGTGGAGCTGTTACGGCAGTATCAGGTTCCCTACGTGGAGCTGACGGACCCGGTCAGCGGGGTATTCCGGCCGATTCGCAGCAGCCGGGATGCAGCGGGGGCGATCGCAGTGCCGCGGCAGCGGTACCTGGAGGCGGTGGACCTGCTGCGCCGCCGCAAGCTGGGCGAACCCATGCCCCAGCCGCCGCCGGCCAGCGGTCATCGCGAGGACTGGTCCTGCCGACATTGCGGGCAGTTGAATCCCGCGAACTTTGAGATCTGTTGGAGTTGCGGCCATGACGCCGCCCCCGAAGCCGACGATTCGTGAGCGCTTGTCATGGCCAGCTTTCTGCCCGACTACGAGCATGCCGCCTACAGCGACGTCGGTCTGCGCCGGCTCGCCAATGAGGATGCGTACCACTGTGACGAGCGGATGAGCCTGTTTGTCGTCTGCGACGGCATCGGCGGGCAACCGTCCGGCGAAGCGGCCTCCCAGATCATCTCCCACTGTCTCAGCCACCAGATTCGCCGCCGCCTGCGCCGCGAACGTTCGATTCAGCCCGGCCTGCTGCAGCGCGTGCTGGTCGATGCCGTCGAATCCATCGGCCAGCAGTTGTACATCCAGTCCGAAGCGATCCCCGTCCTCCAAGGCATGGGCGCGACGATCGTGGCGGCCTGGATCGACGTACGCTCAGCATATATCGTCCATGCCGGTGACAGCCGCGCCTACCTGCTGCGCGACAACATGTTCAGTCCGCTGACCAAGGACCACACCCGCAGCTACCGCGCTTATGTCAACGAAACCCACCTGACTGACAAGCAGGCTGATATCAAGGAACGCCGGCTGCTGCAGTCGTTCCTCGGCGGCGACGGCTCGACCAGGGCGGAAGTCACGCAAGTTCCGCTAAAACCCGGCGATCGGCTGATTCTGTGCAGCGACGGGCTGACCGATCCGACCGACGAGGTGGATCTCGGCCGCATCCTGGCCGTGCGCGACAATCCGCTGAACACCTGCCGCCGCCTGATCGAATGCGCTAACGCCGGCGGCGGCCCCGACAACATCACCACCATCGTGATCGACTACAAGGGCGTGCGTCCCTACCAGCCGCCGCCCCGGCAGACCACGCCGCCGCTCGATCCCTCGCGGCAAATCGTCGCCACCTGGTTCCACAAGAACCTGGAGCGCATCGAGCAGACCCTGCGCTGGCTGCGCGACGGCGCCGACGAAGCGACGGCCGAGGAACCGCTGCGGGCCATGGCTTCGGTCAAGCGCCGCCTCGGCGCTGCGGTGTTCCGCGAGTTTCTCAACATGAATCCCTCCCAGAACCCGCCGCACGTCTTCCACCGCGCCGCCGCCTCGCCGGTCAGCGAGTGGCGCAAACAGTATTCCCAGATCATGACCGACTTGGAGCCCAACTTCCGCGACATCACCGACGGCAGCGTGCGCTTGAGCCCGATACTGACCGGTGAAGAGACCGGCCACATCATCTCAACGCTCTGGCATGACTGGCGAACCGTCGAGAAACGCTACTTCAACGTCTGCAACCGCGAGGCGATCAGCGAATCGGAGCAGACGCTGACCATCCTGATCGACCACATGGTGGCCAGCGTGCGCACGCTGATCGGCCTGCTGGAGTTCTTCCCCCGCTTCCTGCCGCCCGTGCCCAAGCCCGGCCAGAAAGCCGACGCCGAGGCCGACGCCGGTGATGAGCAGGTGGAATCTGAAGCCAATCGCAACGCCTCCGCGGACTCGGCTGCTCCCGTATAATGCGGCCGGCCACCCCCGGAACACCCCCGGACACCCCCGGCCCTCGGAGAGCGCGTTCATGAATATCGCCGTCGCCGCCGATCATGGCGGTTTTCCCCTCAAGCAGTCTGTTCTCGATCTCGTCCGCCAACTCGGCCATCAGGCCAGCGATCTGGGCGCCCATCAGTTCGACGCCCAGGACGACTACCCCGACTTCGCCCGCTACGTGGCCCAGGCCATCCAGCACGGCCAGGCCCAGCGCGGCATCATCATCTGCGGCTCCGGCGTGGGCGCATCCGTTGCCGCCAACAAACTGGCGGGCGTGCGGGCCGCGGTCTGTCACGATGTTTACTCGGCGCGGCAGGGCGTCGAGCACGATGACATGAACGTGTTGTGCCTGGGCGCCCGCGTGGTGGGTGATCAACTGGCCATGGAGCTGGTCAAGGCTTTCCTCGCCGCCGAATTCAGCGGTGAGCAGCGCCATCGCCGCCGCTTGGAGAAAGTCATCGGCATGGAGCGCGCGAAGTAGCCGCTGTTACTCAGCCGCTTGCGGCTTCGCGAGACGCCTCAACACTCGACTGTGCCGCGCCACCGCATGAAACCCTTGCCGCATACTCGCGGAACAGGCGCAGGAACAGTTGATACTGCTGATAGGAAACTCCCGGCGGCGTCTGGTGATCGACGCTGATGATGTAACCACCCGTCATCGCTGTCGGCAGCAAGCGCTCGAACTCCGCCCGCATCGCCGCCTCGCCGCGCGTCATCGTCATTTTGTCGAAATGCCCGATGAAACGCATCGTCGGATGCCGCCGGCGAAGCTCCGCGATCTCCACTCCCGCCTGTCGTTCCAGCGGCAGCACGCCGTCCAGTCCCACCTCGGCGAACCACGCGGCCGGCTCGGTGATGTCGCCGTCACTGTCGATGATCGTCAGCACCCCCGCCTTGTGCAGCGGGGGCAGCACTCGACGGTAGCAGGGGGTCAGAAACTCGTTAAACAACTCCCGTGACAACATCGGGCCGTGGTTGTAGCTGAGGTCTTCAGCGAAGGTCATGAAGTCCGGCGTGCAGATGTTCAACAGGTCGTCGATGCTCTGCTCCATCCAGTCGCAAAGGTCGCTGTTGATCTGGTGCATCAACTGCGGCTGATCGTAAAACGCATACAGGTGCGGCTCGATGCCCAGCAGAACGCGCGGGCCCCAGAAGAAACCTTCCACCGTGAACCACAACACCACTTCGCCGCGCTGCTGCCTGGCCGCCCGCTGCTTCCACATCGCCCGCCGGGCCGGATCGTCCAGCACACGCGGAAAAAGCTTCCTGCGCAGGCTCAGATACCCCTGCGGGCTGTCGCACAGGCCCCGGTGCTCATCGTCGGCGACCCTCAACGGCCGCGGCACGAAGCTGAACCAGTCCTGCATGTAGAGGTCGAGCCCGAAGTGGCGAGTGATGTCGTTGCGGTCTGAGAGTGAGCCGGGCAGACCTTCAGCGTGCCAGCGCTCGATGGTCTTATCCCACCACATCGCCCACTCGACCAGAGGCAGCCGATCCACCGGCTGAAAGTTCATCAGGGCAGCAAAGCGCTGCCGCGTGGTCATGACATCGACGGACATATCGGGGGCCTCCAACGATTAGCATTTAGGCTAAATGTAATCTATCTTCATACGGCCGGTTCGGAGTGCATGGTGGGGAAGTTCGAGAATGGTGGGCGTTTGGCCAGGCTGCAGGTGGCCTGGATTCAGGCGACGCCTACCAGCGGGTTCCATTCGTCATTCTCCAGCACGTCGCCCGGTTTCAGCGACTGGAAATAGTCGTCGGGCAGAATGTTCTGCTGCCCGTTGAAGCGGCTGCCGGCCGGCATGTAGGCACAGGTCATGGCGATTCGCCGCGTGCGCGTCATGTTGGCCCCGGCTCCGTGGGCGGTCAGCCCGTTGTGAAAGCTGCAATCGCCCGGCTGCATGGGCGCTGCGATCGAATCCACCTGCGCCATCTGCGGATACGCGGCAAACAGGTCCGACATGCTCTGCCCGATGGGCGGACACTCGAAGCGGGCCATCCGCTGCGTGCCGGGCAGGAAGCACATGCACCCGTTGTAGGCCGTGGCCGGCTCCAGGGCGATCCAGATCGAAATCGACTGCGGCGAGTTGAACGACCAGTAGGGATTGTCCAGGTGCCACGCAGTGGGGTTGGCGAACGGCTCCTTGATCAGCGCCTGATCGTGCCACACCCGCATCGCTTGCACCCCAGCCAAGCGACAGAGCATTCGCCCTAACTCAGCATCGAGCATGTAACGCTTGACCGTGTCGCTGATCCGCCACAGGTTCAGCCTCTGCGTGAAAACCTTGTTGTAGTAGCTGTCGTCGTCTTCGATCTTGCGACCGCCGGGCGCTACGCGGTTGCGGCCCATGGTGTCGATCGCCTCCAGCACCGCCGCCTTCAACTCGGCGACCTCCGCCTGATCCAGAAAGCCCGGATACACCAGCACGCCGTCCCGCTGGTAACGGTCGATCTGCTCATGTGCCAGTTGCGTTTTCATGCGGTTGCTCACATAGGGGGGGGTGATTTTGTATCAATATTGATGATTGAAATTAAAAATACCAAGGTAAAATTGACCTGACCAATGGCTGAAATTGACCACCAACCCAGAGCCCGCCGTACCGTCCAGGTCCACCGGCAGTTCCCCACGCTGCGGACGCTGGGCATGGCGACCGAGCAATTCCTCGGGTACGTCAATCTCACCATACGGGCGCACGCAGTGGACGTGGTGCTGCTGACCTGCATCCTGCGCGGGCGCGGCCGGCACGTGATCGGCGAGCAGTCGATCGAGGTCGGCCCCGGCTCGGTCGGCATCACGCACTACGGCCAGGAACACGACCTGCTGACCGAAGCCGGCGGCATGGACGTGATGAATCTGTACCTGGACCTCGAGCATCACCCGCTGCCGCTGCTGCCGCGGCAGCTTCAGGGTGATCTGGCCGCCATGCTGGTGCCACACCGGCGACTGGTGCACCGGATCAATCGCCAGGTGCAGTTGCAGTTGGACGATGCCGCGCAGATCGCTCAGCCGTTGGGCCGCATGCTGCGCGAGCAGACGGAACACGATGTCGGCTATGAGTCGGTGATGCGCCAGCAGCTTTCGCTGTTCCTGATTGATTGCTGTCGCTCCGCGCGGCGGGCGGAGGTGCGAGACAGCGATGTGCCATCGGGCGGGCCGGCCTGGCTGCCGCGCGTGTTGCAGATGATCGAACAGCGTTACGATGAGCCGCTGGGATTGAGCGACTTATCCGCTGAGGCCCAGGTCAGCCGCGAGCATCTCTGCCGTCAGTTCGCCCGTGCGGCCGGCTGCTCACCGATCGCTTATCTGAATCGGCGGCGCATCCAGGCCGCCATGTGGCTGTTGCGCACGACCGACGAGCGCGTGATCGAGGTGGCGCTGCGGTGTGGTTACAACGATCTGAGCCATTTCAACCGTCTTTTCAAGACGATGGTCGGCACCACGCCCCGCGCTTACCGCCGCGGTTCAGGGTTGGATGGTGATGCATGATTCACGTTGTTGGGTGCCACGGTCGCGTCGGCCGTGTGAGTCATCAGGCACGCCCGCACGCGGGTGTGGCACCCAGGGGTTCAGGGCTGGATGGTGACAGGGATTGACGTCAGGTTCGCCGGGTCGCCGCCGATCAGCAGTTCGATGCGGCCGGCTTCAACAGCGTGCTTCATCTGCAAGTTCCACATCGCCAGATGCTGCCGCCCCAGGGGTCAGCCCGCAGCAGGCCGTGGATCGCACCGATACCGCCGAACCGGGCCACCGTCTGCTTGAAGGTTTCGGTCAGCTCGAACCAATCGCCCACCCGCTGGTAGCACTGCCAACCGTAGAGCATCTGGTTGAGTTGGCCGACCATCTCGGCCACGGTCATGCGTGACAGTAAATCGTCGATGCGCTGCTCGATAGAGTGGGAGGGCCAAGCCAGTTCGTCACCGGGGGTGTTGGTTTGCAAGCACGGTCATATCAATACACCAGATTGCGGAAGTTGGCGATACGGTGGAAAGTGATGATGTCGCCGTCGTGAGCGTTGGCGGCCTCGGCGTCACCGGAGCGGCTGACCACCACCAGGTCGTCGCCATCAATCGCCATCGAGCCGTAGTGGCGGCTTTGCACAGCGGTGGGGCCCTCGTCGACCACGCCGGCGAAGCACCAGTCGATCATGTTCTTGGAAAAGTGCAGCACCAGGCGGTGCCGCTCGTTGTCGGGCAGGCCGTAACGGTCCGCGGGCATGCGGTCGGGTTTGACCATCGAGTCGGTCGATTGCGAGCTGAGCAGCCAGTAGAGCTTGTCCTTTACGTCGTAGCAGACGTAGAAGCTCATGTGGCCGCCGGGCAGCGGCACGTAAATCATCGGCTTGCCCGAGGGGGCGGTGACCAGTTCGGTGTGCATCGCGCCGTCGGGCTGCTCGGTAACCTTGGCGATTGCGGCCAGGTTGGTCGTGCCGGTGTGGGCCCGCAGGAACAGGTAAAACGTGCGCATCTGGGGGTCGTACCAGATGTGATCGGGATCGGTGATCTGGATGACGTTGGTCTCCAGCCAGCCGACGGGGTTCATCTCTCGCTTGGGCGCGATGGGATTATTGCGCAGCGGATCGATGGGGTTCAAGGGCCAGAAGGGCGCCGCAAGGCCGTAGATTTTTCTGTAATCGACGTGATCCATGAAGACGAACTCGTCGGACATGGTCCACGCCTCGGGCTTGGTCAGGTCGTCGGTTTCGCGGGCCCGCAGGAGGATGGGGGTGATGTTGGCCACTTCCCAGGCCTTGACGCCGCGCTCGGCCCGCTGTTCGAGGGCCAGATAGACATTGCCCTTGGTGTGCCAGACGTTGGTGGCGTCGCCGTGCCAGTGTTTCTTCTGGCTGGTCAGATCGACCGGCTCGGACCAGCTTGAGCCGCCGTTGATTGACTGCATAATCGTCAACTTCTCATCGCGGTGTCCGATGACGTAAACGCTAATGCCGGCCGCGAAGGGTCGAGCGTGCACCAGGTTGTGGTAACCGCGCATCTGCCAGGTGCGGCCGTGGTCGTCGCTGGTGAAAATGCGCCCGGGCGTGAAGCGGCCCTTGTCATCGACCAGCTTCTGCGTCTCGTGCCATTTCTTGCTGCCGGGCCCGCCGAAGCCCATGGTCACCACCAGCCGGCCGCTGTCCAGCCGACCGATGCCGGGCGTGTAGGCGAAGATGGTTTTGGGATCGGGCGAGCGGGCGATGACCACGTGATCGCTTGCCAGCGGCCGAATCGCCTGGGCTCGGGCTGTCACAGAAGTCACAGCCAGCACGAGCAAAGCCGAGGCGTACACATACCGTCGCGGTGCAGTTGAGATCATCATGAGGTGCTTCAATGTTTCAGCCGTGTAGTGTACATACTTGTCACGCCGAGCCCGCTGCCTCTTCGCTGCGACCGATCCACAGTGCGGCCGCCACGAACCAGATCACCGTGGCGATCAGCATGATCAGCTTCACCGCGTCCAGGTTGTCCATCGCTCCAAACAGAAACAGTAGCGACGGCAGCATCAGGGCTACCAGGGCCAGCCAGGAGATGACTTGAGCGATCAGTTTCAAGACGCCACCTCCCCTGCTTCAGCACTGCCCGCGGTGGGGCGGATTTGCTGCTGGTAAAACTTGGACACGATCAGGTACAGCGCCGCGGCGATGAACCAGCCGGGCAGCGAGACGAAGTAGATCTGGAACGGCCGCACCCCGCCGATCACCGGGTCCAGCTTCACCAGCGTCACGCAGATCGCCAGCGTGACTAACCATGCCACGGCGGCTGCGATGTTGAAGCTCTTACCGCTGACTTGGGCGTAGTTGCTCTGCATCCCGAAGCGTTTGATCACCCAGAAATCGATCAACACCACTGCGCCCATCGGCATCAGGATCAGACCGTAAAGGGCTACGAATCCCAGCAGTTTCATGGCGATGGCGGGGAACATGCCGGCCAGCGTGGCGATGGCGCCGGTGGCCAGCGTGACCTTGAAGCGGGAGGCCCCGGGCACGATCGCCTGGAACGCCAGGCCCGCCCGGTAGATCGTCGGGTTGGCGGTCGTCCAGCCGGCCACCACCACGCACAGCAGCCCGGCGATACCGCAGGCCTTGTACGCCAGCGGCCCCGGCAGCACGTCGGTGTTACTCGGGTCCAGGTGCAGTTGCAGGGCATACAGGATCGACGCGCACAGCCAGGCCATGAAGTGCCCCACGTACATGCCCGCAGCGGACGCCACCGCGTACCAACTCTGGCGGGCATAGCGGAACACCGACAGGTCGCTCATGCCTACGTGCATGGCCATGTTGCAGAACCAGGCGAAGAACATCACATGCCAGAAGGTGAACTTGATCTGTCCCGGCAGCGGATCGCCGCCTTTCCAGATGGCCGTCTGCGTCATGTGCCACAAGTCCCCGGCCGAGTGGATGGCCGTGCCGGTTTCGCTGATGAATTGGCGGATGCCGACGAACCCGAATGCCAGGAACACCAGCACCATCCACGGTGCCGCGATGTTGGCGATGCGGGCCACCATCTTGTACCCGTAGGCGGCCACCACCGAGATCACCGCGCCCACCGCCAGCACCGCGATGACCCAGCCGGCGCTGTTGGGATAGACATCGTTGAGGGCCGGTTGGCGATAGTTGAACCACACCCCGAAGGCCGTGGCCGAGACGGTGATCATGGACCCCGCCAGGAAGCAGAACATCACGCCGTTGGCCAGGTTGTACAGCGTCACCAGCTTGCGTCCGCAGATGCGTTCGAGCTGGAAATACAGAGTCAGACGGGCTCGCGTGGCGATCGGAGCGCACAAAAACATCCAACTGAACACCGCCAGGGCATTGCCCACGATCAAACCCACCACCACGTCAAACGCGCTGACCCCGGCCGCCACAAACAGCGGCCCGATCATCAGCTCCGTGCCCGCACAGTGCTCCCCGGCATACTGGCCCACGAAACTGCGCAGACCTAACCAGGCGCATTGCGGCACCGGCTGACGCTCGTATTCGTTGACGCCATATTCGTCGCTCATATCCGACCCTCGAATGTGAACATGAAGATGAAGTGCGCGTAGATGATGGTCCGGCTGGACTTGCGTGTCAATCCTGATCGTTTGTCCCTGCGACGAGGCGATCGGACGCGCTCGACAACCCCCGGAAGCGGCTATAACATCAATGGCTCGTCCCCAGCCCGGGTGGCGGAATTGGCAGACGCGCCGCGTTGAGGTCGCGGTGGGAGTAAAATCCCTTGGAGGTTCGAATCCTCTCCCGGGCATCAGGTCAGCGCCCGCGAAAGCGGGCGTTGGCGTTTCTTGGCGGATACTGGCGTTTTTGGGGATTTCCTCATCTTCACTGTAACGGGCATTAGCGGCCTTTGTAACCGCTGCGCGCACCGGATGGCGCACCACTTTTTCCAGCGCCTTTTCGTAGTCGCTGTCAGTCAGTTGCAGGTAGTGCTTGTCAGCAATGGCCGCGCCGGTGCCTCGACGCGGCGAGGGAGGGTGAACCCGAAGCTAGTTCTCTGCGAGCCGTTCGCATTGGTGTATGGCAACGTCACCGGCGAGTGGCGGCCGGGACTGCGCGATCGTCAGCGGATCGTGCGAATACTCGCGGGCCATTATGGTGCAGTATTCGTGCCTTGCCAGCAACTTTTCGACGACATGACGATGGACGCACCAGCCGCCTGTTGGCTGCCCGACGGCGTGCATCCAGCACCGGGGGCACACCGTCGGATGGTGGCGCTGTGGACCGGGTGCGTGACGCGTGTCCTATAGTCCCCGGCTCCGTCGGAGGTTTCGTCCGGGGTGGCGAGGGCCATTCCCGGAGGTTGGCAAATTTGATCGGTGATCCCCCATTTTACCCATGAATTACTCGGCTTTCGGTAGTGAATGATTCCCTGAATCCGTGACGCGATGGTCATGTTACCGCACGGCGAAGCTGGCGGGATCCGTGTCAGCGCTGCGATGAAGCTGCGTCCGTAGAACCTGGTCACGATGCGCAGATCGAGCACCACCACGCATCGGCTCAGTGAGGCGCCGCAGCGTAAGCCCGGACTTCATAGATTCGCGCATGCCTGTCACCCTGGGTGCCGGTGATCCGTATCCGAACACGGCTTGTCTGCACCTGTTCAAAATGAACAACGACATGTCGCTGAAAATTGGCGCGGACTTCCGCTATCGGCTTCCAAAGCCCGTTGTGGTCTGGACATTCGATAACAAAGTCGCTCACACAGGTGGCAATGGCCCCCAGCA
The DNA here is from genome assembly GCA_020849625.1 of Phycisphaeraceae bacterium. Classification (GTDB taxonomy): domain Bacteria; phylum Planctomycetota; class Phycisphaerae; order Phycisphaerales; family Phycisphaeraceae; genus JADLFV01. The sequence goes on from JADLFV010000064.1 coordinate 26,780, forward strand.
CCAGGCGGTCGAAGAATCGCTGTTCGCTCACCATCGTGTCAAACGTGATCTGGACGCAACTCAGAGTTTGGTTTTCGTCCCACGAAAGCTGCAGCCACGGTTCGGCGTCCTCGGTCATGTCGCTGGACATCCACAGATTCTCATCGCCCGCCATGCCGCGTGGCGAGTCGCCGGGCGCCTTCTCCGTCGTATGGTGATAACCCGCATCCGCGCTGAGCACCTTCTCCGCCTTGCAGGGAATCCCACGCGACAAGCCGCTGATCACATTCTCCGCCTTGTAGCGATAGCCGGTCTGCGGATCGGTGAACTGCGATGACGCGGTCACACGAGCCCGGCGCGCGAGATCCAACTCATCTTCGTTGCGGACGTTGGGGATGTAACAGTCGTTGCGAAGCAGCAGTTGCTGAAGCTCGTGGATGTGATCGCGTCCGATGGCGCGAGGGCGCGCCTGGTACTTATGACAGAGGTAAGCGGCCGTTCCAACCGCTTGCCCGCCGACGCCGCAGGTCCGCATCAGGCGGATGGATCCGTGGGCCACGTGCGTCGCGCTGATGATTCGGCCCGCCAGAAGCAAGTTGTCCACGTTGCGGGAGTAGTAGCAGCGAAACGGGATGGGATACAGTTGTTCCAGGTGGGTGTAGTCGGTCCACTTATTCTTGGCATAAAAGCCTTTGGGATCATGCACGTCGATCGGCCAACCGCCGAAGGCCACCGCGTCAGCCATTGGCTTGGGATGCGTGACATCGTTTTGCGTCAGGATGTAGTCGCCGACCACCCGCCGGCTCTCGCGCTTGCCCGGAACGGAACCGACCCACGACAGCACGAAGTTCTCCGCACCATAGTCGCCGTGATTCTTCACGTGGTCCCACACGCCGTAGAGAATCTTCAGCAACTCCGTGCGAATCTCCATGTGATCCGCGATCGTGTCCAGGCCCGCTCCGAACTCGATCCAGAGTTGAGGCTTATCAAGGTCGCGGATGCGAACCGGCAGGTCTTGCGGCTTTGGAAAGCTGTAGGCCCACTGGGGCTTGTTGAATTTCATGGGCCGGCCCATGTCCTTGACGCGATACATCAAGGTCGAGCCCATCGATATCTTCGATGGCTTCTCGGGTGCGAGCGACTCATCAAACGCATCGCGGGACTCCGTGCCGGTCATGAAGTCCGCCCCCGCCATCACGGCCAGACAACCATCACCGGTCGCATCGACGAAGAGAGGCGCTTCAAACCGGTAAATTCGCTCAGTCGCCTGTTGCGATCCGATCACGGCGTGGATCGCGCCAGCGTCTGCGGTCTCAATCGCATGGATATGAGTGTTCAGATATAACGCGACATTGGCCTTTGTGACCAGGTCTTCCAGTGTGGCGTCCGAAATACTGTTGCGCCACTGAACTTCGTGATTGTGATAGCGGTTGGCGAGGTCGATCTCTTCAACGATGCCGGTTTCGCGGGCGTGCTTGAAATCGCGGTCGGCGCCGGCCATCAGCAGGCCGATCTCGGAGGAAGCGTTGCCGCCGAGCACCGGCCGGTTCTGAACCAGTGCGACACGCAGCCCAAGACGAGAAGCGGCGATCGCTGCGCAACTTCCCGCGATTCCGCCGCCGACCACGACCAGGTCCGCAACAATCTCCACGCGATTCATCTGACGAACGCGACTCATGTGTTGTTCCGTGCAGGCGTCTGGATCCATGTCACATTGAACTGGTGATACAACTGGTTTGACACGAGCAGACGCATCGTCTTGGGACTCCGCGTCGCCAGCAGGTAAACCTTCGGCTCGGCCGATACCGGCGTCAATTATCAAGGCTGTTGACTGACACGCAATCACCTTCCATTGAGGAATCCTGCAACACCATAAGCCTGCGTAATTAGATGCAAATCAAGTGTTTGTATCAGTTGGCGCCGTTTCGGACACCGGCGTGTTGTAAAGAATTAAACGGCGAGAACAAGCGGCGGACTACGGGGTGGATTCCCATGTGTAGTCGTCCGGCAGGACCAGTTCAGCGCCCAGAGTGAGGCATTTATTGCGGCTCTTCGATCGGGTGCTGATGATCGAGATCAACTGCTCTACCGCTCGCCGCCCCACGACCTGTTCACACAAATCGATCGAGATCGGCTGCGGGTCGAGCCCCGCCAGGTAGCTGGTGTGGTGCCCGCAGGAGATGATCAGAAAATCCTGCATCGGGCGAATGCCCCTGCGGATGAGCAGCGGGTACAGCGCGGCTGTAATTTGATCGCAGGAGCAGAACAATCCGGTCAGTGATGGGCCCAGTTGGGCGATCTGGTCGGCCACCGGTAACAAAGCCTGCTTGATCTGGGGAATGGCCGCTAGTTGCAGCGGCCTTTCATGGCAGGGCTTCAACTCCACGAACTTGCGCCCAACTTCATTGAGAGTGAACACGAAGGCGTGATTGCGTTGGGCCAAAGCCAGGTGCTGACTTTCAATGGAAACGTACGCCAGCAATCCGCGGGTGTTCTTATGCAGATATTTGGCGGCGATCTGACCGGCTACTTCATTGCCCAACATCACGTGCGTATGGTGAGGAGTCAGATACGACGTCAGCCAGACCGCCGGCACCTTCGGCAGCGCAGCCATCATATCCTGGGAGGGATGCGAGCCTGCCAGGAGCATGCCGTCGATCATGCCCCTGCGGACGATCGGGGGCAGACGGTGCGGGTGATTGGCCATGATCAGGCCAAGCCCTTGATCCGCCAGGGCGGTGCCAATACCCATCAGCAGTTGTACGAAAAGCTCCGAAGAGCTGGAGTAACCCTGATCCACCATGATGAGTGCCACCTGGCGATAGCACAGCGAGGCTCCAACACTCTTGGGCACGCCCGGCCGCTGATCGATCGGGGCCAGTGTGTAACCGGTGCGCTCGACGATCGAATTCACCTTGTGCACCGTGCGCATCGACGGCCCCGGCCGGCCGTTGATCACCCGCGACACGGTTGACTTGCTCACCCCGGCCATTCTGGCTATCTGCTCCAGCGTCATAGTTCAAGGGTAATCCAATTCCTATATCTTGCAATACACAAATCAGCGGCTCGATTTTGTCGGCGGTGCGCAGTGTGATGTCAGCCGATCCTGGCCCGACGCGAGCCGTCTAACTTCAGAGCCGCTCTAAACTATAAACAGATCAACCACCAATTCCGCTGGCGGGTCCCCCGTGAACTGCCGCGGGCCGAAGCTTCTGGATGGTCTTCAATAGCGAATATTCTTCGGCTGCCAAGCCCCCTGGCAGGTTACGGTTCTCGCCGCCCGAATCTTTGCAACACACGAGCCTTGTCTCAGTAGTTAATTGCATGTAAATATTTGATATCTATTAAATTATGTTATATTCAAAGTGTTGCGTGATTTGCCACCGCAAGGTCATTGCGTGCGAGCCAACAGCCCTGATAATTGAAGTGTTGTGATGATGGCATCAGCAGTCGAGGCAGGACTACCCCTGCGACACCTACACAGAAGGAGAAGAAAAGATGAAGTCTGTGACCAGTATTCTGAGCATGGCAACGATCCTGGCGATCGGTGCCGCCGCACAAGCATCGCTGCTTGTCGAAGAGACGTTCGACTATGCAGCCGGCACCCTGGTCGGGAACAACGGCGGGACCGGGTTCAGCACAGCGTGGGCGACGACATTCACCTCGAACGCCGTCGGCAGCATCGATGTGACCAGCGGCAGCATCGCCTTCAGCGACTATGCCACCACCGGGAACAAGGTCACGGTCGATTTACAGAATAGAACCAACACCTCATCGGCCAACATTCTCGCCGAACGCACGGTCTCCGCAGGTTTGGCCAGCGGCGACATGTGGGTCAGCTACCTCTACCAGCGTCAGGATACGACCGGCAGCATCACCAGCCGCACCGCTCGTGTGGGCTTCAACGACGGTGCCATCCACTTTGACACAGCGATCAAACAAAGCAGCTCGCAAGGGATCGCAGTTCGCTACGACGCTACCAACGGCGCGACCGTGGCAGATGTCAGCGTCCAGGATGGCAGCGCCTACCTGGCGATTGTCAAATATGCCGACCTTGGCGTCGTCAATTCGCTGGCGAGCTTCTGGGTGCTCAGCGCAGCGAACTACGACAGCATCAAGGCGGGCGGCATTGATGAATCGGAGTTGGACGGGGCTGCTGTGCTCAAGGCAACCGATGCCGTCACTTCTGCCGAGGTGCTCACCGCAGCCGTTGACCTGCTGCGCATCGTCAACGTCTCCAGTGATTTTCCTTTCACGTTCGACGTTGATGAGTTTCGTTTGGGCACATCGCTGAGCGACGTCGCGGCCGTTCCTGAGCCGGCTTCGGCTGCTTTGGCGGTTTTCGCGCTGAGTCTGCTCACAATCCGCCGTGATTGAGTCAATATCCTCGTTGCCTCTGTCTCGGTGACACGGGACAGAGGCTTTACCCATCAGAACGTGTGTGAGTAGCACTCATATCCCGGTGTGAGTTGATTAAGCATCGGGTTGACCATGGCGATGTGCTCATGCAATCGCTGCTGTCGGGCAGCGACTGGTAATCATTGCCCAGTCGTCGATTCTTGCCCAGCCAGGTAAACGCGCGTGCCACAATCTCACACGAGGCAGCACCACGAGACGTCGCATTTCTGGCGGCTTGTTGATCGGATCATCGACCCCGGCGAACACTTGGCCCACGCAACGAACCCGCCAAGGCACCCAATGATAAAGCTGCGCATGTCCGCGTTGCGTGCGTAGCTGCCTGCGTCAGCGGGCGAGATTCACCCCATGGCCAGCCGCGGCTCCCGCCCCCTGATTCTTTGCAACACGATGGTGTTTGAATCGTCAATCAATAAATATAAAAACTATAATAACAGATAATTATGTTATTATAAAAGTGTTGCACGATTCGCCGCCGTAAGGTGATTGCTTGAAAGTCAATTGCCCTGATAATTGAAGTGTTGTGCTTATTGCATCATCAGGCGAGGCAGGACTACCCCTGCGACACCCCACAGTAGGAGATGAACAATGACGATTCCAACTCGCATTCTGAGCCTGGCAATGTTCTTGGTGATCAGCGCTGCCGCACAAGCTACGCCGTTGATGGAGGAGACGTTCGACTATACGGTCGGCCCCCTGGCGGGGAACAACGGCGGGACTGGGTTCAGCGATGCGTGGGTATCGACTATCCCATCTACCACCGCCACCATTGACATCACCAGCGGCAGCATCGCCTTCAGCGACTACGCCACCACCGGGAACAAGGTCACGCTCGACTTAGTGACCGAACCCGCCGGTCCCGCCGTCGCTATTTACTCCCGCCGCACTGTCAGCGTGGGTGTGCCCAGTGGAGACATGTGGGTCAGCTATCTCTACCAGCGCCAGGATGCGGCCGGCGACAACACCAGCCGCACCGCTCGCGTGGGCTTCAACGACGGCGTCATCCATTTTGACACCGCGATCAAAGCATCCAGCTCGCAAGGAATCGCGGTCCGCTATGAAGGCTCCTTCGGCACAGCCGCGGCAGACGTCAGCGTCCAGGATGGCAGCGCCTACATGGCGATCGTCAAATATGCCGACCTTGGCAACATCGGATCGCTGGCCAGCTTCTGGGTGTTCAGCGCAGCGGGTTTCGACAGCATCAAGGGGGGCGGCATTGATGAATCGGAATTGGACGGGGCGGCTGTGCTCAAGGCGACCGATACCGTCTCCACTGCTGAGGTGCTCACCGCATTTCTGGACCAGTTGTCCCTGGTCAACGTCAGCAATACCTATCCTTTCAAGTTCGACATTGATGAGATTCGTATGAGCACAACCTTGGCGGACGTGGTTCCCGTCGCGGCCCTCCAGCCCGGTGACGCCAACGGCGATGGCATGGTGAACTTGTCGGACTTGCAGATTCTCGGTGATAACTGGCAGTCCACCACGGCCACTTGGTCGGAAGCTGACTTCACCGGCGACAGCACCGTCAACCTGGCCGACTTGCAGATCCTCGGCGACAACTGGGGATTCGGCACCGGCCCGGACGTGTCCTTTGATGAGGCGCTGGCCCAGGTTGCCGTTCCCGAGCCGGCCGCGATCGGGCTGCTGGGGATAGGCGGTCTGATGTTGCTGCACCGTCGTCGCGCCTGCTGAGTTGTTCCTCACGCGAGGGTCGCCTGACCGCGGCCTTTGCGTTTTCCCGCCTCGAAGTGTCAGCACCTATTGCCCCTTGATGGAGTTTCCTGTGATGAAGCAACGCAAGGCATTCACGTTGATAGAACTACTGGTGGTCATCTCCATCATTGCCCTGTTGATGGCCCTGTTGCTCCCGGCCCTGGTTAAAGCCCGCGAAGCAGGGCGACGCAGCGTCTGCCTGAGCAACACGCGGCAAATGATGACCGCCGCCGCTGCCTACATGGCCGATCACAAAGACCACTTCATGTTCCAGCGAGCGCCGGACGGCGAGGTCCAGAACGCCTTGAATCCAATCAATCCCGCAGATTTTGATCCCAACTGGCTATACCTGATGATCAGTTACTTCGGCGTGAGCGGGCCGGAGAATACCCTGGTCTGTCCCACTGTTCGCGCCATCTTTGATGCCAGCACCGATTCCCAAATTAAGGATAAAACCACCTACGGCGCCAACGGCATGGTCACGTGGTTTGGTGGAATCGACATTCCCCAGCCCGCCAGCGTCAGCGCGTTCATGGATCAGTTTGTGTTGACTTACAGCTCCATCGTTCGTCCCTTCGCACCCGGCGGCGCAGGCGGTTACAACACCCCTCCAGGCAAATTCACCATCACCAATTCCGCGTGGGTCGGCTGGATGCGATATAACGTAGGCACGTTAATCATTGACAGACCGCATGATGGCCGCAATCTTTCTTTCCTAGATGGCCACGCCGAGGGATTTTCCTGGAAAGACATCACCAGCCGCAAGTTCGGTTTGTTGATCGGGGGGCAGGACATCCAGGAGCCTGAAGTTCCCGGTTACAGCAACCCGGCGCGTCTCGGTCGGCCGTACTGGCTTGCGCCGTAAAGCAGACACATGCCGCAGTGGGAAAGGTGTGGGCTCGCATGCAGCGTCACGAACGTCAGCGCCTTGCGTGCCGACACGGGCAACAGTCTGGTCGACGCGGCTTGGTTGCAACAGTAATTGGAAAGACGGACACCATGCTTGAGCAAATGCGCATCAGTTGGATCGTCGGTCTGATGGCTCTGGTGCTCTCCGCTTCGCCCAACATCAGCGCGCAAACGACGCTGTTCAACGGCGTGGAGGTGCCGGGGGTGGTCATCGCCCATTCGCCGGCCTCCAGCGAAAAATACATCAGTTGCCCCGCCATCGCCATCCTGCCCAATGGCGACTACGTCGCGAGCCATAACATATTCGGGCCCAATACCACCGACGTCGGCATCTACCTCACCCGCGTGTATCGCTCCACCGACAAAGGTCAGACCTGGTCGCACGCCGTGACGCTCAATCACTTGCAGGCGAACCTGTTCGTCCACAACCAGGCCCTTTACATGCTTGGCGCGCCTGGCGGCCGCAAAGAGTTGACCATCCGCAAATCCACCAACGGCGGGTTGACCTGGACCTCGCCGACCAACAGCACCAACGGCATCCTTCTCTCATCCAGCGTCTATGGGTATCACACCTCCTCCGTGCCCATGGTGGTGCACGATGGCCGCATCTGGCGGGCTTACGAGGACAACGCCACCGGCGGGGATTGGCCCGGCCAGTTCCGCGCCGCGATGATGAGCGCCCCGATCGGCAGCGATCTGCTCAACGCCGCCAGTTGGACCCACACCAACGCCCTGGCCAGCAACCCATCCTGGCTTCCAGGCAACGACTTCCGAGGCTGGCTGGAAAGCAATGCCGTGGTCGATCGCAACGGCCAGGTGGTGAACGTAATCCGCGTGGACGTGAGCGAGGGCAAGCCGGAGAAGGCGGCAATTATTCGATCGCCGAACCTCAACACACTCACGTTCAATCCCGGCAACGACATCATCGACATGCCCGGCGGAACCAAGAAGTTCACCATCCGCTACAGCCCCGCGGCTGACAAGTACCTCACCGTCGCCAGCATCGTCAATGAGGACAACTACGACCCAAACCGCAAACCCGAGCGCATCCGCAACATCATGGCGTTGCTGTCCTCGGACAATCTCGAGTCGTGGACGGTGGAGCAGATCATTGTGCAGGACCTGTCCGACGTATCCAAGATCGGCTTCCAGTACATGGACTGGCAGTTCGACGGCTCGGACATTGTCATCGTCTCGCGCACCGCGTACCCCGACGGGTTGGGCGGCGCCCATAATTTCCACGACGCCAACTTCATGACTTTCCACCGTGTCAGCTACAGCTCACTGCTCACGCCCGGCGATGCGAACGCCGATGGCATGGTCACCCTGGCTGATCTGCAGATACTCGGCGACCACTGGCTGAGCGGCAGCGCCGACTGGAACCAGGCGGATTTCAACGGTGACGGGGTCGTGAACCTGGCGGACCTGCAGATTCTCGGCGATCATTGGGGCAGCGGCACGACGCTGGACATCCGCTTCGATCAGGCGCTGCAACAAAGCGGGCTGGCCGTGCCCGAGCCGGGCGCACTGTGCATGCTGGTGGCTGCCGCTTCAGGGCTGATCCTGCGACGCTAGCGTTGATCCACGGTCCGCCGGCCGAGAGCGGGCCTTATGTCCACACTGGAGGCAACCATGAGCCGTTGGCATACCATATATATTACAGCCACCGTGCTCGCGGTCGCTCTGTGCTGTGCGACGGCCGCGCTGCATGCTCAGACCACGACCTTCAACGGCGTGGAGGTGCCGGGGGTGGTCATCGCCCATTCGCCGGCCTCCAGCGAAAAATACATCAGTTGCCCCGCCATCGCCATCCTGCCCAATGGCGACTACGTCGCGAGCCATAACCTCTTCGGACCCAATACCACCGATGTCGGCATCTACCTCACCAGCGTGTATCGCTCCACCGACAAAGGTCAGACCTGGTCGCACGCCGTGACGCTCAATCAATTACAGGCGAACCTGTTCGTTCACGACCAGGATCTCTACATGCTTGGCACGTCTGGTGCTCGCAAAGACTTGACCATTCGCAAATCCACGAATGGCGGGCTGACCTGGACCCAGCCGACCAATAGCACCAACGGCATCCTTCTCTCATCCAGCAGCTTCGGGTATCACACTTCCTCCGTGCCCGTGGTGGTGCACGACGGCCGCATCTGGCGGGCTTACGAGGACATGGCCACCGGCGGGAGTTGGCCCAACATGTTTCGCGCCGCGATGATGAGCGCCCCGATCGGCAGCGATCTGCTCAATGCCGCCAGTTGGACCCACACCAACGCCCTGGCCCACAACCCATCCTGGCTTCCAGGCAACGACTTCCGAGGCTGGCTGGAAGGCAATGCCGTGGTCGATCGCAACGGCCAGGTGGTGAGCATAGTTCGCGTGGACGTGAGCGAGGGCAAGCCGGAGAAGGCGGCAGTTATTCGTTCGCAGAACCTCAACACCGTCTCGTTCAATCCCGGCAACGACATCATCGACATGCCCGGCGGCGCCAATAAATTCAACATCCGCTACAGCGTGGCCGCTGACAAGTATCTGGCGGTCGCCAGCATCGTCAGCCAGGACAATTACACACCGAGCCGCAGGCCCGGTGTAATCCGCAACATCATGGCGCTGCTGTCCTCGGACAATCTCGAGTCATGGACGGTCGAGCAGATCATTGTGCAGGACCTGTCCGACGTGTCCAAGATCGGCTTCCAGTACATGGACTGGCAGTTCGACGGCTCGGACATTGTCATCGTCTCGCGCACCGCGTATCCCGACGGGTTGGGCGGCGCCCATAATTTCCACGACGCCAACTTCATGACTTTCCACCGTATCAGCTACAGCTCGCTGCTCACGCCCGGCGATGCGAACGCAGATGGAGTCATCAACCTGGCTGATCTGCAGATTCTCAGCAACAACTGGCTGAGCGGCAGCGCGAACAGGAACCAGGCGGATTTCAACGGTGACGGGGTCGTGAACCTGGCGGACCTGCAGATTCTCGGCGATCATTGGGGCAGCGGCACGACGCTGGACATCCGCTTCGATCAGGCACTGCAACAAAGCGGGCTGGCCGTGCCCGAACCGTACTAGATGTGCTTGCTGGCGACTACCGCTTCAGGGCTGATCCTGCGACGCAAGCGGTGTTGAATCACAGCCCGCCGGCCGAGAGCGGGCGTTACGTCCACACTGGAGGCAACCATGAGCCGTTGGTATCACGCATTATTCCGCAGCCGCAGTGTTCCATCGCTCCAGTGGGCAGCACTGTGAGATTGAAATGACTTCGACCCCTGACAGGATTTCTTCACAAAACGGACAGACCAATGCATGATTCATTGATTGATTGTCGAGTTTCCCGAGTTTCCCAATGCCTTATATTCGCCTGTCTCGGTATGCTGCTGTGGGCAACCCCGCCCGGCCATGCCGCGGATTTAGATGATCTGCTGTTCGCGGCCAGTTACAACCACTCGCTGTACGCGGACGTTTCGCGCGGCATTCCCAAGGCCGTCGCCCATGACATGGTGTCGCTCTGTGATGATGGGTATGAAGGCAAAGCGTTAAAGCTGGGGCCTTATCAATGGGTTCGCTACGACCTGGAAAACAACCTGCAACTGAACGCGGGCACCATCACGCTGATGGTGCGACCTGACTTCACTCCCGGCGCTTACACTGAAGCGGACAGCACCGGCACCGATGTGCAGAACCTTTTTGCCGCTCGCATCCGCACGGGTCATCGCTTCGAGTGCTACTTTGATCTGAGCAATCCCGCCGAGCCGCTGTTGTGCTTCGCGTTCCAGGACGGGGAGGAGTCATCAGCCAAGATTGCCTTGCCGGTGGCGGACTGGCCGGCGGGGCAATGGCGGCGAGTCAGCGTGTCGTGGGGGCCGCCCAATCGGACGGCGTTTCGCATTGGTGACGGGCCATGGACGGAGAAGCTGACCGGCTCATTCCCACATCTGCCGGAGAAAATGTTCTATGACCTGTACGTCGGTTCCAACGCCACGCCGACGGGTGGTTCACCGCTGGGCCAACCCAATCGATTCAACGGCGCCATCGACGACTTCTGCGTTTTCAGCACATGGCAACGCGAGCCGCTGGAGACGATTCCGGTGCTGCCGCCGCCAGCCAAGGTGAAGTTGCCCCAGATCGGCTGGGCGCTCGACTACCCGGCGCGGATTGTGTTTCGCCTCAAAGAGGGGAACGCCACTCCCGGCAAATGGGCCCATCTGCCGGTGGAGGTCGAGGTGACGCCGGAGCATGGCTGGCCGCAGCTTGATGCCGCTGGTCGCCGCCGCGCCGTCGATGCCCTGCGCCTGGTGCGCTACGACTACGACACGGGTGAGCCGGTAAATGACGGCAAGCTCATCGCTTTGCGCGTCAGCGATGATGCCTATTGGGCGGATACGTTCAAGGTTCGCTTCAATCATGAAGGTGATCTGCCCGGACTGTATGCCCTGTATTACAACCCGGCTGCGGAGCAGGACGTGGCGCCGGACCCGGTGGCCATACCCATGGTCGGCGTCGGCGAGCGTCTGGCTTTGGGCGATCGTCAGACGATTGGGCCGTTGGGCACAGGTCTGCGCGGATCGTTCGATATCGCGGACCTTGACGGCGATGGCGACCTGGACGTCTGGTTGAGCAGTGGATGGCAGCACCGCAACAACCAGGACCTGTGGTGCGGCCACTACTTCTACGAAAACCTCGGCACCAGCAGCGGGGCGGTGGTGCTCGCTCCACCCACGCTGATTTTCCGCGGCAACTCGCCGTTCGGCCCGATCGTCCCCAGCAGCACGCCGCAGTTGGTTGACGTCAACGGCGACGGACATCTCGATATGTTCCTTTACTCACAGGAAACGCCGATCTGGATCGAGTGGGAATTGCAGAAGGGACGAATCGTCGTCAAGGAGTACCACCATTTCACGGTCAACACCGAAACGAAAGGCGAGCGAGCTCGGCTGATCGACTGGGACAAGGATGGCAAGCTGGACATGCTGGTGGGCAAGCGCATACTTTTCGCCCAGCCGCCAGGACCGGATGGCGAAATGGTGTTCGATGACGCCCACAGCCACGACATCGAAGTCGCCTCGGTAGAAGATGCCGACTGGTCGAGCAGCCCGCTGGGCCTGTTGCCGGTGGACTGGGACGGCGATGGACAGATCGAAATGATCGCCACGAACTGGGCGACACAGTTGTACATCCACGAGCCGATCGAAGGCGATCCGTACAAGTTCGACCATGGCCGGCGGATCAGCACGTGGGACAAGCATGAGTTGCAGATTCCGGGCGTATTTCCATTTCCCGTGTTCGCGGACTGGGACGGCGACGGCGATCTGGACCTGGTCTGGAGCAACAACAGCGCGTCGCTTGCCTGGTGCGAGAACATAGCCGGCGCCAGCGCGACGCCGCAGTTACGCCAGAGCCGATACGTGCTGCAGAAACAGCCGGACATGGACGGCTGCGTGCTGGCCATCCCGTGTCTGTACGATTGGGACGAGGACGGCGATCTGGACATGATTGTCGGCACGGCCAATGAATTTATTCACTATTACGAGAACATCGGCACGCCGCAGCAGGCGGTCTGGGGCCAGCTTCAATACTTGCAGGCAGCCGGCCAGAACATCGAACTGCGCGCGGGCGAGGATGGCTCGCTGCTCGGAGCGCAGGAATCGGACTGGGGCTACATCAACCCGCTGGTCGCGGACTGGGACGGCGACGGCCGCGCCGACCTGCTGGCCAGCGGCATCCGCGGCGAGCACTGGTACTTCCGCAACATCGGCAGCAAGGGCCAACCCTACCTGGATGAAGGTCGCCTGATCCGCGTGGACTGGGGTGATCAACCGCGAGCGACGCCGACGTGGATCCGCTACAAACCGCAGGGCGACGAACTGATCACCGCCCATCGTTGCCGACCGGCCGTGTTGGACTGGGATGAGGACGGCATCATGGATTACGTCACGCTCGATCACGAGAACAAGTGGGCTGTGTATTTCGGCAAGCGCATGGAAGATCACCAGGTGATCCTTGCGCCGGGTCAGCACGTGTTTGAGCTGAATGATCCCTACGCGCGCGCTTTGGTGTGGAACCGCAAGCCGTTGACGGACAAAGACTGGCGGCCGCATTACGCCGGGCGCACCGTGCTGCAATTCGTCGATTGGAACGGTGACGGCAAACGCGATTTGATCCTCGACAACATCAACGCCCGCTATTACCTTAACACCGGCACGAACACCCAGCCGGTCTTCGAGGATCAGGGCGACCTGGTCAAGGCCCGCCTCACGGTGCATAACAGCGGCCCTTACGTGTGCGACCTCGACGCTGATGGTAAACTGGACCTGATCGTGGGCACTGAGTCAGGACACATCTTCTACTTCAACCGCGCCTTCATCGAAGGCGCATCGCCGCAGGCGATTGTGGTGGACGACCTGACGCGAAAGCAGTGAGTATATGACAGCAATCCCGGCAATTCAGGGGACCAGTTTGCTGTGGGTGGACGTGGTCATCGTGATCTATATTCTCACGTACCGGCGCTGCTGCAGCACGATCGCATTTGAGTGCCTCAAGCTGATAACGGACATTCACCCAGCTGCAGGAGCGACCCGTGACGCTGCATTGGATCGACCAGATCATCATCATGGTGTACGTGCTGGCCATGGCCGGCATCGGCTTCTATTTCGTGCTGCGCAACAAGAGCACGGATGAATACTTCGCCGGCGGCCGCAGTCACGGCGGAATTCTGCTGGGACTGAGCCTGGTCGGCGCGCACATCAGTTCTATCACGTTTATCGCCCACCCCGCCGATGCCTACAAGACGGCCTATTTGCGGTTCCTGCCCGCCTTGATCCTGCCGCTGACGATCCTGATTGCGGGGATGTTCTTCGTGCCCCTGTATCGCAAGGCCCGAGTCACCAGCGCCTATGAATATCTCGAAGCCCGCTTCGGGCCCGGTGTGCGCCTTTACGCCGCGAGCATGTTCGCCATCTACATGCTGCTGCGACTCAGCGCCGTCCTGTTCCTGTTCTCGGTGGTGATCAAGACCATTACCGGCCTTGATGCCGACACGTGCATCCTGATTGCCGGCATCATCACCGCGGCCTATACCGTTGTCGGCGGTCTCAACGCCGTGATCTGGACTGACGCGATCCAGAGTGTCGTGCTGTTGGGGGGCGGGTTGGCGATCCTGCTGCTGCTGCTGATACAGATTCCAGGCGGGCTGGGCGAAGTGCTCACCACGGCCTGGGCGGATAACAAGTTGTCCGTGGGCGACCTGAATCCCGCCACAGGAGCGATCGAACCAACCCGCTGGTTTGATGACATGGCCCACAAGAGCGTGTTCCTGATGCTCCTGATGGGGACGACGAACTGGATGACCGCATACTGCACCAGCCAGGACAACGTGCAACGATACGTGGCGGCCAAGTCCGCTCATGAGGCCCGCAAGAGCATCTGGCTGTGCACCGCCATGAGCATCCCGGTCTGGGCGACCTTCATGTTCATGGGCACCTGCATGTACGTCTTCTACAAGAAGTTCCCCGATGAACAGGCCGCCCTGATGCTGACCGGCGGCCGTAAAGCCGAGGACATCCTGCCCTACTACCTGACTTCGCAGGTTCCCGTGGGTGTCGTGGGTTTGGTGGTGTCGGGGGTGGCGGCGGCCGCCATGTCCACGCTCTCGGCCAATTTGAACTCATTTTCCAGCGTCGTCACCGTCGATATCTATCGCCGGCTCCTGGTGCGCCATCGCAGCGACCGCCATTATCTACGGGCTGGTTGGATCTTCACCGGCCTGTCCGCGCTGGTCATGGTTTTGGGCGCTTTGGCTTTGCTCCACGCTTCCACCAAGACGCTCAACGATTTCTTGCTCATCGTCGGCAATATCGTCCAGGTTGGCATCCTGGCGGTGTTCCTGTTGGGATTCCTCACACGCCGGGCCAACTCCTGGTCTGTGGGACTGGGGATCCTGTTCACGTTGCTGTTCTCCACCTGGTGCGTGTTGTCAGGCCGGGGCTGGATACCTGAAGGTTGGGCGGCGAAATTCGACCTCTACTACGTCGGACCGCTGGGCAACCTCTTGCTGTTTGCGATCGGATTCTTCCTGGGTTACCTGATTCCCTGCCGCCATCTTCCAGAACCGCGCCTGACCATCTGGGGTCACACCGGCAAGGATGAGGATGATTTCCCGCTCGCTGATCAACCGGCGCAAGGGTGAACCGCTAATTCAGGAATTCTGACTGTTTTATCTTTTTCATGCATTTCAAGGCGATCTTCTTTTCATTGTCCTGGAATAATTCCATCGGTCAGGTGCTGGACATGCAATATCGTCCGTTAGGTAATGCTCACGCACAGGTACGATAACACCTTAGACGCGCTGACCAATCCGTACATCGACGCAGGCTTCGCGGGCTTGGTTTGCCTGCTGCCAATCGTGCATGAGGGGCCTGCACCGCCAACCTGCTGGGCGGCCTGGCCATCACGCATTACACGCACGGCCCCGATAAGCCCGCCTCCAGCATCGACTGGTTTGAGGCTGTCCGTTCAACACCAGCAGCGGTTACGCGGCTGCGTACAAGTTCGACAGCGGCGGCAACTTCCAGTTCTGGTCCTCTGGCGATGCCGGCATCGGCTTTTGCATGGCGGCGGTGCCTGAGCCGGTCTCGGCGGTCTGGCTAGTCCTCAGGGGGCTGGCGTTGTTAATCCGGGGCGGCAGGCCGGGATGGACCTGTAGCCACTCATTCTCCCATTTGACAGCAAACACCGCTCAGGTACACTACTTGGCTCCCCTTCGCGGAAGGGGAGCAGGTATCCCTATAAGGCTCTTTGACAAATGACCGGCGGCAAAATTCGAATCCGAATGGAAGCCTACGACCACCAGGCCCTGGACGCCTCGGCCCGGGAGATCGTGGACCACGCAAAGCGAACCAATGCCCGGGTGGCGGGGCCGATTCCTCTGCCCACCCGCATCGAGCGCTACACCGTGCTGCGTAGCCCGCATATTGACAAGAAAAGTCGGGAGCAGTTCGAAATCCGCACGCACAAGCGGATCATCGACATCAGCGAACCCAACGCCCGGACGGTCGAAGCGCTCAATCGCCTGGTGGTGCCCGCCGGTGTGTTTGTGAAGATCAAAGCGTAATCGCGGTTACGCAATGCTGTTTAGCGGCGGAGTTGGCTCCGCCGGACGTCAATCAAGCAAGGCCACGATCCTCTGACCATCGGATACACGGTCACGATCAGCCTGCCGCGGGGCGGGCGGCCTCGGAGATTCAAAGTCATGGCTCAGGCCATCCTCGGACGCAAAATCGGCATGACTCGCCTGTTCGACGAGCAGGGACACAGCGTCCCGGTCACCGTCGTGCAGGCTGGGCCGTGTTTTGTCAGCCAGGTCAAGACCGTCGAGAGCGATGGCTACAGCGCGGTGCAGATCGCCTACGAGGACATCAAGCCTCGCCGATCGACCCTGCCGCTGATCGCTCACGACGCCAAGGCCGGGCTCGTTCCCATGCGGTTTCACCGTGAGTTTCGCACCGGCAGCGAGGATCAGTTTGAGGTCGGCCAGGAACTGACGGTGCAGAACTTCGCCGAGGTGAAGTTCGTGGACGTGGTGGGCACCAGCAAGGGCAAGGGTATGCAGGGCGTGATGAAGCGCCACCACTTCTCGGGCATGGAAGCCTCGCACGGCGTGGAGCGCAAGCACCGCTCGCCCGGCTCGATCTGCAGCCGCTCATCCAACCGTGGTACGGGCAAGCCCAAGAAGGGCATCCGTATGGCCGGGCACATGGGCGCCGATCGGGTGACCGTGCGTAGTTTGCCGGTGATCGGGATTGACAAGGAACGCAACCTGCTGATGGTCAAGGGTCCGGTGCCCGGGTCCAAGCAGGGACTTTTGATGATTCGGGAGGCCGTGCGGCTGAACAAGTCGAAAGCCGAAATGCTCAAGGCGTCGTAAGTCGGGAGGAAGGCTTGAGGGGTGAGGCTTGAGCCGTGAGGCGCAGAACCTCAAAACTCAAGCCTCAGGCCTCAAGCCTCCAACGAAACTGCCCCGCCGCGACAACTCGCTTTTGCACCGAGTCGCGTCCACCAACCTCAGGGCGCGGCGACACAAACGCAGTCGTCTGAGGCGACGAACCGTAGGTAACCGTCATGATCCAAATCCCAGTCCATAATCTCAGCGGCCAGCAGGTAGCCAGCATCGACGTCGATGAGCAACTGCTGGGCGGTGAAGTTCGCCCCGCGCTGCTCAAGCAGGCGTATGTCCGCTACCACGCCAACCGCCGCCAGGGCTCGGCCGCTACCCGCAACCGCGGCCGCGTCGAGGGATCGACCAAGAAACTCTACCGCCAGAAGGGCACCGGCAACGCCCGCCGCGGCCCCATCCGCACCAACATCATGCGCGGCGGCGGCGTGGCCTTCGCCAAACTCCCGCGCAGCTTCCGCCAGGACATGCCAATCCGCATGCGGCGACTGGCCAATCGCAATGCCCTGCTGGCTAAGGCTGTGGACGGCGAAATCAAGATCATCGACAAGCTCACTTTTGATAAACCCTCGACCAAACAATTCGCCTCACTTTTGACCGCCCTCAAGATCGACCGCTCCTGTCTGATTGCTCTGGCCGACACCCGCGACAGCACCGCCCGCTCGGCCCGTAACCTCGACAACGTCAGCCTGACCCAGATCGACCGGCTCAACGCTTTCGATCTGTTAAACCATCGATACGTGTTGGCCGATCAGGCCGCGTTCGAGGGTTACCTCAACCGGATCAAGGAGGCCGTCTCGTGATCGACGCCACCTACGTCATCAAGCGCCCGCTGATCACCGAAAAGACCACCTGGGAGTCAGGCGAGCGCAATCGCTACAGCTTCGAGGTGGCCGCCGACGCCCGCAAGGCCGACATCAAGCGGGCCATCGAATCGCTCTACAGCGTCAAGGTGGTCAAGGTGTCCACCCAGATGCGCAAGGGCAAGCTTCGCCGCACCCGCTACGGCTACAGCCAGAACCCCGACTGGAAACGCGCCACCGTGCAACTGGCCGAGGACCACAAGATCGACCTGTTCTGACAAATAGCCCCGGCCTTGGCCGGGGTGGTTGAATCCCCCGGCCAAGGCCGGGCTAAATGAGACCAAACCATGGCCATTCGAACCTACAAACGAACCAGCGCCGGCCGGCGAAACGCTTCGGTCAATCTCCTCGACGAAGTCACTCGCTCCAAGCCGCAAAAAAGCCTGCTGGAGCCGATGAACGGCAAGGGCGGTCGCAACCATCACGGCGTGATCACCTGTCGCTGCACCGGCGGCGGACACAAGCGCCGTTACCGTCGCATCGACTTCCTGCGCCGCAAGGACGACTCGGCCGCCACCGTGATCGGCATCGAGTACGACCCCAACCGATCCTGCAACATCGCGTTGCTGGATTATGCCGACGGCGCCAAGACCTACATTCTCGCCCCCCTGGGCGTGCGTGACGGCGATAAGCTCAACTCCGGCGACAAGGGCATCGAGCCGCGTCCCGGCAACGCCATGCCCCTGCGAGCCGTGCCCGCCGGCCTGATGGTTCACAACATCGAACTGACCCCGCGCCGCGGCGGCCAGCTCTGCCGCTCGGCGGGAAGCTACGCTCGCCTGACCAACAAGGAAGGCGACTGGGCCACGCTGGTGTTCCCCTCCGGTGAAATCCGCCAGGTCTCGCTCGACTGCCGCGTCACCATCGGGCAGCTCGGCAACCTCGACCACAACCGCGTCACCCTCGGCAAGGCCGGCCGCTCCCGCCATCTGGGCATCCGTCCCAAGATTCGCGGCGTGGCGACCAACCACCACGACCACCCGCTGGGCGGCGGTGACGGCAAGAGCAAAGGCAATCGTCCGCCCGAATCAAAGACCGGCGTCCCGTCCAAGGGCGGGCGCACCCGCAAGCCGGGCAAGCCTTCCAACAAGCGCATCCTCCGCCGCCGCGTGTCCAAGCGCTACGGCCAGTTGAAACTGAAATGATTTTCCATTAGCCCCCGGCTCTGCCGGGGGACCCCCGGGCAGAGCCCGGGGCTAAAGGGTAGAACGCATGGCACGATCACTGAAAAAAGGCCCCTACGTCGATTTGAAGCTCTACCGCAAGGTCGAGAAGCTCAATCAGATGCAGAAGCGCGAACCGATCAAGACCTGGGCCCGCGCCTGCACCATCGTGCCCGAGTTCGTCGGTCACAGCTTCCTGGTCCACAACGGCAAGCAGTTCCACAACGTGTTCGTCACCGAAGACATGGTCGGTCACAAACTGGGCGAGTTCAGCCTCACCCGCCTGTTCAAAGCCCACACCACCGGCACCAAGGCGCAGCGCGCAGAGGGCATGGTCTGATGCCATACACCAACGTTCATCGCGCCGCACGCATCAGCCCCACCAAGGTTCGTCCGGTGGCGGACATGATTCGCGGCAAGAAGTACGCCGACGCTCTGAACATCCTGGCGTTCTCCAAGAAACGCGGGGCGGTTTATCTGCGGCAGGCCCTGGTGGCCGCTTATCACAACGCCGATCAGGCCGAGGCCGACACCCGCCGCCTGGTGGTCACCGACTGCCGCATCGACAGCGGCCCGACCATGAAGCGTTTTCAACCCAAGGATCGTGGCCGCGCCCACGCCATCCTCAAGAGGACCAGCCACATCACCGTCACGGTGGATGAAAAATGACCAGATAGCCCCGGCCTTGGCCGGGGTGGATTCAATCCCCCGGCCAAGGCCGGGGCTATGTGAGAAAACCCATGGGACAGAAAGTTCATCCATTCGGCTTCCGCGTCGGCATCACCGAAGCCCACAAGAGCCGCTGGTACGCGCCCAAGCAGCTCTATGGGGAGCTGCTGGTCGAGGATCAGAAGATCCGCGATTTCTGCGATCGCCGCCTCAACCGCCGCGCTCCGTTCGCGGCCGTCAGCGACATCCACATCGAGCGCACCCGCGAAGAACTGAAGGTTCTGATCAAGACCGCTCGCCCCGGCCTGGTCATCGGCCCCAAGGGCGCCGAGATCGACGCCCTGACTTCCGACTTGCAGCACCTGACTGGCCGCAACGTCTCCATCCACTGCATCGAAATCCACAACCCCGACCTCGACGCCAAGCTCATCGGCGAGTCGATCGCCGAGCAGTTGGCCAAGCGGGCCAGCTTCCGCCGCGTCATCAAGATGAAGGCCGAAGCCGCCATGACCGCCGGGGCCAAGGGTGTCAAGATTCAACTGTCCGGCCGGCTCGGCGGCCATGAAATGAGTCGCAGCGAAGAAATCCGCCTCGGCTCGATCCCGCTGCAAACCCTGCAGGCCAACGTCGATTATGCCCTGACCGAAGCCCACACCACCTACGGCTCCATCGGCGTCAAGGTATGGGTCTATCACGGCATGTACAAGGAACTGGCCGAGGGCGAGGTCGAGTCCAAGGCTGCCGGCGCTCGTCCCCGTGCTCGAGGTCGCCGCTAACAATATAGCCCCGGCCTTGGCCGGGGACACCGCAGAACCCCGGCCAAGGCCGGGGCTATATGAACGAGACAGGAACGTAACCCATGCCCTTAATGCCCAAACGAGTCAAGTTCCGCAAGCAGCAGCGCGGCAAGGTCCGCGGCAATGCTCAGCGCGGCAACTATGTGGCCTTCGGCGAATACGGCCTGCAGGTGCTGGAAACGGGCCTGCTGACCGCCCGACAGATTGAGGCCGGCCGCGTGGCCGCCCGTCAGTTCGTCAGCCGCGAAGGCAAGCTCTACGTGCGGGTCTTCCCCGACAAGCCCATGAGCAAGAAGCCGTTGGAAACCCGAATGGGCAAAGGCAAGGCCGAGCCCGAATACTGGGCGGCCCGCGTCAAGCCCGGGGCGGTGCTGTTTGAGATCACCGGCGTGCCCCGCAACGTGGCCCAGGAGGCGTTCGTGCGTGTGGCCCACAAGATGCCGTTCCGCTGCCGCTTCATCGAAAGGCGTCACGCTTGACATATAGCCCCGGCCTTGGCCGGGGATCGCAACACCCCCGGCCAAGGCCGGGGCTATGTGAGAGGTTGATATGGCCATCAAAGCAAAAGAAGTCCACAGCATGAAGGACACGGAGATGGGTGAGGAAGTCACCCGTCTGCGCAAGCGCCTGCACGAGCTGCGGACCCAGGCATTGACCGAGAAGCTGGAAAACCCGCGGCAGTTGGGCAATCTTCGCCGCGACATCGCCCGCATCCTCACCGAGCAAAGCGCCCGGAAGTTGAAGCAGAAGCAGGAGACCTCCTCGTGAGCCAGAGCCAAACGCGCAAGTCGCCCCGTGTCCAGGTGGGAGTGGTCAC
Organism: Phycisphaeraceae bacterium; assembly: GCA_020849625.1. GTDB lineage: Bacteria > Planctomycetota > Phycisphaerae > Phycisphaerales > Phycisphaeraceae > JADLFV01. The sequence goes on from JADLFV010000064.1 coordinate 48,058, forward strand.
CAGCGCCAAGCGCGACAAGACGCGCACCGTGGCCGTGGAGTATCTCCAGCAGCACAGCAAGTACGGCAAGTACCTGCGCCGCCAGGTCAAGTACCAGGTGCACGATGAAAAGAACCAGGCCAAGTCCGGCGACCGTGTGGAAATTTCGCCGTGTCGGCCTCTGAGCAAGACCAAGAGCTGGCGTCTGGTCCGCATCGTCGAATCAGCTCCAGCCGAAGCCTGACCATATAGCCCCGGCCTTGGCCGGGGGCAGCGACGTGTCGCTGTGAGTGGAATCGAACCATGATTCAACAAGAAACCAGAGTCGATGTGGCCGACAACACCGGAGCCAAGGTGGCCTACATCATCCGCGTGCTGGGCGGCTCAACGGGGCGCGGCCGCTACACCCGCCGCACCGCCGGTGTCGGCGACAAGGTGATCTGCTCGGTCAAAAAGTCCCTGCCCGGCAGCGACCTCAAGGCCGGCAGCATCGTCAAGGCCGTGGTGGTCCGCACCGCGTATCCGACCCGTCGGCCCGACGGCAGCTACGTGAAGTTCGATCGCTCGGCCGTGGTGCTGATCGACGACGAAGGCAACCCGCGCGGCACGCGCATCTTCGGGGCCGTGGCTCGCGAACTGCGCGAACGCAACTACATGAAGATCGTCTCCTTGGCCAGCGAGGTGGTGTAACCATGCCCAAGCACGTTCGTAAAGGTGACCAGGTGATCGTCAACGCCGGCCGCGACAAAGGCCGCACGGGTCAGGTGCTGCGCGTCCTTCCGGGGGCCGACCGCGTCGTGGTCCAGGGCGTCAACGTCCGCACCCGCAAGCAGCGTCCCAATCAGGCCAACCCCCAGGGCGGCCTGGTCCACAAGGAAATGCCCATTCACCTGTCCAACGTCCAGCCCGTGGTCGATGGCAAGCCCACCCGTGTCCGCTTCCAGACCAAGAAGAACGGCGCCAAGGTTCGCATCGCCTCCCGCGGAGGCTCGCAACTGGGCCCGGAACTGAAGAAGGCCGGCAAGAAGAAGTAAGGATCTCAAGCCTCAAGCCTCAACCCTCAAGGCTCTAACACCATGATGCCCCGACTCAAGCAGACATTTCGAGAGCAGGTGCTCGACAAACTCGAACAGGAGTTTTCCGTCACCAATCGCATGGCCATGCCCTGCCTGGACAAGATTGTCCTCAACGTCGGCGTGGGCAAGTCACTGGAAGGCACCAAGCTCAATCCCAAGGTCCGCGAGCAGGTCGAGCAGGACCTGGCCAAGATCAGCGGCCAGAAGCCCGTGTTCATCCGTGCCCGCAAATCGGTGTCCAACTTCAAGGTGCGGGCCGGCTACGAAGTGGCGGCCATGGTCACCCTCCGCGGCGACCGCATGTGGGAGTTCCTCGACCGGCTGATCTCCCTGGCCATCCCCCGCATCAAGGACTTCCGCGGCCTCAGCGATAAGAGCTTCGACGGACGCGGCAACTACAGCTTCGGTGTCAGCGAGCAGGGCATCTTCCCCGAAGTTGACATGGCGAACGTCCAGTTCGTGCACGGCATGCACATCACCATGGCGTTCCGCAACAGCAACGATCAGATGTCGCGAGCTTTCCTGCGCGAACTGGGCTTCCCGTTCGTCCGCGAGGAGGACGCCAAGCGCAACTGAGTAACCTGGCCGCAACCCGGCAATGGAGTTTCGTATGGCCTGTAAATCAACCGCATTACGCATGGAACGGATCCGCAAGACCGTGGAGAAATACGCGGAACTGCGGCGCAAGCTCAAGAAGGAAGGTGACTACGCCGGCCTGCAGAAGCTGCCCCGCGACGCCAGCCCCACGCGGATTCACAATCTCTGCGCCCTGACCGGACGCAGCCGCGGTGTGTACCGCAAGTTCAAAATCTCACGCATCAAACTGCGTGAACTGGCCCTGGAAGGCAAAGTCCCCGGGATGAAGAAAGCTTCCTGGTGAGCATATAGCCCCGGCCTTGGCCGGGGACGATGACGACCCCGGCCAAGCTCGGGGCTATGTGAACGGAGACGACCCCCATATGGCACTCAGTGACACCATCGCCGACATGCTCACGCGACTGATCAATGCCGCGGCCGCCAAGAAGCCCCAGGTGCGCATCCGCAACTCCAAGATCTGCACCGGCATCGCCAAGGTGCTCAAGGAGGAGGGCTACATCAACGGCTACGACGTCATCGACGACGGCCGCCAGGGCGTGTTGCGCATTGACTTGAAGTACGGCCCCCACGGCGAGCAGTTGATCCACGCTCTGCGCCGCCAGTCCCGACCCGGTTGCCGCGTTTACAGCAAGGTCGATGACCTGCCTCGCCCTCTGGCCGGCATGGGCATCGCCATCGTTTCCACCTCGCGTGGCGTGCTCTCCGACCGCCAGGCCCGCGAGCAGAAAGTCGGCGGCGAACTGCTGTGCACCGTGGAGTAACTCAAGCCTCAAGCCTCTAACCTCAAGGCTAAAACAATGTCACGCATCGGCAAAAAACCGGTCACCATCGAAGGCGGCGCTTCGGTCAGCGTCAGCGGCCGCACCGTCACCGTCGAGAAAGGCTCGGCCAAGCTCACCTACGAGCACCGCCCCGAGGTCTCCGTCAAGGTTAACGCCGGCCAGGTCATCGTCGAACGCAAGGACGAGTCCCGAGCCGCCCGCGCTTACCACGGCATGACCCGCGCCCTGATCGCCAACATGGTCAAGGGCGTCACCCAGGGCTTTGTCAAAGATCTGGAGATCGTCGGTGTCGGCTGGAACGCCCAGCTTCAGGGCAAGACCGTCAAGCTCAACGTCGGGTACGCCGACGCCAAGGTCGTCGACGTCCCGCCCGGCGTCAAGGTCGAAATCAACGGCCCCAAGATCAAAGTCTCCGGCCCCGACAAGCAGAAGGTCGGCCTGTGTGCCGCCGAAATCCGTGCCCAGCGCCCGCCCGAGCCCTACAACGGCAAAGGCATCAAGTACGCCGACGAGCACATTGTCCGCAAGCAGGGCAAGGCCTTCGCCGGCACCGCGTCCTGATCCCGTGAACTGAACCTTTGTGGAACGCACAAAGCCATGGACCGCAACCAACTCAAAACCGTCCGCCGCAACCGTCGCCGTCGCGGTCTGCGCAAACGCATCATCGGCACCACGCCTCGCCCGCGCCTGGCGGTGTTCCGTTCCAGCAAGCACATTTACGTCCAGTTGATCGACGACATGACCGGCAACACGCTGGCCTGCGCCGGTTCGCTGGAGGCCGGCCTGGACAAGGGCAGCAATCTCGAGGCTGCCAAAAAGGTCGGCTCCCTGATCGCCCAGAAAGCCCAGGCCGCCGGCATCTCCCAGGTCGCCTTCGATCGTGGCGGCTTCCGCTTCCACGGCCGGGTCAAGGCCCTGGCCGACGCCGCCCGTGAGGGAGGATTGAAGTTCTAAGCCATATAGCCCCGGCCTTGGCCGGGGATTGAAATCACCCCGGCCAAGGCCGGGGCTATATGAACGGATGGATGAATCATGGCAGAAATGATCGAAGAGCGTCAGTCACTGGAATCGACCACGGTCGGCATCTTCCGCACCGCCACCGTGGTCAAGGGCGGTCGCCGTTTCAGCTTCGCCGCCCTGGTCGTCGTCGGCGATCGCCGCGGCAACATCGGCCTGGGCTACGGCAAGGCCCCCGGCGTCCCCGCCGCCATCGAAAAGGCCCAGAAGGAAGCACGCAAGAACATGGTCCACCTGGAGCTGAAGGAATCGACCATTCCTCATCCGATCACCGGTAAGTTCTGCTCATCCAAGGTGCGCTTGCTCCCGGCCGCTCCTGGTACGGGCGTGATCGCCGGCGGCACCGTGCGGGCCGTGCTCGAGATGGCCGGTGTCCAGGACTGCCTGACCAAGGCCTACGGCTCGACCAACCAGAAGAACCTCTGCAAAGCTGTGATCGACGGCCTGGGCAAGCTGCGCCTTCGCCCAGACATCGCACGCCTGCGCGGCGTTGAGATCACCAAGAGCACGGTGGACGAGTTGCTGGAAGTCGGCCGGCGTTACATGCCCAAGAAGGCGGCCGCGACTGAGAAGGCGGCCGCCCCCGTGAACCTGGTGGGCAAGGACAAGGGCGGCCGCAAGGGCGGCCCGCGCCGTGGCGGCGGTCGTCGTCGCGGTGAAGGTCAGGGCGAAGAGCCCGTGGCATCGGCCGAAACTCAGTCCACAGAGCCGGGGTCTGTGACCCCGGAAACCGGACTCGCAGAGTCCGGCTCGGATAAAGGATAACTGACCATGATGATCCATGAGATCACTGAAAAAGTCGGCGCCCACAAGAAGCGTAAGCGTGTGGGCCGTGGCGTCGGCAGCGGGCATGGCAAGACCGCCGGTCGCGGCCACAAGGGCGCCGGTTCGCGCAGCGGCTTCAGCGGCTCGGTCCGCGCCAGTCGTGAGGGCGGCCAGATGCCCCTGTTCCGTCGTTTCCCCAAGCGCGGCTTCAGCAACGCCAAGTTCCGCACCGAGTATGCCGTGGTCAACATCAAGGCCCTCGACGCCCGTTTCGACGACGGGGCCGAGGTCAATCCCGACATGCTGGTGAAGGTCGGCCTGATCAGCGACACGCGCAAGCCGGTCAAGATTCTGGCCGAAGGCGACACCAGCAAGAAGCTGGCCGTCACCGCCGCCCGTTTCTCCGCCGCCGCCAAGGAAAAGATCGAAAAGGCCGGAGGAACCGTCACCGTGATCGAGTAAGGGGATTCTTCAGGGGAATTTAGATTTTAGAATTTAGATTCTAGATTGCGACGGCACACGTCAGGCGCATCAGAAAAATCTAAAATCTGAAATCGCAAATCGAAAATCAACTATGTGGCAGGCATTCCTGAACATCTGGAAAATTCGTGACCTGCGGAACAAACTGCTGTTCACGCTGGGCATGCTGTTCATCTATCGCATCGGCAGCTTTATTCCCCTGCCCGGTGTCGATCAGGCGGCGATCCAGAGCTGGGCTGAGAGCGCCCGCGAAGGCGCCGTCGGCAACCTCATCGCTTTCGTCGGCATCTTCACCGGCGGCAACCTCGGCCAATCCACCATCTTCGGCCTGGGCATCATGCCCTACATCTCCGCCGCCATCATCTTCCAGTTGCTCGGCAGCGTCTATGAGCCGCTCAAACAACTGCAGAAGGAAGGCCCCGCCGGGCGGCAGAAAATCCAGGAATACACCCGTTACGCCACCGTCGGCCTCTGTCTCATCCAGGCTGCGTTCTGGCTCAAGTTCCTCTCCACGCCCGGCACCGCGGGTGGTGAGGCACTGGTCTATGCCCAGTACCTGCACGGCATGGGCAAGGCCGTCTTCTGGGGCTGCGGCATTCTCGGTCTGACTGCCGGCACCGTCTTTCTCATGTGGCTCGGTGAGCAGATCGACAAGTACGGCATCGGCAACGGCGTTAGCCTCATCATCACCGCCGGCATCCTCGCCAGCATGCCTCAGGCCATCACCATTATCGTCGCCGGGTTCTCCCGTACCGGCGGCGATATGTCCAAGCCCTACGGCATCGACACCGTCATCTTCCTGGCCGCCGCCTTCGTCATCGTCGTCGCCGGCGCCATCGTCATCACCCAGGGACAACGCCGCATCAAGATTCAGCAGGCCAAGCACACCCGTGGCCGCAAGGTCTATGGCGGTCAGCAGTCCTACCTGCCCCTGCGCGTCAACCACGGCGGCGTCATGCCCATCATCTTCGCCAGCTCCCTGATGATGTTCCCCTCCCTGCTGCTCAGCTACATGGCCCAGGCGGCCTTCGCTCCCGACCCCGACACCGCCGGCTTGATCCATCGCGGCTATTGGGCTGTGGTCAGCTTCCTGGCGGAAAACTTCATGAACATGAACGGCTATCTCTACGCCGTTTGCTACATCGCCCTGATCTACTTCTTCAGCTACTTCTGGACATCCGTGCAGTTCCAGCCCAAGGAAGTGGCGGAAAACCTGCGCGATCACGGCAGCTTCATCCCCGGCCTGCGCCCCGGGCCGCGCACGGCCGAGTATCTGGAAACCGTGATGGAGCGCATCACCTACGTGGGGGCCGGGTTCCTGGCCATCATCGCCGTGGTGCCCACCATCGTGGCTCGCATGTTTGAGATTCCGTTCGTGGTCACCCAGTTCCTCGGCGGCACCGGCCTGCTGATCGTGGTCAGCGTGATGCTGGACTTCGTGCAGCGCATCGAGGCCAACCTGCTGATGCGCAACTACCAGGGCTTCCTGGGCGGCGGCGGGGGTGGCGGCGGATCGAGGATTCGGGGCGGGCGTTCGTAAGTGTCTAAACAGAATTGAGTTGCGAGCAATGTCGGCTCTCGGTACACTAATGGGCTCAACCTGGTCGGCTAGCTGCGAAAGCAAATGACATGGCGATCCAGCTCAAGACCAGGCAGGAAATCGAAAAAATGCGCGCCGCGGGCCGGGTGGTCCGTCGCGTGCTGGATGGGTGCCGCCGGCTGTGTCAGCCCGGTGTCACGACGCGACAGATCGATGAGGAAGCCGACCGCCTGATTCGCGAGAATCACGCTCAGGGGTTGTTCAAGAACTACCCCACCTACCGCCCCGGCGAAGGTTTTCCCTCCACGATCTGCATCAGCGTCAACGAAGTGGTCGTCCACGGCATCGCCGACGAACGGCGACTGAAGGACGGCGACATCGTCGGCATCGACTGCGGCGTGCAGCTCGATGGCTGGTGCGGCGACTCGGCGACCACGGTGCTGGTCGGTGACGTCGCCCCCGAAGTGCGCAAGCTCTGCCAGGACACCGAGCACGTGCTCGAACTGGCGATTGACAACATGCGGCCCGGCCGAAAGTGGAGCCAGGTCGCACGGCTGATGCAGAACTACGCCGAGAGCCAGGGCTACGGCGTGGTGCGGGACTTCGTGGGACACGGCATCGGACAGAAGATGCACGAGGAACCCAAGGTTCCCAACTTCGTCAGTCGTGATCTGCTGCGGAACGACATCGAGCTGCGAGAAGGCATGGTCCTGGCGGTCGAGCCGATGTGCAACCTCGGCAGCCGCGACGTGCGGACCCTCGACGACGGATGGACCGTGGTCACCGTCGATCGCAAGCCCTCGGCTCATTACGAACACACCGTCGCCGTCACCGCGGACGGCGTCGAAGTCCTGACCGACGGACGATAGACGAAAGGCAACGTGCCCAAGGAAGATACGATCCAACTTGAAGGCGAAGTCGTCGAAGCCCTCCGCAGCGCCATGTTCCGCGTGCGCCTGGAGAACGGCCACGAAATCATCGCCCGCATCTCCGGCAAGATGCGCATGCACTACATCCGCATTCTGCCGGGCGATCGCGTCACCGTGGAGATCAGCCCCTACGATCTGTCCAAGGGCCGGATCACCTACCGCCATTGACCTCCGCAAGTGACCCACATAGCCCCGGCCTTGGCCGGGGGAGCAAGAGCCATGAAAGTACGATCCAGCGTCAAACGAATCTGTGAAAACTGCAAGATCATCCGCCGCAAAGGCGTCGTGCGCGTGATATGCACCAACCCCAAACACAAGCAAAGGCAAGGCTGAGAGGCCTGAGGCCTGAGGCTTGAGTTTCAAGCCCTCAAGCCTCAAGCCTCACCCCTCAAGCCTGGAGACCCCCCATGCCCCGTATCGTCGGCATCGACATTCCCGACAACAAGCCCATTCGCATCGCCCTGCGCTACATCTACGGCATCGGTCCCCACCATGCCGACCGCATCCTCAAGGAGGCCAACATCGACGGCCAGACTCGCTCGCACACGCTGAGCGAAGACCAGTTGGCTGCCATCGCCTCCCTGATCGAGACCAACTACATCGTGGAAGGCGCCCTGCGACGCCAGGTGAGCCAGAACATCGGCCGCCTGCGCGAGATCCGCTGCTATCGCGGCGATCGACATCGTCGCGGCCTGCCCGTCCGCGGCCAGCGCACCAAGACCAACGCCCGCACCCGCAAGGGCCGCAAGAAGACCGTAGCCGGCAAGAAGTCGGTCAAGGGCATGAAGTGAGAATGACGAATGACGAAATTCGAATGACGAAACATTCGATCATTCGTCATTCGGACATTGTTTCGAATATCGAATATCGAATTTCGTCATTGCAACCCCAATGATTCGAATAACCACGTAAGCCCGGAATTGCTCCCCATGGCCAAGAAACAGAAGATTCGCAAGAACGTCAGCCGCGGCATCGCCCACATCAAGGCCACGTTCAACAACACGTTGATCACCATCACCGACGTCAACGGCGAGACGCTCTGCTGGCAGTCGGCCGGCACCGTGCAGTTCAAGGGCTCGCGCAAGAGCACGCCCTTTGCCGCCACCCGTGCCGCCGAGGAAGCCGCCGCTGCCGCCAAGAAGATGGGCATGCAGGAGGTTGAGGTCCGCGTGCGTGGCGCCGGAAGCGGCCGCGAATCGGCCGTCACCGCCCTGCAGAACGCCGGCCTCAAGGTCACCGCCATCGAAGATCACACCCCGATCCCCCACAACGGCTGCCGCCCCCGCAAGCGCCGCCGCGTTTAATCGCTGTTTCACTGCGGACTCTGATCCGCATTGCCTTGTCGTTTAGCCGCGGAGCTTGCTCCGCGTTGATCGGTTCGGGAACAGAAGCCAAATCTCACAAGCGCGGCAACGTGAGATGACGAGCGTGACTCCCGCAACCCGTTTCGTTGGATATCGAAACCTGCCGCACCCTGGAGAATCCGCCATGCGAATCCGTTGGCGAGGTCTGGAACTTCCCCACCGTGTTGTCCCCGATGCCTCCGTGGCCAGCGGCACCTACGGCCGCTTCACGGTCGAGCCGTTCGAACGCGGCTTCGGCACCACCGTCGGCAACAGTCTCCGTCGCATCCTGCTGTCCAGCCTGGAAGGCGCGGCCGTCACCAGCGTCAAGATCAAGGGCGCCCCGCACGAGTTCACCAGTCTTGAAGGCGTGCAGGAAGACATCACCGACGTCATCCTCAACGTCAAGAACATGATCGTCTCGCTCGAAGGTGAAGAGCCCAAGACCATGCGCCTGCAGGCCGAGGGCCCCGGCGAGGTGACCAGCGATCTGATCGAGGCCGACACTTCCATCACCATCCACAACAAGGAACAGGTGCTGGCCACGCTGACCAAGCAGATCGACTTCGACATGGAGTTCGTGGTCAAGAAAGGTCGCGGCTACGTCCCGGCCAGCGAGCAGATCAACGAGTCCGAGGAGCAGGAAGTCGGCGTCATCCCCGTTGATGCCATCTTCTCCCCGGTCACCCGAGTCCGTTACAAGGTTGAGGACACCCGCGTCGGGCAGAAGACCAACTACGACAAGCTCACGCTGGAAATCTGGACCAACGGAACCGTCACCCCCGAGATGGCGCTGGTCGAGGCGGCCAAGATTTTGCGCAAGCACCTGAATCCGTTCGTGCAGTATTTCGAGCTGGGTGAGCAGACCGCCAGCGAAACCGCCGCCGCCGCCGCCCGCGTCGATGAGGAGCTGATCCGCAAGCTGCAGATGCCGATCACCGAGCTGGACCTGTCCGTGCGGGCCAGCAACTGCCTGGAGTCGGCCAAGGTGATTGCCGTGGCCGACCTGGTGCAGATGAACGATCAGGACCTGCTGAAGGTTCGCAGCTTCGGCAAGACAAGCCTGCGCGAAGTGAAGCGCAAGCTGGCCGACCTGGGCCTGGAGCTGGGCATGGACCTGCCCGCCGAGCTTCAGCAGACGGCTGAGTGAGAGGAATTTTCGATTTTAGATTTTCGATTTGCGATTTTTCAAGGCGACGAATTTACTGTTCGATCGCAAATCGCAAATCGCAAATCCCATGGGGCCTTCGTTGCCCCGGGCGCATGTGTCGCCCCTTGCCGTGTGCGCCTCGCCGCTTGCGGCTTCGCGCTCACGAGTGGCCCGGCTGAGGTCGCCGTCTCTGACCTCAGCCCCGTCAAGAAAGGAGCCTTGTCATGAGACACCAGGTTCGCGGCCGCGTCCTCGGTCGCAAGACCAATCACCGTATCGCCCTGTGGCGCAACATGGCGGTGTCCCTGTTCGCCCACGGCCAGATCACCACCACCCTGCCCAAGGCCAAGAGCGTCAAGCCCTTCGTCGAGCGCCTCATCAGTGTCGCCAAGAAGGGCGACCTGGCCTCCCGCCGCCGCGTCGTGGCTATGCTCGGCGGCGACAAGTACATCGTCCGTTCCGAGGACGATGAGGATGTCAAGCGCAACAAATACGGCGAACTGACGAGCGCACCGCGCGTCAGCAAGGTGCTCTTCGAGGAAATCGCCCCGCGCTATGCCGACCGCAACGGCGGCTATACCCGCATCATCAAGCTGGCCAAACACCGCATCGGCGACGGCGGCGATCTGTGCGTCCTGCAACTGGTGGGTCTGCCCGGCAGCGAGGACGGCCCGCAGGTCACCGGCCGCCACTCCCGCCGCCGCGAGATCGCCAATCGCCGCACCGAACGGGCCGCCAAGCTGCGCAAAGCCAAGGGCGAGCCTGCTTCAGCGGGCGGGTCTTCCGAGGGCGAAGTCAAAGCCGAGTTGGATGAGGCGGCGTCCTGAGTCGAGATCCCGCGACAAGTCGCGGCGCTGCGTAGCGGCCGCGGTGGGGCGGGCGGACGCATCGAGTTTGGTTGATCCTGACTTTTTCACCCCGGTCCGGGCGGCCGGGGTGTTTTCATTTTGCTACGATTGCCGCTGATTCGCCGCGTTCAGCGACCGCCTGGGAGCCCGTCATGAGCCACGAAGCCTCGATCACCATCGAATGGCAGCAGCTGGCGGAAGTGATTGACTCCGGCAATGCCGAGTATCTGTGCAATTTCCTGCACCTGCTGCCCCCGGAAGACACGGCTTACACGATTGCCCGCCTCGATGAGGATCACCAGACGCGCATGCTGGAGATGCTCACGCACGCCGATCCGGAGTTGGCGGCCGACCTGCTGGAGCACTTCGCCGACGGACACGCGGCCGACATGCTCGAGGAGCTCAAGCCCGAGACCGCCGCCGCCATCGTCGATGCCATGGACAGCGACGAGCAGACAGACGTGCTCGCCGAGCTACACGAGGACGACGCGGCCGCCATCCTCGACAAAATGGCCCCGGAGGAAGCCGCCGACGCCCGCAAGCGTCTGGCCTACGACGAAGACACCGCCGGCGGCCTGATGATCACCGAGGTGCTGGTCTTTCCCAAAGACTGCACCGTCGAGTCGGCCGTCAGCGACCTGCGCCACAAGGCTGAATCCAATCAGGACTTCGAATCCCGCTACATCTACGTCGTGGGCGATGCCGGCCGCTTCATCGGCGTCGTGCCCATGCGCCGCCTCGTGCTCTCGCCTCGTGACAAGCCCCTCACGCAACTGATGGTCGGCGATCCCCTGACCGTCCACGTCAACACGCCGCTCAACGATCTGGACGACCTGTTCGACCGCGTGCCCTTCTCCGCCTTGCCCGTGCTCGATGATGCCGCCAGCCTGGTCGGCGTCGTGCAGCGGGCCAAGGTCGAAGAGGCACTCGGTGAACGCAGCGACGAACAACTGGCCAAGTTCGGCGGCATCATCGGCGGCGAAGAGCTGCGCAACATGCCGTTGCTCTCGCGCACCCTGCGTCGGCTGGCGTTCCTGCTGCCCAACGTGGTGCTCTCTGCCATCTCCGTGACCATCATCCTGTTCTACGAGCCGATCATTCACAAGATGACCCTGCTGGCCGTGGTCCTGCCCCTGGTGGCCAACCTCAGCGGCGCGGCCGGAAACCAGTCCGTCGCCGTCACCATCCGCGAACTGGCCCTGGGTCTGGTCCGCCCCGGCGACTTTATACGCATCTGGTCGCGCGATTTGGGCATCGGCGTGATCAACGGCCTGGTCGTCGGGCTGATGCTCGGCGTCGTGTCCATGATCCTCTGCTGGGCCTCCATGCAGATGGGACTGGTCGAAAGCCGCTATCAGCAGGACCTGTTGCCCCTGGCCGGCATCGTCGCCTGCTCCTATTTCTTCAACAGCATCCTCGCGGTGCTCATCGGCGGCACCGTCCCCCTGGCCCTCAAAGGCCTGCACGTCGATCCGGCCATGGCCTCCAGCCCCATCCTCACCACCGTCACCGACATGTGCAGCTTCATGGTCACCCTCACGCTCGCACTGATCCTCATCCACCTGATGGGCGGAGTCTGAGCTTGGCATCCAAAAAACCCGCCAAACCCGTCACCCTCACCGCCGAGATGCGCTTCGTCGTGCTGTACGGCCCCGAGCCCATGCTGCAGAAGCTGCGCCTCAACCAGTTGCGCGACGCCCTGATCGCCGTTCACGGCCCGCTCGATCCGATCCACATCGATGGTAAAAGCGCGCAACTGGCAGACGTCTTCGATGAGGTGCGCGAATACTCGCTGCTGACCGCGTACAAGCTGGTGGTGCTCGACGATGCGGACCAGTTCATCCAGACTCATCGTGATGCCTTGGAACGTTACGCTGCTGAGCCGGTGGATCACGCCACACTGGTGTTGCGCAGCGATGGCTGGCGCAGTATTACCAATCTCCACAAGCTGGTGGAGAAGGTCGGCGCGGTGATCCGCTGCGACGTGCCCAGCGAGGCCGAAGCCCGCAACTGGGCGATCAGACGTTGCCAGAAGGAGCATCAGCGCGTGTTGCAGGCGCAGGCGGCCGATGAACTGGTGCAGCGCGTGGGCCCGCACCTGATGCAGATCGACGCCGAATTGGCCAAGCTCTCGCTGCTGGTGGCCACGGATCAGCCGATCGAAGTGAGCCTCGTGCAGCGCACCGTTCGGGCCGGCAGCGACGAGCAGGCCTGGGCCGTGCAGGAGGCGGTGCTGGCCGCGTTGGCCGATGCCCAGGCTGGGCCGTTGATCGGCAAGGTCCACGAGCTGGTGGACCTGTCCGGCCAGGCGGAAGTGCTGGTGGGCTACTTCGTGGCGGACCTGCTGCGCAAGCTGATCGTGGCTCAGGGCATGCTGGCTGAGGGTGTTTCGCAGGACGAGGTGTTCAAGGCCTTCAAAATGCACTGGGGCGAGCGCCGTCGTACGTTCGCATCCGCCCTTGAGCATTACGACCTGTCCACCCTGCGCCATCTGCTGGCTGACATTCTGGACTCCGACGCCCGCGCCAAGAGCGGCTATGGCGACAGCCTGCGGAATCTTGAAGGTTTCTGCGCCCGACTGGTCGATAAAATCAATTGAATCTCAATCCCCCGACGCACCCCGCTCATGGATGAGCACCCCCGCCCCCGGAAGTGAACTGAGGCGGAATACAGATGCAGGAGGCACACATGCGTCAGCTTCTTTTACTGACGGTCCCCGTACTGCTGGCCCTGGCGCTGGCAGCCTGTGATGCTGTCGGGCCCAAGGACCAGCAGGCCATCGTCAACGCTCCTCCCCCGGCCCAAGTCCCCGAGGCCGACCCCCAGGCCGACGCACTCACCGCCGCCATTCAGGCCCAGTCCGACCTGCTGGCCGAAGCCTCCTCCGCCCCCGGAAGTGCCGCCACCGCGACCGCTCCCCCCGTCGCCCACGAAGTCATGTGGCTCACCCCCGCAAGTGACACCGGTTCCTCCGCACCCGCCCCCACCACCGAACGCCGTGGGCTGAGCTAAGCGAAGCCCCGGATGCCCGACGCCTCATCCTCCGCCGCCGCCAACCTCCAGGCCGGCCAGTACGAAGTTGCGGACGGTTCCGCGCTCGATGCCTCCTCACCGCCCGACATCGCCACCGTTCTCTATGATCGCATCAGTGCCGCCGATGACAACGACCTGGCCCGTGCTCTGCGTGCCGTCTCGCTCAGTTTCGCTGACCCTGATCTTCAACTCGATCCGCGCTTCCTCGATCCGCTCGCTCCCGATCAGCAGGACGCCGTGCGCCTCTATCACCAACTGCTGACCACCACGCAGGCCCAGATGCTCGCCCACGCCGGCCGCATCGATCGCCCCGCCTTCGATGCCCAACTCGATGAACTGTTCGGCCAGCAGCCGGTGGCCATCCGCAACCTCGCCGTCTGCCGCCGCGTCATGGGCTTCGGCGTTTATGAGCCGTTCGAGTCCACCACCTTTATCGCCGGCCGCGAGCAGAAGATGATCGTCTATCTCGAACTCGAACACTTTCAACCCGTGCAGCGCGACGGCGACCGCTTCCACGTCGATCTTCAGCAGGAGTTGACCCTCTACTCCGCCGACGGTTTAGCCGTCTGGCGCAACGAGCCGGTGAAGATCAACGACGTTTCATCGAACCGCCGCCGCGATTTCTTCGTGGTGCAGCTAATCAGCATCCCCGCCCGCCTCAGCGTCGGCCAGTACCGCCTCAAAGTCCGCGTCACCGACCTCAACGGCGGCAGCATCGACGAGCAGGGCCTGGACCTCGACTTCGTCGCCGACCGTTCCCTCGTTGACGGCAAAACCACCAGCGCCACTGAGAATCTGCCCCTGCGCCAGCCGTAACCCGGCCACCCGCTCCCCCATTTAGCCCCGCGTGAATACACGCGGGGCCGCCTTGTGTTTCATCATCCTCCCTCGCCCCCGGTGTATTCACATTCACCGGGGGCTGAATGACACAATCTCTTTTTGTTTCGGATACGACTCATAACGATATAACCTACAATCGCCGATCATCGATCCACCCAGGACGCCCGGGCATGTCCTACGCCGCGTATCCACCCGACTTCACCGCTCCTGTCTGGCAGGACGATCCCTACGCCGCTCGTCTGGAGACACGCTTCGAGGTGCGCAAGTTACGCGGGCTGGGCGACCTGTTGCAGCGGACATTTCAGCTTTATCGCGAGTGTTTCGGGCTGATGATTCCGGTCACGTTGATCCTGGTGATTCCGTTCGATGTGGTGATCGCGGTCCTGGACACTTTCTCCAGTGGGGAAGATGCGCTCAGTTTGCTTTCTGGCCTTACGAGCATGTTGCAGGCGGTGGCCACATCCTTCGCCACGCCGGCGATCATCTATGCGATGCTGATCCATTTGCGCGAGCGTCGCCGCGCGGGCTTGCGCGAGGCGATGATCTGGGGCGGCATGGCGGGCTGGCGGACGCTGGGCTACTGGATCGTGCGCGGGTTGATCGTTCTGTTAGGCATGGTGCTGCTGATTGTGCCGGGGCTGATTTTCATGGTCTGGTTCTACCTGACCGACGTGGTGGTGGCGGCTGAGGGTCGCAATCATCCGGGCGTGCTCAACCGCAGCAGAGAATTGGTCAGGGGTAACGGCTGGCACGTTTTGGCATCGATCGTGGTGCTCTCGCTTATCATGCTCGGCGTCGGGATCGTTGCCGGCGTGCTGATGGACATCATCCCCGAGTTGGGCCAGTTCGACGATACGATTCTGATGGGTTATCTGATCGTCGTGAACACGCTGTTCAATTCCGCCTTGAGCCTGCTGGTCTGGCTCTACACCGCCGTGGCGGTCGTGGCGTACATGGACGGCGTCGGCTCGCATCTGCGCGAGTGCTCGGCCTGTGGCTACAACCTCACCGGCAACGTCAGCGGTCGATGCCCCGAGTGTGGTAAGCCCATTCCGCCGCAGGTCCAAGCCCTGATCAATATGCCGCAGGCAGCCGGCCCAAGCTCGCTATGATGACCTCATGCGGGCGATGCTCCTGGAACAGATCGGCGACATCGATTCATCGCCGTTGAAGCTGCGCGAGATCGAGCTGCCCATTCCGGGGGCGGGGGAACTTCGCGTCAAGGTCAGCGTCTGTGCCGTATGTCGCACGGATCTGCATATTGTCGAAGGCGATCTGTCGCAGCAGAAGTTACCGCTCGTGCCGGGGCATCAGATCGTGGGTTACGTCGATCAGGTCGGCGAAGGTTGCACGCATTTCCGGGGGCGGGTGGGCGATCGGGTGGGGATTGCCTGGCTGCGCAGTGTGGATGGCACTTGCCGCTTCTGTCAGCGCGGATTGGAAAACCTCTGCCCCGAATCGCGCTACACTGGCTATCACGAGCACGGCGGATATGCGGAATATGTTGTCGCCCCGGAAGACTTTGTGTACCCGCTGGCAAACCTTCCGGGTGCGTTCGATGATGCACACGTTTCACCTCTGTTGTGCGGTGGCCTGATCGGCTACCGCGCACTGGAACGCGCTGCGGTCCCCGATGGCGGCAAACTCCTGCTGGTGGGCTTTGGTTCGTCAGCCCACCTGGTGGCGCAGTTCGCCCGGCATCGCGGCTACGAGGTTTACGTGCTCTCACGCACGAAATCGCATCAGAAGATGGCGATGGAGATGGGCGCAGCGTGGGCGGGTGATGAGACGGGTGATCTTCCGTGCAAGGTGGACAGCGCGATCCTGTTCGCGCCGGTGGGCAAGCTGATTCCGCCGGTGCTCGAGGCGCTGGATCGGGCGGGGACGCTTTCCATTGCGGGGATTCACTTGAGCGACTGTCCGCCGCTGAACTACCAGAAGCATCTGTTTTACGAAAAGCAATTGCGCTCGGTGACGGCCAACACGCGCGACAACGCCCATCGCATGCTGCGCGAGGCGGCCGCGGCGAAGGTGAAGCCGATGGTGACAATGTACGATCTGGCCGACGCCAACCGGGCCCTGGCGGACATGAAGCACAGCCGCACCGACGGCACGGGCGTGCTGCAGGTCGGCGGTTAGCATCAATCGACCCGGCCAAATGGCCGGGCTATGTGCAAATAGCCCGGCCATTTGGCCGGGTTGAACGCCTTCTGCCATCCGCAACGCCTTTCGCCCCGTTCTGTTTTTGCTACGATGGTCGGATGAGCACCACCACCACCCCTACGCAAAACCCCATCGCCGCCACCGACCCGGAAATCTGGCAACTGGTCGATGCCGAGTCCAAGCGCCAGGCTACCACGCTGGAGATGATCGCCAGCGAGAACCACGTGTCCGCCGCGGTCATGGCCGCGATGGGTTCCTGTCTGACCAACAAATATGCCGAGGGTTATCCCGGCCGCCGGTATTACTCGGGCACCGGTTTCTATGACGAGATCGAACAGTTGGCCATCGACCGCGCCTGCGAATTGTTCAGCTGCAAGTTCGCCAACGTGCAGCCGCACTCCGGCGCCAACGCCAACTTCGCCGCGTTCCTGGCCCTGATGCAGCCGGGCGACACGTTCATGAGCGTGGTGCTGTCGGAAGGCGGGCACCTGACGCACGGCTCGCCGGTGAACGTCTCGGGCCTGTGGTTCAAGCCCGTGCATTATCCGCTGGTCAAGGACGAATCGCGCAAGGACTGCGGCTACATCGACTACGACGAAGTGGCCCGGCTGGCCAAGGAATGCAAGCCCAAGATCATCATGTGCGGTTACTCCGCTTACCCCCGCACGATCGATTTCAAACGCTTCCGTGAGATTGCCGACTCCTGCGGCGCTCTGTTGGTGTCCGACATCGCACACATTGCCGGGCTCGTTGCGGCTGGCGTGCATCCGACTCCCTTCGGTCACGCCCACGTGGTCACCACCACCACGCACAAGACCCTGCGCGGCCCGCGCGGCGGCCTGATCATGACCAACGATCCCGAACTGGCCAAGGCCATCAACAAGGCTGTCTTCCCCGGCTGCCAGGGCGGCCCGCTGATGCACATCATCGCCGCCAAGGCGGTGTCCTTCGGTGAAGCGCTCAAGCCGCAGTTCAAGGACTACGCCAAGCGCATCGTCGCCAACGGCAAGGCCCTCGCTGCGGCGCTGACCAAGCGCGGCCAGAAGCTCAGCTCCGGCGGCACCGATAATCACCTGGTGCTGGTCGATCTGCGACCCAACTTCCCCGACCTCACCGGCAAGCAGGCCGCCACCTGGCTCGAAAATGCCGGCATCGTCACCAACATGAACACGGTGCCCAACGAGCAACGGTCGCCCCTGCAGACCAGCGGCGTGCGCCTGGGCACACCCGCCCTGACCACGCGCGGCTTCAACGAGTCGCACATGGATCAGATCGCCGGCTGGATCGACCGCGTCCTGCGCAGCAACGGCAACGAAGCCACCGCCAAGACCATCCGCGCCGACATCGCCGCCCTGTGCGCCAAATTTCCCATGCCGCATTGACTGATGTCTGATGTCTGATTGATGATGTCTGATGTGGAGCTTGACGCCAAGGGCTGAGGTTGACGGTGCGACCGAAGCCCTGGATATCACCCGTGGTTACACTATCCCCGTGTCCAGACGCCTGATCATCGTCCCGGCGTTCAACGAGGCGGCCATCATCGGCCGCGTCGTCGATGACATTCTCCTGACCCTGCCCGATTACGACGTGGTGGTCGTGGACGACGGCTCAACCGACGGCACAGCGGACTGCATCCCTCATCGCGCCCGGGTGCTCAAACTTCCCTTCAACCTCGGCATCGGCGGAGCGATGCAGACCGGCTACATGTACGCGGCCCGGCACGGCTACGACGTGGCGGTGCAGGTCGATGGCGATGGTCAGCATCCGGCCGATGCCGTGCCGCTGTTGGTTCAACAACTGGAGACTTCCGGTTGCGACCTGGTCGTCGGCTCACGCTTCCTGCAGGACACCGGCTACGAGCAGCAGCCGGCTCGCGTGCTGGGCATTGCCGTGCTGGCGTTGCTGCTGCGCCTGTTGACGGGGCGGCGCTTCACCGATTGCACCAGCGGCTTTCGGGCTGCCAACCGTCGCGTGATCGAGTTGTTCGCCCAGTGGTATCCCGACGATTATCCTGAGCCCGAGGTGATCCTGCTGCTGCACCGCGCGGGTTATCGCATCGAAGAGCGTGCGGTGGAAATGCTCAAGCGTCGGACCGGCCGCACCAGCATTCCCTTCCTGCGCGGCGTGTTCTACATCATCAAAGTATCCCTGGCCCTGCTGCTGGACACCGTGCGCGATCCCTGGCGGCATGCCTCGAAATAGATGCGCCACGAAGGCACGAAGGCCACGAAGAGGAAGGAGGTTTACATGGAGCCGATGAAAACGTTGGACGAGCAACTTGAATCCTTGGCTCATCGGGTCATCGGAGCAGCGATTGAAGTGCATCGAACACTGGGGCCGGGCTTTCTGGAATCAGTTTATGAGAAGGCGTTGTCGCACGAATTGCAATTGTATGGCATCCGTCACGCATGCCAGGTTCCTGTGAAGGTGAATTACAAAGGTGTCGAGGTGGGCGAGGGGCGAATCGATATTCTGGTGGAGGATCAGATCGTCATTGAACGCAAGTGCGCCGATGACCATCATGCGATTTTTGAATCCCAACTCATTTCGTATCTGAAGGCGGCTGATCTACGTCTTGGCTACCTGATGAACTTCAAATCTGCAAGGCTTAAGGATGGTATCCAACGGATTATCCTTTGAATATGATGCACCATCAAAACGCAAAAGGTACGAAGATTGAGATATTCAGAATCCTGATATCTTCGTGTCCTTCGTGCCTTCGTGGCGCATCCGCTCTTACAGGAGCCTGAACATGGATCTGAGTCGCAACCTGATCGTGCTGGCCATTGGGGCGTTGATTCTCTTCATGGCGGTGCGTAGCCTGCGGGCCGGGCGGCTCAAGGAGCGTTATGCCCTGCTCTACATTTTCCTGGGCATGCCCTTCCTGGTGCTGGCGGTGTGGCGCGAGGGCATGGGCCTGCTGGCCGGGTGGTTGGACATCGACTACCGCACGCTGGCCCTGCTGATGGTCACCACTTTCGTGGTCATCATGAACCTGAAGATGCTGAGCCTGCTGAGCGTGCAGGAGCGCAAGATCAACGAGCTGGCCCAGCGACTGGCCCAGCCCCCGGCGGAGCGCAAGGCCGATGGCGATTGAGGTGGCGGTGGTCATCGTGTCCTACCACAGCCGCGCCGACCTGCAGGCGTGTCTGGTGTCGGTGCGGGCGGCCGACGTCGAGGGAATCACGCAGCGCGTGGTGGTGGTGGATTGCGCGTCGAATGACGGATCGGTCGCCTTCGTGCGCGAGCGCTTTCCGCAAGTGGAAGTGGTGGCGTTGGATGAAAACCTCGGCTACGCCGGCGGCAACAACCGCGGCCTGCGCCACGTGCGAGAGCAATTTCCGGGGGCGCGCTACCTGGTGGTGCTCAACCCCGACACCCGCGTCGAGCCGGGCTGGCTGACGTCGATGGTCGCGTTGATGGAGCGTGAGCCGAACGCGGCAGTGGTGCAGGCGAAGTTGCGACTGATGGATTCCCCGGACAGGATCGACTCAGCGGGCAATCAGTCGCACGTGCTGGGTTTTGGCTTCGTTTCCGCTTATGGGCAACCCGACGACGGGCGCTTCGACCAGCGGCGCGAACTGGCCTATGCCTCCGGCTGCGCCATGCTGGTGCGCCTGTCAGCCCTCGAAGGTGGCGATCTGTTCGACGATGATTACTTCATGTACCTCGAGGACGCGGAACTGGGCTGGCGCTTGCGTCTGGCCGGCTGGCAGGTGCGCTTCGAGCCCGCGGCCGTGGTCTATCATCGCCACGACCCCCGCAGGACCACGAGCCGGCACCTGTATTACCTGGAGCGCAATCGCTGGCGTCTGCTGCTGAGTTGCTACCGGCGGCGCACATTGCTGTTGCTGGCGCCCATGCTGCTAGTGGCGGAGCTGATGGTGCTCGTTTATTCGCTGCGGCAGGGCGCGTTGCTCGCCAAACTGCGAAGTTACGGCAGCATCTGCAACCGATCCGTCCGGCAGCGACGACGTATGATCCAGCATGAGCGCGTGCTGGACGATCGAACGTTGCTGGCCGCTCACCAGCCGAACTTCGACGCCACCGCCATCGGCTGGCGACCGTTGCGCGGCACGGTGAACGCATGCATGCGAGTCCTCTGGATGCTGATTTACCCGGTGATTCGATGGTGAGCGTGAACGATACAACGGTCGAACAGGGGCGACGGCGCGAATCGCGGGCTGTCCGTTCCGTCGTGGCGGGCGTGGTCTTTCAGGCCACGTACGTGATCGCCCAGTTCGTGATTCTGGCGGTGCTGTTTCGCAGCGTCGGGCCTGAACAGTTGGGTTTATGGGTGACGGTGTTCGGCATCACCGCCTGGTTGAATCTCCTGCTGCTGGGCATGGATCGTGCGACGCTCACCTGGCTGGGGCGGTCTGCCCATGCTCAGCCGGCGACGGCCTGGCGGATCGTGCATGCGATATGGCTCGTGGTTGGGATCAGTTCGACGACCGCGGTGGCGGCCATCGTGCTCCTGGGAGGCTGGGTGCCGTGGGCGAAAGTGCTCAATGCGGACAGCGAGGCGGCCATCCGCCTGGCGGCGCCAACCGCGCTGGCGGCTCTGGTCATGATGGCGGCTTCGCTGTTGCCGGCCATGGGCGGGCTGATTTTGCAGGCGCTGCAACGCGGCGGGCAAAGGCATCTGTTGGGGGTGGTGGGCCAGGTCATCGGCGTGGCGCTGCTGTTGGCGGCGACGGCCATGGGCTGGCCTCTGCCGGTGCTGGGGGTGATCATCGTCAGCCCCATCATGCTCGCGGGACTGTTGCAGTGGATCGGTGTCTGGCGCGCCATGCCGCCACGTCGCACGGTCCAGCATCTGCATGCCGAGAAAATCGTCGGCCCCATACTGGCCACGGGGTTGGCGATGTGGGTGATCGAGCTGGTTCAGGTTCTGATGATCAACAGCGGGCCGTTGCTGGTGGCACAGTGGGGCGGTGCGGAAGCGGTGGTTCCCTACGGCGCGGTGTATCGGCTGATCGGGCCGCTGGTCGTGTGCTATATGGTGGTCAGCCATGCGTACTGGCCGGCGTTGAGCGACGCGCTGGCAGCGCGCGATGAGCAGTGGATTGTACGAGCGCTGAGGCGTTCGTTGCTGGCGTCGTGTGGATTGTGGCTGACAGGAGCGGTGGGGTGCCTGTTGCTGGGTCAATGGTTTATCGCTTGGTGGCTGGGGCCCATGGCGGTGCCGACGGTCGGTTTGCTGGCAGCAGGTCTGTTGTTTGCACTGGTGCACGGTGTTTATTACTGGTCATTGACCGCGTTGAGCGGGCTGAACTTTGTGCGCGTGCAGGTGGCCAGTTCAGTGGCGGGCATGATGCTGTATATCCTAGTGGGCATGTTGCTGTTGGGTTCGTGGACGCCGGCCCATGTCTTTCTGTTGCAAAGCGCAGGCATCGGCCTGGTGGCGGCGGTGAACGTGTTCTTGCTGCGCGCCAGACTCAGGCGCCGTTTGAATGTTGTCGCTCA
Source organism: Phycisphaeraceae bacterium (assembly GCA_020849625.1). Classification (GTDB taxonomy): domain Bacteria; phylum Planctomycetota; class Phycisphaerae; order Phycisphaerales; family Phycisphaeraceae; genus JADLFV01. The sequence continues at coordinate 70,069 of JADLFV010000064.1, forward strand.
GGATAGGGGCTGATCATGCTGGTGAAACTCCTGCATGCCCTGCATGCTCCTTTGGCCCGCACGCCCATCGCAGGCTGGATCGCGCCGCTTCAATTGTCGCGGCGATTGCGCGGCTGGAACGATCGCATAATCCTGCGCCGCGGTGAACACACGCTGACCATGTTCGACCAGTCGCTGCGATTCAAGGTGACGACTCGGACGCAGGTGATCGGCATCGATGATGCCCTGTCGGAGAAGGCATTTCTCCAGCGCCTGCTCGACTGCGTGCAGGCCGGCGACGTGGTGTATGACGTGGGGGCTAACCTGGGCATTGTGAGCATGCTTGTGGCGCGCTGCACGACGGACATGGATATCCGCATCGACGCCTTCGAGCCAGAGCCGGCCAACTTCGCGCTGTTGCAAGCCAATCTGGCGGAAAATCACGTGGCGAGCGTGCACCTGCATGCCCTGGCCCTGGGCGAACAAGACGGCGCTGTCATGCTGCATCGTCATGGTGAAGCCGGCGGAGGCACACATGCAACGACCGGCCGATCGGGCGATGCCGTCGCGGTGCCCGTGGCCCGAGGGCAAACGATCGCACAACAGACTCAGGCGCCGCCGACGGTGCTGAAGATCGACGTGGAAGGCGCCGAATGGGCGGTCTTGCGCGGCTTTGAACCGTTACTGCGCCAAGGGACGATCCGCGAGTTGCTGATCGAGGCGCATCCGCGGCCGCTGGAGGCAAGGGGCGAGTCCATGGCCGCGATGTGCGACTGGTTGAGCGCGCTGGCATACCGTGTCGTGTGGTCGCGGCGGCGGAACATGGAATGGCACCTGCACCTGCAGCGGAAGGAAACAGTACGGTGAAACGTGTCGGTCTGGTGCTGTCGGCGATTGATCCGCGGCGAACGGGCGGCGCTGAGACGTACTGTCGCAAGCTGGCCGCGACTTTACCCCGGGTCGATCCGCAAACGCATTATTTGGCATTCGTGGGTCGCGGCTGTGCCGCCGTTGCCGGCGATGGCATGGAGGTGATCGAATTGCCGATCGATCCGGCCTGCCGATACCGGCGCATTTTGTGGGAGCAGACAACGCTTCCGAAAGTATTGCGACGCGCCGGGCTCGACCTGGTGCACTTTCCCTACAACACGATCCCGTTCCGGTGGCGCGGCCCGGGCGTCGTGACGATCCATGATGCACAGCGGTTTGTCAGCCCCGCGGGCATGTCGGGGGTGGAGTTGGCCTATCGCGCGTGGATCGAGGCGCGGATTGCGCGTTCGTCTTTGTCCGTGGTGTCGCCCTCACACAGCGATGAGACGTTGCTGGCCAGACACCTCGGGCTGAAGGCGGAGAGGATTTGTGTGGTTTATCACGGTATGGATGAGAAATTCCTGGATGCGGGCGCGAGGGTGATTCAACGTCGGCCCGAAGTGATCTGGTTTGGCCGGCCATACCTGCGCAAGAATGTGGCGTTACTCGTGCGTGTTTGGGCTGAACTGCCGGAGCATGTCCTCGTTCGGTTGCGATTGATCGGCGTGAGCGGCGAGGATGCGCGGGCGTTGGTGAAAATGGCGGGAAAATGGGGAGTGTCGCAGCGGGTGAGTATCGAGCCGGCCTGTGCTCACGAACAGTTGCCGGCTTTGATCGCGGGTGCGATGGCGGTGTGCTACCCATCACGTTATGAGAGTTTCGGCCTGCCGGTGCTCGAAGCGTTAGCGGCCGGGACACCGGTGTTATGCAGTGATATCTCAACGTTTCGTGAGTTGTTTGGACAGGTATCGTGGTTAGGCCCGCTGGATGATCCAAAGCCCTGGGCTCAGTTCATTGCGCATCTGCATGATTCTCCCGAGCAGATAGAGCGGCGCGGGCAAACCGGGCGCGCGTATGCAGCGACGTTCACCTGGGAGCGCTGTGCCCGCCAGACAGCCGAACTGTACCGCAACCTGCTTGCCGCAGGCCATCTCGCTTGAAGCGTTCATTGGCAAAGTCAGCACTGCCGCCTCTGGCGGGTGGTGGGGATGTTCTGTTGCTTACGATACTTGGCCACGGTGTGGCGGGCGATCTCGATGCCGTACTTCTTGAACGGCTCAAAGGGCGTCGTCACTGAGCCATGTGATGAACCTGACGAAAATGACGAACGACGATGGATGTCGGGTTCATTTGTATTTGGAATCGGGTACTGACTTACTTTGCCGGGTGCCACGGCCGCGCGTCGACCGTGTGCATCACCCGGCACAACCGCACGCGGTTGTGGCACCCAAAGTAAACCAGTGTCCGAAGACAATTCATTTAGCATTTAGCCTAAATGCTGATTTCTTCGGGCGGGGGCGAATGGCGGGTGGTCTGGAACGCGCGGGGCTCAGTACTCTTTTCGCTGGCGGGCGGTGGGAATGTTCAGTTGCTTGCGATATTTGGCCACGGTGCGGCGGGCGATCTCGATGCCGTGCTGCTTGAGCTGCTCAACCAATGCGTCGTCGCTGAGCGGGTCGGTCTTGTTTTCAGCGTCGATAATCTGCTTGAGCTTGGCCTGCACGGCCGTCCAGCTCATGGCATCGCCCGCCTCGGTTTCGGTGCCGCCGGAGAAGAACATGCGCAACGGCACAATCCCGCGCGGGGTTTGGATGTATTTTTCGTTCACGGCCCGGCTGACCGTCGCCACGTGGATGCCCAACTGGTCGGCCACGGTGGTCATGGGCAGCGGCTTGAGGGCCGCCTTGCCCTGGTCGAAATAATCGCGCTGGGCGGCCAGCACCACGTTGATCACCCGCAGCAGCGTGTGATTGCGCTGCTGGATGGCGTCGATCAGCCAGCGGGCGTTGGACAGGTGATTGCCCACGAACTGCCGCGTCTTGCGGTCCACCTGCTTGTCGCGGGCCATGTTGGCGTAGGTGGCGCTGACCTGCAGGGCGGGCATGCGGCTGTTGGTGAGCATGGCCACGTAAGCGTCCTGCTGTTCGTCGTATTCAATGATGGCATCGGGCGTGATGGCCCGCGGGCTGTCGTCGCTGAGCAGTCGGCCGGGATGCGGATGAAACTGCCGCAGGTTGGCGATGGCCCGCTTGACCTGTTCGATGTCCAGGCCCGCCTCCCGCGCGATGTGCGGCAGACGGTTGGCCTCCACATCCTTCAGGTAATCGCTGACCAACTTGCGCTCCACCGTCAGGTCCAACTGCGCATCCTGCCTCATGCGGGCGTCGATCTGCAGCAGCAGACATTCGCGCAGGTCACGCGCTGCCAGACCCGGCGGCTCAAGGTACTGCTGCAGCATGTTCCACGCTTCGTGCAACTGCTCGCTGCTCAGGTGGGCTGGTTTCTGCGTCAGCAGGTCCTGCTCGCTGGTGCGCAGATAGCCGTCAGCATCGATGAACCCGATGAGAAATTCCCCCGCCTCGTCCAGCGGCTCGGGAGCCTCAGCCAGGTGCCACTGGTTGATCAACTGATCGTAGAGCGACATGCCGCGGGCAGCGGTGTTGGACAGGGCGTCCATCTTGGCGTCGCGTTCGCCATCGCTGCCGGTGCGGCGGCGGCTGAAACTTTCGCCGGTCTCAAACTGCGTGTCGAAGCTTTCGCCGTACTCTTCGGAGAGATTCGTCAGTCGCTCGAAGTCGTCGGCGTTGTTGTCGGAAGTGGTGCCTTCGTGCACGACCAGCTCACGTTCGGATTCGCGGCTGTCGCGGTCCTCCTGTTTCTTCTCCGCCTCCAGCGTCTCGGCGTCCGCCCCGGGCTCGACCATCTCCAGCGTGGGATTGCTGGCCAGTTCCTGTTCCAGGCGAGCCTCCAGGGCCTGCATCGGCATCTGCAGGATCTCCATGGACTGGATCATGCGCGGAGCCAGCTTCATCCGCTGGTCAATCCGCATGTGCTGGCCGGTATCGATTCTCATAGCGCGGTCACACCATTCATGACGGAAAACTCACCTGCAAATAGTATCGGATATATCGAAGAAAGCCACGAGCGGGAAGGGGTGAGGTTTGAGGCTTGAGGTTTGAGGCTTGAGTTTCAAGCCCACAAGTCTCAAGCCTCACCTCTCAAGCCTTCCTCCAAACTCCCCCCGTCCCTGCAAGGCGTCGGAGAGCACCGCCTTGGACAGGCCATCCAGCGAGGTGCCGGTGGGCAGGCCGCGGGCCAGGCGGGTGACGCGCACGCCCAGTTCGTGCAGTTGTTCCTGCAGCAGCAGGGCGGTGCCATCGCCTTCCAGCGTGGGGTTGGTGCCGAGGATCACTTCGCGCACGTTGCCGCGCTTGACCCGCTCAATCAGCCGGTCCACGTTCAGCTCACCCGGGCCGATGCCGTCGAGCAGTGCGACGCGGCCCAGCAGCACGTGGTAGCGGCCGCGATAGATGCCGGTCTGCTCCAGGGCAGCGATATCGGTGGGTTGCTCGACGACCAGGATGCTGGCCGGGTCGCGCTTGTCGTCAGCACAGATGGAACAGGGGTCTGCCTCGGTGACGTTGCCGCACTCGGTGCAGACTTTCAGATCGTTCTTGAAATCGTGCAGGGCAGCCGCCAACCGGTTGACATCTTCCGGGGGCGACTTGAGCAGATGGAAGGCGATGCGATGGGCCGAGCGCGAGCCGACCCCCGGAAGGGTTTGCAGTTGCTCGATCAGTCGAGCGAAGGCCGAGGGCATTTTCTGCGGCGCGGGCATGGGAGGATTGTAGCGGAGGAGGCTTGAGGAGTGAGGCTTGAGGTCCCCAATCAGCATCTCACCCCTCAAGCCTCACCCCTCAAGCCTATACTCTCCTCATGCACGACGACGACCTGGTCTGTCTCTGTTTTCGCGTCAGCAAGCGGAAGATCGTCAACTTCTGCCGGCGGGAGCAGCCCGCGGTGGCCAGCCGGATCAGCGAATGTCTCTCGGCCGGCACCGGTTGCCAGTGGTGCGTGCCGTATCTGAAGCGTCTGCACGAGCAGGTGCAGCAGGGCGAATCTGAGCCGGACCTGCCGGTGAATCCGCAGGAATACGCCAAACAGCGGGCCGCCTACCGCCGCAGCGGCAAGCGCCCGGCTGAGGGGGCATGACCGCCACGCGGGGGCAGTAAAACCCGAAACTCGAAATCCGAAACTCGAAATAAAACCCAAACCCAAAAGCTAAAAATAGACCTTGTCAGCGGCTTTTTCGTGTTCGAGTTTTGAGTTTATTTCGAGTTTCGAGTTCCGGATTTCGAGTTTCGTGATCCCCACTTTCAACCCCGCGTGGGCTGTCATGCACCCCTCCGGCCGATCCGTTGTAGCTTCCGGGGGTGACCCGGGCATATCCTGCCTGTTACAATCAACTTAACGCCACCCTCACCACGCCGGGCCACCGGCCGAACACGAGGCGATCGCCCATGGCCAAAGCACACGTCGATCCCGAACAACTGCAACGCTTCGCCCGCACCCTCACCCGCTTCAATCAGGGCCTCACCGAGATGCTCCAGGGCCTGCGGGGCCAGATGCGCCGCCTGGAAAATGACTGGCAGGATCAGGAGCAGCAGAAGTTCAGCGAGTCGTTCGAACAGATCAGCCGCAGCCTGGCCCGATTCCTGGAGCAGAGCGACGAGCACGCCCGCGTCCTGACCCGCAAGGCCCGGCACATTGAAGAGTACCTCAAGCAACGCTGAATATGGAAATGCCATTCACCGCAGAGGACACAGAGAACGCAGAGAAGCAAAGACATGAACCGCGGATGAAAGCAGATGAATATAGATCAAACAAAACACGGCTTCCTATCTGCGTTCATCCACGTCCCATCCGCGTGCATCAGCGTGATCTGCCTTTCTCTGCGTTCTCTGCGATCTCTGCGCTCTCTGCGGTGAAATGTTTGTAAGGATCGCCATGCCCGGCTCAGCCAACGTTCAATCCATCGCCGAACTGCTCGAACTGCGGGCCTTTCTGCTGACCGTGGCTGACAAGATCCGCACCGGCGTTCAGTCGGCCAACTCCGAGGTCAACGCCACCGCATCCTGGATCAACCACACGCAGCCCGCATACTGGAAGTCGCAATGCGATCGCTGTCAGCGCAGTTTCCATGATGCCGCCGAAGCTCTTCGCCGAAAGAAAATGTCGCCCACGCCCACCGGCCAGCCGCCCTCGGCCCTGGTCGAGCAGAAAGCCATGCTGGCCGCCAAAGCCAAGCTCGAACATGCCCAGCAGCGGGCGGCTGTCACCAAGCAATGGAAGGCGCGCTTCGAAAAGGAAGCGTTCCTCTATCGCTGCGGCGTGCAGCCGGCCGACCGCCTGGTCGAGAGCATCATCCCCAAGGCGGCCGCGTACCTGGAGAAGCTGGTGGCCCACCTGGAAAATTACACGCACGTGTCCTTCGCCGATGCTGACGAATCGGTCGCCGATGCCGCCGCCGGGGCCGAGGCCGCGGTCACGCTGCCTCCGGGCGCCCCGCTGATCGAAGCGGACAAAGTTGACGATGATCAACAGGAGCAGCAGCGATGAGCGCCACGGTGGCCATGGCCCAACTCAATGACGCCCGCAAGGCGGTGCTGGCCCGCTGGCAGCACGTGTCGCATCGCTGGCGCGACCCGGCCGCCGAACACTTCCAGGAGATGATCATCGACGTCATCGACCACGATCTGCGCCAGGTGATCAGTGCCATGAACCATGCCCACACCGTGGTGCAGAAAGCCCGACAGGAGTGTTCATGAACCAGCAGGGGGCCGGCCAGCTTGTCGAGGCGGTGAGCGAGCAGCCCAGCCTGCTCCAGGTGCAGCGTCAGGCGCTTCGCCGGTTGTACGACGCCGCTCACCAGGCCGACCAGGCTGATCACACGCAGCAGACCGGCTACCGGGCCCGCAAATCATGGATCGAGCGCCGCGATCAGCGCGTGCAGGAACGAATCGCCGCCCGGGCACGGCAGTTGGCGCAGATCAACGCGGAATGCGAATCCGCGCTGGAGGCCTTCATCCAGGGCCAGCACGATCAACTACGAGCCGACGAACACGAAGCCCGCGACCTGCGCGAGCAGACCCATCGCCGCCACGAGCACGAGTTGAACCACCTGCGCCAAGACGTGGCCAACTCGCGCACCGCGGCCGTCAAGGTGCTCGAAGATCAGCAGAATCACCATGCAGCCTGGCTCAAGCGGCGGCATCAGGAAGATGACGCATGCCATTCGCAATTGACTTTGCTGCGCCAGCAGGCGGCCGATCGCGTGCTGACCTTTCCCCGCATCATGCGCAGCAGCAGTGACAAATCGCCTGCCGAAATCACCATTGAAACGCCCGATGAGGAGCAGGCCTCCAAGGTTCAGATCGACCGCTTCATGGAGCAATCCGTCCTCGCGGTGCGTCGCTTGCACGAGTTGACGCTGCCGCACGCTTTCTTCGGCGTCGAGCCTTATCTGTGGTCGGTGCTGGTGCTGTTCGCCGGGGCCGGCAGCGGTTACGCCGCGATGAAAATCTGGCCGGCGTGGAAGGTTTCGACTGGTATGGCCGTGCTCAGCGGCATGGCGGCGGCCCTGGGCCTGATCCTGCTGACCGGGCTGACGCTCTTCCAACTGGCCCGGCGGCGGGTGCGCGTTTACAGCGCCCGGGCTGAGGCCGCCTTCAGCGCCCTGGACCGCGCCATCGAGCACGACCGTCAGCTCGCCCGCAGTCTGCACGATGAACAAGTCGCCGCCGCCCAACAGACCTGCGATGAGAAAACCCGCAAGATCGATGAGAGCTATGCCGCGCGCCACAAAAAAATCGAACGCAAGGGCAAAGACGCCGTGGTCAAACTCGAGCAGGTGATCAAGGAGCAACGCCAGACCCGCGCCGCCGCCCAGGTCAAAGAGCTGGCCGCCTTCAAGCGCGACTCGGAGCAGCGCCGCAAAAGATTGGCCGATTGCCTGGCCCTTCGCCGCGAAGTCGCCCAGCGCCGCACCGGGCGCGACATGGGCCGGCTGGAGACGATGTTCCACAACGCCCAGAGCGCCTTGCTCGATGGCTGGACCGCCGGCCGCGACCAGGTGCTGGCCGAATTGGAGCCGTCGCAACAACTGGACGCCGCACACAATCAACCGTGGAGCGATCCGGCCTGGCCCGACTGGACGCCCTCACCGAAGCCCGCCGCCGCGGCGCGTTTCGGTCAACTGGCGATTGCCTCTGACTGTCTGCTCGATCCCCAGCAACGCGGCGGGCAATTCGACCTGGGTTGGCCGCCGCATTACGCCATTCCCGCCATCCTGGCCGGGCCCGGTGAGCGCAGCCTGCTGATCCAGACCGATCCGCTCGGCCGCGAGCCTGCTCTCGATGCCGTGCGCTCCGCCATGATGCGCCTGCTCACCACCTTGCCGCCGGGACAGGTCAAGTTCACACTCATCGATCCGGTGGGCCTCGGCCAGACTTTCGCCGGGTTCATGCACCTGGCGGACTACGATGAATCGCTGGTCAACACCCGTATCTGGAGCGAGCCGGCCCAGATCGAGCAGCGCCTGGCCGACCTGACCGATCACCTCAGTTACGTCATTCAGAAACACCTGCGCAATCGCTTCGAGCACATCGACGCCTACAACCTCCAGGCCGGCGAACTGGCTGAGCCTTACCATTTCGTGGTGGTGGCGGATTATCCACAAGGCCTGACGCCGACCGCCATCGCCCGCTTGAACTCGATCGCTGCCAGCGGCCCGCGCTGCGGGGTGTACGTGCTGGCCGTGCAGGATGTGCGGCAGCGGCTGCCTTCGGATGCCGAGAGCGACCTGGCTGCCCGTTGCACGACGATTCAACAGGTGCAGCAACAGAATGGCGACGCTCCGCCGCGCTACGTCTGGCGCGATGAGGTGTTCTCGCGTTTTGCGTTAACCCTGGACAAGCCGCCCAGTGACGAGTTGATGCGCGAACTGATCGACCGCGTCGGCCGCCAGGCGGTGTCCGCATCGCGCGTGCAGTTGCCGTTCGCCACCATCGCGCCGTCGGCTGACAAGCTGTGGTTCAAGTCCAGCAGCCACGATCTGTCGGTGCCCATCGGCAAGGCCGGCGCCACGCGCCTCCAGCCGATGACCTTCGGCGTCGGCGTCGCTCAGCACGCTCTGATTGCCGGCAAAACCGGCTCAGGTAAATCCTCGCTCCTGCACGCCCTGGTGACCAACCTCGCTCTCTGGTACAGCCCCGATGAACTGGAGCTTTACCTGGTCGATTTCAAGCGCGGCGTCGAGTTCAAACCCTACGTCACCCATCGCATTCCCCATCTGCGGGCCGTGGCCATCGAGTCCGACCGCGCCTTCGGCTTGTCCATTCTCAAAAAGCTTGATGCCCAGATGGACGAGCGCGGCGAAAAATTCCGCAAGACCGGCGTGCATGACATCGCCTCGTATCGCGCCGCCAGGCCTGATGATCGCATGCCGCGCACGCTGCTGATCGTTGACGAGTTCCAGGAGCTTTTCGCAGCCGACGATCAGATCGCGCTGACTGCCGCGACGTTGCTCGATCGACTGGTGCGCCAGGGCCGCGCCTTCGGCATGCACGCCATCATGGGCACGCAATCACTCAGCGGTGCGGCGGGACTGGCACTGGGCACCGCCAGCCAGATGGCCGTGCGCGTCGCATTGATGTGCGGCGAGGCGGACTCGCAACTGATTCTGGGCGAAGACAACACCGCCGCCCGCCTGCTCAGCCGCCCCGGCGAAGCGATCTACAACGAGCAGGGCGGAGCCGCCACGGCCAACATTTTCTTTCAGGTCGCCTGGTTGCCCGGTGAATTGCACAAGCAGCAGCTCGACCGCGTGGCCCAGCATCACGAATCGCGCGGCGGCAGGGCGGTGCAGTGCGCGGTGTTTGAAGGCTCGCTCCCGGCCGACATCTCCGCCAACATCCCGCTGGCCGCGGCCCTGACCCATCCCGCCGCGGCGGATGATCATGAACCGGCCAGGGCTTATCTCGGTGAGCCGATCGCCATCGAACCACCGGCCGCGTTCGAGTTGCCCCGCATCAGTGGCGCTAACGGCCTGATCATCGGGCCCCGCGCTGAATCCGCACTGGCCATCACCTTCAGCGGCGTGTTGAGCCTGGCCGCCCAGTTGCCGCCGGACCGCGCCCGCTTTGTCATCATCAACGGCTCACCCGAGCCGGAGCACGCCCGCCAGTTCGAGCATTGGCCGCAACTGATGCCCAACCGCTGCGACCTGGTCGCCTGGCGTCAGATCAGCTCCGCCATCGCCGAACTGCACGAGTTGATGCAACAGCGCACGCAGGACAGCGCCAGCTATCCGCAGCCGTCGGTGTTCCTGATCGTGTTCGCCCTGCATCGCCTGCGCGATCTGCGCAAACGCGAGGAGGAAATCTCCTTCAACTTCGACGCCGACAAAGACTCTTCGCTTCCTGGGGCGGGGGCGGTGGTTCCGGGGGCGGACAAGATGTTCGTCGAACTGCTGCACGACGGACCGGCCGTGGGCATCCACACCATCGCATGGTGCGATCGCGCCGCCGCCCTGGATCAGATGTTCGACCGCCGTGATCTGCGGGCCTTCGACCAGCGCGTGCTCTTCCAGATGAGCGCCACCGACTCCGCCACCCTGATCGACTCAGCCGACGCCAATCAGCTTGGCCCCTTCCGCGCCCTGCTCTACCGTGAAGACCGCGGCACCCAGCGCATCATCCGCCCCTACGGCCCCCCGGAAGCGGCCTGGCTGGAGCGGTTCGCCCAGACACTGCGAAATCGCTCGCAAACAGCGGGCGGTTAAAGCGGAAAACCGGCTTTTTGCGCCATAGGGTGTGAGATGCGCTATCGCAGCGCCTTTAGCCCCGGGCTCCGCCCGGGGAACCCCCGGCAAAGCAGGGGGTTATCGGCACTAACTCACGGACGTGAATCAAACGGGATGGATCACACAAACAGAAGGGAACACTCATGCAGCAGTCAGGAAATCATTGGCCGAAAGCAACGATGGTGCTGGCGGCAATGGGCCTTGGCCTGTGGCTGGGCCGCACATCGCTGACCCCGCAGGCCAGCGCCCAGGCCGGCAGCGATCTGAGCAAGGTGGAAGCGGTGCAGGAAGGTGACGTGATGCTGGGCGCCGGCGACGTGCGCTTCGGCGTGGCGATCGAGCCGGACGGCGCAGCGGTGGTGTCCAATTCGCGCAACTACCATGCGATCTTCGTCACTTCCGACGGTCAGGCCCGCGACCTGGGCATCCGCCTGCGCCACCCCCACGCCGCCGCCGCCATCCCGCCCAACGGCATCGCCGTGATCGAAGACATGCAAGGCGACTACTTCGCCATCTCCGCCACCGGCCGCATCCAGCCACTGGCCGACGTCCGCTGAACGGACGGTGCGCCAGGTTGTGCATTTGCTACGATATGCCCATGAAGCCCCGCACTCTCATCATCCGCACCGCTGGAACCAATTGCGACGTCGAACTGGCCCATGCTTTCGAACTGGCAGGGGCGGCGACGGAGACCATTCATCTCAATCGCCTGATCGAGCAGCCGCAACTGATCGACGGGTTCGATCTGATCGGCTTCCCCGGCGGATTCAGCTACGGCGATGACATCGCGGCCGGTCGCATCTTCGCCAATCGGATTCGCCATCACCTGATGCAGCCGCTGCAACAGGCGGTCGAGCGCGGCGTGCCCATGATCGGCATCTGTAACGGCTTTCAGGTCATGGTCAAGATGGGATTATTGCCTGACCCCCGGAAGTTTGAGCAGACGGTGACGCTGGCGGATAACACCTGCGGCCGCTTCATCGATCGCTGGGTGAAGCTCTCTGCGGCGCCCGAAAGCGTGTGCATCTGGACCAAAGGTTTAGGTGAGTTCGATCTGCCCATCGCCCACGGCGAAGGCCGCTTCACCCCCGGAAGTGAGCAATATCTGATCCAGCTACGCGAGAACAGACAGATCACGCTGCGTTACACTGCCGGCGACAATCCCAACGGCTCCGTGGACGACATCGCGGGCATCTGTGATCCAAGCGGGCTGGTGCTGGGCCTGATGCCGCACCCGGAGCGCTTCTGCGCTGCAACGAACCATCCGCGCTGGACCGCCCCCGGAAGGTTGACCTCCACCCCGGCCGGCCTGCAATTTTTCCGCAACGCGGTCGAGCACGTCAGCGCCGCCGCCGCATCGGTATGAGCAAACTCGAACGCCGGAGGGTCATTCACCGCAACTCCTCTGCCAGTCCAGCCGACCAGTTACACCTCCCGTTGCTATTATTAGTTTTTTAGAAAACTAGTAATAGCCATGAGTGGGGGCGGCCTCGGTGTGATGCGATATCAGGCAGTGGCTCCTTCGCAGGATCAATTCGAAGCCCACGGATTGAATCCGTGGGCTTCGGGATCAAGGTCAGTTCCTGTCCATCTGCGAACGGTGCGTGAGCCAACTCAGGGCGGCGCCGGCAGCCAGCATGACAAAGGCGCAGGCCACCGCGGACCAGCCCCAGCCGGCGGCGGAGTCGGGCGTGGATTTGTCGCCAAGGGTGCGAAGGCGATCGAAGATGACGCAGAGATTGTGGCCCAATGCGCTCATCAGGAACGACAGTACGCCGGCCGGCAGCAGCAGCAGGTGGCTCCCGTTAATCCACCAGGCGGTCGTCCATAGTCCCGCGTCGGCCAGCAGCATGAGGCGCAGCGGTGTGATCGACCAGTACCCGGCGTTGAACCACACGGGGCCGCCGGCACTGAGGGCCAGCGCGGCGATGCCGGTGCCGAGCAGGGCGATGCGCCGTTCGATGGACCATTGCGGGTCTTTGTGTTTGATCATCAGCAACCCGCCCAGCCCGATCAGCATCGGGGCCAGGTCATAGGCGTGCAGATCGGTGCCCTTGAACACCCAGTGCGTGGCCCACAGGTGCAGCGTCACGGAAGTCAGCGGCACGTAGCGTGCGGCTGTCAGCAGGATGCGGGCGGGATCGCCGCGGGGCGTTTCGTGTTCTGTCCAGCGGATGCCGCGCAGGCCGATCAGCAAGGCCAGCAGCCACCAGCCCAGGTACAGTTGATCGGCATGAAATAAATTCGCTTTGACCAGTGCCCGCCACACACCGCCCAGCAGCAGCAGGGCGGCCAGGTCCAGGGCGAGGATGGCCCAGCCGCGCGGCAGCAGGCGGATGTTCATGCCGCAGAAGATGACAGCGAGTTTGGCCAGTGCCAGCACCCAGGCCGGGGCGCAGACCCATAGGCCGTTGAATTCGTTGAAGGTGAAGCTGCGGTGGAATAGCAGCGTCAGATCGCTCAGCAGCAGCACCTCCAGCACCAGCAGCACCAGGGCATGGCGCATGATCTGCAGCTTGCGGGCCAGCCAGATGCCCAGGGCGATGACGACCAACTCATAGAGGTTGAACACCACCAGCAGCTTGACGAGCCAGTCGAAGCGGTCGGGGTCAGCCTGGGTCAGCGCACGGTTGAGCAGGAAGCATCCCAGCAGCATGGCCGCCCCGCTGAGCAGGTAGAAGGGGTTGTAATCGATGATCCACTCCCAGGGCGAACGACGCAACACGATGGGATCGACGACGGTGGTAGATGGCTGTTGATCGAGCGATGTCATGTCCGCACCCGTCCTTTCGTGACTGTGACCGGGCGCGGTGATCGCGCCGCGGCCGTGGCCGTGCAAGGGCTGCTGACGGGTCGGCGGGGTGATGCCTAGGACGTCCGCACCGACAGCGGCAGCAGGACCGTGATCGACTCGCCACAAGCGAACCGATCGCGCGAGCGGTGCGGGCTGGGGATCAGCGCGAATGGGAATGAATAAAAAATGGCAATGTCTGGATCTTGGGCTCGCACCAGCATCGCAACAGGTTGTCTTACGTTGATTATATCGTCGGGGGTCGTGACGCCAATGAAAAAGTTCACATGTTGTTTGATTGCCTTTGGCCTTTGGGAGAAGGTGGGGTGAAGGCGTGGTTCGACAATGTGGCTTGCAGGTGTTCGGCCCTCACCCCGGCCCTCTCCCAGGGGGAGAGGGGGTGAAAAAAAGCCCACGGATGGAATCCGTGGGCTTCGGGGTTGTTGCGTGGCAGACCTGCGGCGGGTTATTCGTTGGTCTTGGAGCCGCCGGGGCCGAAGGTGATCTTGTCGGTGCCGAGGTGATCGAGGCCGCCCAGTCCGCCGAGGCCGCCGGCACTGGGGGCGCGATCGCGCTTCTCGGCTGCGGCTTCCTGGTCGGATGTCCACTGGGCACGCTTGAGCGACAGGCCGATCTTGCGGTCTTCGATATCGACGCGCAGAATCTTGACCTCGACCTCCTGGTTCTGCTGCACCACTTCCTGCGGATTCTCGACCTTGTGGTCAGCCAGTTCGGAGATGTGCAGCAAACCTTCGAGGTTTTCTTCCAGTTCGACAAACACGCCGAAGTTGGTGATCTTGGTCACCTTGCCGCGGACGATCATGCCGGGCTGATAGTGGGACGGGATCGCCTCCAGCCAGGGGTCTTCGTGCATCTGTTTGAGGCCCAGGGCCACGCGCTGCTTCTGGCGATCGACTTCCAGCACCACGCACTTGATCTGGTCGCCCTTCTGCAGCATTTCGTTGGGGTGCGACAGCTTCTTGGTCCAGGACAGGTCCGACACGTGCAGCAGGCCGTCGATGCCCGGCTCGATCTCCACGAACGCGCCGTAGCTGGCCAGGTTGCGCACCTTGCCTTCGATGACGGTTCCGGCCGGATACTTCTCAGCCACCAGTTCCCACGGGTTGACCTCGGTCTGCTTCATGCCGAGACTGATTTCCTGTTTGTCCTTGTTGATGTCGAGCACGACCACTTCGACCTCTTCGCCGATGCTGACGATTTCGGACGGGTGATTGATGCGCTTGGTCCAGGACATTTCGGAGATGTGCACCAGGCCCTCGACGCCTTCCTCCAGCTTCACGAATGCGCCGTAGCTCATAATGTTGGTCACCACGCCCTTGATGCGAGTGTTGACCGGGTACTTGCTCTCGATGTCGTCCCACGGCGAAGCTTCGGTCTGCTTGAGGCCCAGGGCGATCTTTTCCTTGTCAAAGTCGATGTTGAGGACTTTGATCTTGATCTTCTGATCGATGCGGACCAGGTCGGAAGGATGATTGACCCGGCCCCAGGACATGTCGGTGATGTGCAGCAGGCCGTCGATCCCGCCCAGGTCCACGAACGCGCCGAAGTCGGCGATGTTCTTGACCGTACCTTCGACCACGTCGCCCACCTTGACGGTTTCCAGCAGCTTCTTGCGCTTCTCCGCCCGTTCTTCTTCGATGAGCTTGCGGCGGCTGATGACGATGTTGCGGCGCTGCTCGTCGATCTTGAGGATCTTGGCCTTGATGGAGCGACCGATGAAGATGCCGATGTCCGCGGGGCGACGGATATCGACCTGGCTGGCGGGCAGGAACACGGGCACGCCGATGTCCACGAGCAGGCCGCCCTTGATCTTGCGCATGACGCGGCCCTGGACGTCGTCGCCTTCCTTGCTGTCGGTGATGATGCGCTCCCAGCCGCGGATGCGGTCGGCTTTGCGCTTGGAGATGATCACGTGCCCGCCGTCGCCTTCGACTTCTTCCAGCAGCACTTCGACCACGTCGCCGATCTCCACCGACGTCGGCTCATCGAATTCGCCGCGCTCGAGAATGCCTTCGCTCTTGAGCCCGACTTCGATCAAAAAGTCGTCACCCGCCATGCCGATGACTTTGCCCTGGAGGATGGCGCCGGGCTTGAAGTCACTGATCTGCGTGCCCAGCAAGCCGTCCATGTCACCGCCGGCGATCGCCTGGCCGTACTCGGCTTCGAGCATCTCCTGAATTTTGTCGTCGTCAACGTCGAGGGAAGCGATAAGGTTGTAATCGACCATGAAGAGGGGGGATTCCGATTGCTCCTACCGGGTCGCTTGCGCGGCTCAGTCGCGACACGCTCACACGCACGGGGCATGCGGCGGCCGCCTTGGTGACGCCCTCGATGTCCGATCGACGACCGGAGCCTGCACCGGGGGCGAACCGACCATTGTACCAGCCCCGGTGCAGCGGGCAAACTGAGTATCCAGCGGTTTTTCCCGGGTTTATTCGCCCGATTCCAAGCGGGTACCACGGCCGCGCGTCGGCCGTGCGAACCACCCGGCACACCCGCACGCGGGTGTGGCACCCAAAGTATGCTCGCCCGTTGATGCGGATTTATTCGCCCCCATCCCGCCCGTCCGTCAGCCACGCCAAGTCGAACACCGCCAGCGTCATCCGCTTGTATTTGTCCGCCTCGAAGTAGCAACCGATGCGCCCGTCGGGCAGTCTCACCAGACACGAATACGCCGCCTGCCCCTCATACAGCAGCTTCGACACCGGCCAGGTGAAGCCTTCGTCATAACTCAATCGAATGGTCATGTGATCGCGGCCCTTTTCCCTGGCGGGATTGGAAAAAAGTATGCGGCTCTTGTCACCGTCGTCCGGCCAACTGTAACGCACGATGCTGGCCTGACACACCGGCTCGACCAGTTCATCGGCCCGCACCGCCGGCCCCCACGTGGTGCCGCCATCTTCGCTCAGCGCGTAACGCCGCCGCGCATCGCCATAGTACGAACGCATGTTGGTCATCACCCGCCCGTCGGGCAGTTCGACAAGCTGGCTCTCGTTCATGTTCGGCTGAATGGCATTGTCGCTGAGCATCCAGGTCTGGCCGTGGTCGTCGCTGTAGATGCTGTGCGCGCCGCGGATGCTGGGGGCCTGTTCGGAGCCTTTGGTGTCGTGATTGGCAGGGATCAGCAGCCGGCCGGGATGTGCGCCGCGCTGCAGTTGCACGCCGATGCCGGGACCGGTGGCGTACCAGTCCCAATTCGGATTCTTGGTGGTGGCAGTGATGTCGGTGGGCTGCGACCAGCTCTGGCCGTCATCATCGCTGTGCGTGACCCACACGGTGCGCGAGTCAGCCGGATCGTTGCTGCTCTTGCGCTCGTGATAGACACCCGGGTTGTGGGTCATCAGCAGCCAGATGGTTCCGGTGGACTGATCGACCACGGGGCAGGGATTGCCGCAGGTGTTTTGCTCATCATCCCAGACGGTGATCTGCCCGCTCCAGGTTTTGCCGCCGTCGGTGGAGCGCTTGACCAGCATGTCGATGTCGCCGCTGTCGCCGCCGCTGTTTTTGCGACCTTCCGCGAATGCCAGCAGCGTGCCGTCGTTGCTCACCACGATGGCGGGGATGCGATAGGTGTGATAGCCGTTCTGCCCGCTGACGAAGATGTCGGTCATGGCCGGCTCCGCCGCCATCAGAACGCCGGCCAATTGCAGTGTGACGAGGAAGCTGATGATGCGCATGAGCATAGTCTCCGTGATGGATAAATACTGTTTCATAACTCCCTTTCCCCTTGGGAGAGGGTTGGGGTGAGGGCCGAACTTCTGCGAGCCACATTGTCGAAACACGTCTCTGGTTAATCCGCCCTCACCCTGCCCTCTCCCAGGGGGAGAGGGTTCTTCAATCGTGGGTTAGAACAATGTGATGTCTGACCCGCGACTCAGTATAGGCCCCAAATATTTCCTGCCAAACCCCCGGAAAAAACGCATCCCCACCCCAAGCCCGGCCATGCGAGTCTTCGAGCTTGGCTGGAATATCTTCCGACCTCCTGTCAATCGATTGCGGTATCCTGTTGCCCATGCGCGATCATGCGAGCAAGTGGATCATCCTGGCGCTGCTGGTGCTGATCGTGGGCCTGCCCTACGTGCTGCGTCCGAGCGCGAACACGGATTCAGCTTCGGGTGCAGATACTGCTTCTTCAACTTCCGGGAGCGGGGGCACTTCCGGGGGCGGCGATACGCTGATCATCTACACGCCGCACAACGACTCGATCCGCTTCGAGATGGACCGCGGCTTCAACCGCTGGCGCCGCCAGCAGGGCCTGCCGCCTGTCACCTTCGACTGGCGCTCCGGCGGCACCAGTGACATCCGCAAACAGGTGCTCGATCAGTTCGCCGTGCTGGTCGATGAGCATCGCGAAGAGCAGGGCATCGGCATCGACCTGTTCTTCGGCGGCGGCGAGTACGATCACGACATCCTCGCCAAAGGCATCAAGCGCGACGATGAATATGTCCCCCTGACCATCCCCGCCCAGATCCCGCCCGAGCTTTTCAAAGAAGCATTCCCTTATCCCAACATCGGCGGCGAACGACTCAACCACGAGCAGCAACGCTGGACCGGCGTCGTCCTGGCCAGCTTCGGCATCGTCTATAACTGCCCCTACCTCCAGGCCATCGGCGTGCCCGAACCGACCACATGGTCTGATCTGACCAATCCCAAACTTTTCAGTGCCGTGGCACTGGCTGACCCCGCGCACTCCGGCTCCATCACCGCGGCTTACCACGCCGTGATGCGCCGCACCGGCTGGACCGAAGGCTGGGCCATGCTCCGCCGCATCTTCGCCAACGCACGCTACTTCACCGCCAGCTCCACCCAGGTGCCCATCGACGTCTCCGCCGGTGAAGCCGCCGCCGGCATGTGCATCGACTACTACGGCCGCTTCCAGGCCGGCAGCGTCGGCCACAACCGCATCGGCTATGTCGATCCGCCCTTCATGACCAGCACCACGGCGGATACCCTCAGCATCTTCCGGGGGGCGCCGCACATGGAAACCGCTCAGCAGTTCGTCCGCTGGATGCTCGGCAAACCCGCCCAGCGCCTCTGGCAGCTCAAACTCAACACCTCCGGCGGCCCGGAAAAATACGAGCTTCGCCGCCAACCCATCCGCGCCGATCTGTTCACTCCGCAGGAAAAAATCAACTGGACCGACCCGCAGATCGATCCCTTCGAGTCCAGCAAACCACTGCCCGACGGCATGCCCTCGTTCTTCAACACCATCGCTCCCATCAGCCACGCATTGGCCATCGACATCCACCAGGACTTGGCCGACGCCTGGCGTGCCATCATTCACACCGACGACCCCGCCAAACGCCAGCAGATGGAAGCGCTTTTCGATCAAATGCCCCCGGAATTGAGCCTGATCTGGCCCGACGGCCTGGACGCCCAGTGGCAGGTCGCATTAGGCGACATCAACCATCCCCGCCACGCCGAAGCCGCCCAGACCTTGAAGGATTTCGTGGACAGCCTCGCCACCCGCTGGCGCAGCAACCCCGACCAGCGCGACAAAGACCGCCTCACCTGGACGCTGTTCTTCCGAGATCAGTACCGCCAGGTGGCGGCGCTGGGCGAGCAGTGAAAACTCGATTGATGAAGTTCGGATGACGATTGACAGACCGTCATGACGATGTCATCAAAAGAGGGCTACTCACTCGTTCCGGAACCGGTCTAAGTCTGGTGATATTATCATCACTATGCTTGAAGACACACATTCTCAAATACGAATCCCTGCCGTCGAACAACCAGTGTCTGTTGGTTGGTATGTGGTCGCATACTTCGACATACTGGGCCAACAAGACAAAATGGACGAACTAAAACTCATTGATAATCCTTCTCTA
Organism: Phycisphaeraceae bacterium; assembly: GCA_020849625.1. Lineage (GTDB taxonomy): Bacteria > Planctomycetota > Phycisphaerae > Phycisphaerales > Phycisphaeraceae > JADLFV01. The sequence continues at coordinate 89,360 of JADLFV010000064.1, forward strand.
CAACGTGAACGCTTTAAGCAGCTTTCCTTCGATATGGTTCGAATGGTGTATCGTTTTCGTGTGGCTTTCAATGAATTATTCCAATCATTTCTTGCTACAAGACCACCAGACCACATCAAGCAATTGCCCTCGGACATACAACAACAATATTTCCGTCGTAGAACAAGCGAAATACGATTCCAAACATTTTCAGATACGTTGATCGTTTATTTCCCACTGAAGTCCAAAGAAATATTTCAATCGAGAGTAATCTATGCCATAGTGTATGGCATTGCATTAGTCATGCCTGCTATGCTAAGCCAAGGAATCCCAATCCGTGGAGGAATAGATTTGGGCCACGGAGCGGAACTGTGTCCAGGTGAAATCTACGGCCCTGTCCTCAAAGATGCCTACACTTTAGAACACGAAGTTGCAAGGTACCCTAGAATAATGGTCGGAAACGCATTTGTAGAATGTCTGGACACTATTCCATCAGACATAGATGAAGCTCCATACAACCAGTTACACCAAGAACTCGCAGCTGAATGCAAAGCAGTGATTTCCAAAGACTCTGAAGGAGCCTTCTATATTGATTATCTAGGAACAAAGATACGTGCAATGAAACAACCGCATTGGGCTAAAGTCGTGCAAGATGCGTATAGATTTGTTCATGAGCAATTGAAACAATTTGAAAAGCAATCTAACAGCAAATTGGCGGAACGTTATCGTGAGCTGAGTGAGTATTTCCTTGACCGATGTCCAGGTATTTTGTACGGGTTGTGATCTGCACCTGCATTAAATCCGGAACGGGACAGTCAGTGGGGTCTGACCATCGGACAGTCAGTGGGGTCTGACCATGAGGCCGAAACGGGAGGCCGAAACGGGGTCAGACCCCGCTTTCATCTTCCCGTTTTCATCTTCCGATACGGGGTGACCCCGTTTTCACGTTTTCATGCGTGTGCCTTTTGTGCTATGTTTTGGCCAAGTGCCTTTAAGAAAGTGTGAGAAGCCATGAGCGACTAGCCACGAGCCATCAGGGACAACGCCCCAGACTTAACCCTCGTGGCTCATGGCTCATGGCTAGTGGCTTCTCACACGATTTCTAATCTTGGCGCTCTTGGCGTCTTGGCGGTTCAACAGATTTCGTCCAGCGCTTCAAGGATGCGACCGCTGGTCGCAATCAATCGGGTCACTGGGTGACTGAGCTTTCGTCGATCTGTTTGCGCCGCGCATCGTATTCCGCTTTCGTGATGCGGCCTTCCTTGTAGTCCTCCTCAAGGTCTTCGCTCTCATCATGAGCGTTGTATTCGTAGGCTGCCGCGGCCCCGCCTGCTCCCACCGCGGCGCCGGCGAGAAAGGCGCAGCCCTGCAGGGCCGGGATGCTTGCCAGCAGGACCAGCACGCCAGTCCATTTCAGCACACTTGTGGTATTCATCGTGGACCTTCCTTTCCTGATTGCACGCCTGTCAATCATAGGGGCCGACCCTTGGATGCGGCCAGTGCGGAGACCGCGTTTGATTTTCGATCGGCGGGTCGTATTTAGCCCCGGCCGCCAGGTCGGGAATTCCCCGGGTGACCGCGAGGGATAAACACCTACATATATTTTCGCAAACGGCCGCCGGCGCGCACAGGCTGGCACGCAATTCTCAGTTTTTTGAAGGTCGCGCGAAAAAATTTCTATTGCTGCCTGCGTCGGCACTTACGCTCATTTTTGCCCCCTCAAAACTGCCTCCGGCGCGCACAAACGTTGCGCTTCGCCCATTTATAGGAAGGCCGTCCGGTTTCGGATGAGGCTCAATTGCTTGATTA
>JADLFV010000065.1 GCA_020849625.1 Phycisphaeraceae bacterium
CATCCCCAGCCCTTCTCCCGGAGGGAGAAGGGAGCCTGTCTTCCCTCTCCCTCCGGGAGAGGGACCGAGGGTGAGGGGCGCTACTTTCACAGTCTGCCCACTTGCTGAACATCGTCGCTAATCAAGAGGGATCATGTGGATGAACTGGTCCTCGGCATACGAGCCCGGCACTTTTTCGGCATCCATGGCGGGCTCTCGCAATCCGGCCAACGTGTTCCCTGCCTCAATCGCAGCACCTATCACCACGTCGGCAAGCTGTTCAGCAGATCGAAGCCTGTGTAGCCACTTTCGTCGATGGAGAAGTTCTCCATGGTCATGACCGCTCCCGAAGGCTACATTTTCCCCGGCACGATGTTCACCCCGATCTGCTCGGCGAGGTCCAGCAGTTCGTCATAGGCAGCACCGTCATCGAGCAGGCTGCGGGAAGCACCGACCTGACGCAGCAGCCCTTTGCCGATGCGATCTCCGAACAACACGACGGCCTGCGCGCTGTCGTCCTGCCGCGAGGTCCAGCACAAGCCCTGAACGTCGGGATGCTGCGCATGGATGGCTTCGGCCCATCGCCGTGTGGCCGGGTACTGATCCTTCTCCGTGTCGATCAGTTGCTTGCGCTGTATGCCCAGCTTGCGCAGGGCCTTGCTGCGGAGATCCGCCAGCACCACATCGGTGCCCAGCTTGAGTTGGGAATGCACCTGGCCTGCCAGCTTCGCTTTGTCGTAGTTCTTGTAGCCCGGCGCGAACGACACGTCATGGAACACGCTTTCCATCGCGGCACACTCGAACGTGCTGCCGCCGTAGAGCGTGGGAATGGTCTTGCCCTTGGCGTTCTTGATCGGGCTGAATCGCGCATTGCCCTCGACGCCGGGGTTGAGCTGGTCGCCGGCATACCGATCCAGGTGAACCCGATGCAAGGTCGTCGTGGTGCTCCAGGTCATCGTCGAGACGTGCAACGCCGCCGGCGGCGCGGGCGTGCTGCCGACGGGCCGCGGCTCGTCCGTCGCAGGGGCGGCACGCTTCGATCCGCCGGGACGTTTAGCCATGCGCGACGGCCTCCCGCTCATCCGCAGCCGCGGCGATGACGCGCTCGGGCTGCGTGGCCAGCACGTCCTGCGGGCGTTTGCCGCCCAGGAAGCTGTTGGCCGACGCGAACCAATATGCCAGGCCCCAACCGTCCTTGGTTTCGCCAAAGGCCTGAATGACCTTGGCCAGGGCTTTCAGCGGCCGATAGCCGGCCTGGGGATCGAGCCCATAGCCGGGGAAATAGTCGATCCCATGATGCCGGATGGCGAAGACCTGGCCTTCGCGCTTCCACTTGTTGGGCTGGGCGCTGCGATTGCTCATGCTGAAGCCCGCCAGTTCGGCGATCTGGGCGGCCGTCAGCCAGTGCGCCTCCTCGAGCACGGCCGTGCGCGCTTTCACCAGCATGACCGCTTCCTTGAGTTGCGTCGGTGTCGGCGGCTCCTTGGGCACGAGGACATCGACGAGGGATTCCAAGGCCTCGCGCTCGTGCCGGGCCAGACGCAGGACCACCAACTGCACGATGTTGGCGATGGTCTCGGCGATCGCCCCGACCTCGCGCGCCGTGACGTGCTCCAGGGCGACCGCCACGACTTGATCGACTTTGAGCTTGTCCAGCCGGCGGCCAATGTCCTTCGGCGAGCCGGTCAAGGTGGATACACCGGGTAGTTCGGCATGCGCATGGATCATGGTCATGGCGCCTTCTTTAGTTAGATAGGATACAATTAAATGATTATAATCCATATAATCCACCTTTACCACCCCAGGCGGATGGACGCAGCATGCATCCGGTCACCCCGCTGTTCCCATTCCTTGCGGCGCTCGGGCGCCGTGTCCCGCAGCATCGAACCGACCACATGACTTCGGATCGATGCAATGGCAACTCCAGGCAACCACCCCAGCGAGTGAATGGCGGCGTACCGCGTGCGCCGTACTGGCGTGCCTGCTGCTGGGGTCTGCCCCCGTCATCGCTGCGGGCAGCAAACCCGGAGCGTGAGCACCTGGCCGCGCTCTCGCGCCAGCTCGATCTGCTCGACCGCCTGGCCGAGTGCAGCGCAAGCCTGCCGCGGCAAGACGGCTCCCGCTGCCACTTCGACTACGCGCGGCTGCGTGAAGACATCGAGCACGTTCGCGCCGGCATTCAGGACTACCTGAGCCCTCGGCGCGCGCAGCCGCGGACCCTGTGGCACGGGTCGGCGGCTACCGCCGGAAGCCCACGGAGGATGACACCCCATGACCGCCAACCAGCTCGTCGGCGTCATCCCGCATTGGCGCCCTACATCGGCGGCAAGTCCCTGGTCACGCGCTCGGGATGAATGGTGAAAACACCGCTGCAGCCCCAGGTTTTACGCCACTCTTCCTGATCAACGTCTGAGCCGCTGCCCGGTAACCGGTAACCCTATGGCGTTCTTCCCGCCGCTCATGTGATCCGGACAATCCCTCCCGTGTTGATCAGCGACGGGAGTGGATGCGATGGTGGCGAAGGGCAAGTGCAAGTGGGTACGGCGCAAC